>MNCZ01000003.1 GCA_001914695.1 Gammaproteobacteria bacterium 13_2_20CM_66_19 | reverse complement strand
CCGAAACCGCAACGCCGCATTACGCGCCCGCTTGCATACGGATTTTTAAGCGCTTTGGGAAAATAATTTCCGTAGTACCGCATCACCGCCACACGGCGAGCATGGTTTTTACAATATCTCCACGCATTCGGTCCCTATAATAAATAGCTTTAGCAGGCTGTGGCCGCCGGCGGCGGCGATCACGAGCGCACGCTTGGGCATGAGCTGCCCGCGGACGTCGGCGAGATCGAGCGGCGCGCCGCGCGCGCCCGGGGCGTCCCGGTTCTCATCGCCGCGCGGGGGCGCACAGGCCCGCAGGGGCGCCGCGCCGCTGAGATGCCCGCACACCTCGAGCAGGTGACCGGCCGCGCGCACCCGCTCGGGGGCCACGACGCAGGCCTCGGCGGCATTGGCCCGCGGCACCACGAGCTCGTGACCTTGCTGCTGCGCGTGCGCGGCGGCGAGGAGCAGTCCTCGCACGGGCTTGAGCTCGCCGGTGAGGCCCAGCTCGCCGTAGAACTCGCGCGTCTCGCAGCCCCCACCCCCTCGAGCGCCGCGGGGCCGAATCTGCCCGGAGGCGATGAGGATTCCGAGCGCAATGGGGAGATCGAACCGTCCGCCCTCCTTGGGCAGATCGGCGGGGGCGAGATTCACCGTAATCCGGCCCGCGGGAAATTCGAAGCGCGAGTTGAGGAGCGCCGCGCGCACCCGCTCCTTGCTCTCTTTCACCACCGTGGCGGGCAGGCCCACGATACAGAAAGCCGGCAGACCGCTCGCGAGGCTCACCTCGACGTGCACGAGCGGGGCCTGCAGCCCAACGAGCGCACGGCACGCGACCCGCGCGACCGACATCACCGCTCCGCTGCCGTGCTGTGTGGAAGCGGGTCGCGTCAGCTCCGTCGGGAATCGGAAGGCGGCGCCGCGCCGGCCGCGGGCGCGGCGGCGGATCCCGCGCCTTCGAGCGAGGTGAGTCGGGCCTCGAGCTCCTCGAGACGGGCCCTCGTGCGCTCGAGCACCCGCGTCTGGGCGTCGAACTCGTCCCGGGTCACCAGATCGAGCTTGCCGAGTCCCTCGCGCAGCACCGCGCGGAAGTTGCTCTCGAGGTCCCGCTGCATGCTGCGCAGCGCCGGGGGCACGCGCTCGAGCAGGCGCCGTGCGAGCTCATCGATACGAAATGAATCCATGGTCTGACCTCAGCGCCTTGGCGCGCCCCGAATTGAGGCAAGGAGTACCGCGGCAGCTCCAAAACGGTGCACCTGACGGCGTGCCAGCTCGCGCAAGCCGCGGAAACTGCTCCGAAAGCCGCAGTGGCACGGAATCTGCACCCTTTCTGCGCACGTCATCCGCGCATCGAGCCAGAGCTTACGCGCCGGCGACCGCCGGCGCAGCGGGCGTTTTGTCATGCGATCGACCGGATTTAAGGAGAGAGCGATGCCCACCGCCGCGAGATTTGCCCGAGCCTCGAGCCGCCTGGCGGCGCTCTTCGCTCTGCTCGCGCCCGCGCTCGCCTGCGCTGCCGACGCTCCCGTACCGAACAAGGGCGACACGGCGTGGATGCTCACCTCGACGGCGCTCGTGCTGCTCATGTCGGTGCCGGCGCTCGGGCTGTTCTACGGCGGACTGGTGCGCACCAAGAACATGCTCTCGGTGCTCGTGCAGGTGTTCGTGGGCTTCTCGCTGGTGACGGTGCTCTGGTGCATCTACGGATACTCGCTCGCCTTCACCGAGGGCAACTCGGTCATCGGGGGATTCAGCCGCCTCTTCCTGCGCGGCACCTTCGACCCCGTGACCCAGAATTTCTCCCTGGCCTCGACCTTCAGCCGCAACACCCCGCTCTACGAGCTCGTCTACGTGGCATTCCAGGGCACCTTCGCGGCGATCACCTGCTGCCTGATCCTCGGCTCGGTCGTCGAGCGGATGAAGTTCTCCGCGGTGCTGCTGTTCCTCTTCATCTGGTTCACCTGCAGCTACTGCCCGATCGCGCACATGGTGTGGTACTGGCCCGGGCCCGACGCCTACACCCAGACGGCCCATGCCGCCGAGGTGAGCGCTACCGGAGGCCTCATCTGGCGCTGGGGTGCGCTCGACTTCGCCGGAGGTACGGTGGTGCACATCAACGCGGGCGTCGCGGGACTCGTGGGCGCTTGCGTGCTCGGCAAGCGCGTCGGTTTCGGCCGGGAGCCGATGGCGCCGCACAGCCTGACGATGACCATGATCGGCGCCTCGCTCCTTTGGTTCGGCTGGTTCGGCTTCAACGCCGGCTCGGCGCTCGAGGCCAACGGCTCGGCGGCCCTCGCCTTCATGAACACCTACCTCGCCACCGCCTGCGCGGTGCTCTCCTGGACGGCCGGCGAGTGGGTCGCGAAGGGCAAGCCCTCGATGCTCGGCGCGGCCTCCGGCGCGGTCGCGGGCCTGGTCGCGATCACTCCGGCCGCCGGCAACGTCGGTATCCCCGGCGCGTTTGCGATCGGGCTCGGCGTCGGGCTCGTGTGCCTGTGGGGGGTCACTGGGCTCAAGAGGCTCATCCGGGCCGACGACTCGCTGGATGTCTTCGGCGTGCATGCCATCGGCGGCATCTTCGGCGCGCTCATGACCGGAATCTTCAACGCCCCTGCGCTCGGCGGCCCGGGCTCGGTCGACTGGGCGACGGGCGCCGTCGGCTACCCGGGAGTCGGCACGCAGTTCCTCATTCAGCTCGAGGCCGTTTGCCTCGTGTTCGCGTGGACCGCCGTGGTGGCCTACGTGGCGCTGCGCATGGTGAAGCTCCTGGTGGGACTGCGGGTCGCAGAGGAAGAGGAGCGCGAGGGGCTCGATATCACCTCCCACGGCGAGCGCGCCTACGACCTGTAATGTACCCCTGTAGATCGCGCGCCGCGCACCACGCGAAGGCTGCCTCTGGCGCAATGGGGCGGCTTGTGGGTATGGTGTGATCGCTCGACCGGCCCGGCCTGCCCCGGATGTGACGGAGTTCAAGGGTTGTCCGGGCCGCGGGCGCCATACTTGCGCGGCGGAGGCCCCAATGTCCCGACTGCTACCCATCACCGCCCTGATTCTCGCCGGAGCGCTCACCATCGCCCGGGCGGATGTCTATCGCTGGACCGATGAGCAGGGCGTGACGCACTACAGCGATCAGTGGGTGCCGGGGTCGGTGCTCATCAAGACGGTCAAGCCGCACCCGGTGACTTTCGACTCCTCGGCGCGCTCCGCGGAGCAGAAGAGCCTCACGGCAGGGAACAACCGCGTCTCCTCCGAGCTCAGCGATCAGGCCAACGCGCGAGCGGTGCAGCAGGATGTCGCCAAGGCGCGCGAAGTCCTGTGCAAGAACGCCAAGGAGCGCTACATGCGGGCGATCCAGTCACGCCGCGTGTTCAAGGAGGACAAGAACGGCGAGCGCGAATATCTTTCGGACGCTGCAGCCGACGCTTATCGCGAGCAGGCGCGCAAGGACGTGCAGGACCGGTGCGGCAGCGTGCCGGAGTACGCACCGGACCAGCCGATACCCGAACCCCAGCCCATCGAGCCGAAACCGATCCCCGAGCCGAAGGTGAATCCGGCCCAGGCCACCTCGCGCTGACTCGGCCGCGGCGCGGTGCGAGCTGACCGCGCTCGCGCCGCTGCAACGGTCCCGCCCCTCGATTCCGCGCGCGCCCCCTGAGGCTCTATAGTGGGGTCCGCGGCCGCCTGGGCCGTGCCCGGAATGCCTACACCAATGCGCGCAGCTTTCGTCGGACTCGGCGCCATGGGGCAGCACATGGCGCGCAATCTCCATCGTGCAGGGATGCTGAGCGCGGTCTGGAACCGCAGCGCCGACAAGGCGCGCAAGCTCGCCTCCGAGCTCAAGGTCGCAGCCCCGGCGACGCTCGAGCAGCTGGCCGCCGGGGTCGACGCGGTGGTCTCGTGCGTGTCGGCCGACGCGGACGTGCTCGAGGTCACGCGTGCTCTGGCGCCCGGGTTCAGGTCCGGCGCGCTGATGCTCGACTGCTCGACCATCGGCGCCGAGACCGCCCGCCAGGCCGCCGCGCTCCTCGAGCCCCGCGGCGTCGAATTCCTCGACTGCCCGGTGAGCGGCGGCGTCGAGGGCGCGCGCGATGCGAAGCTCGCCATCATGGCCGGCGGCACGCCCGCGGGCTTCGAGCTCGCGCGGCCCCTCCTCGAGGCGCTCGGCGGCACCATCGCGCACTTCGGCCCCACCGGCGCGGGTCAGGCCGCCAAGGCCACCAATCAGATCATGTGCGCCGGCATCATCGAGGCGGTCGCCGAGGCGATGGCTTTCGCACGGGCGCAGGGACTGCCGCTCGAGAAGCTCATCGACACGCTCGGCAAGGGCGCGGGCTCGAGCTGGTACTTCGTGCACCGCGCGCCGAACATGGTGCGTGGCGCCTACCCGGCGGGCTTCCGCGTGCGGCTGCACGCCAAGGATCTCACCATCTGCCACGACATGGCGGCGCGCTTCGGTGTGGCGCTGCCGGTCGTCGAGCGGATGCTGGCCGAGTACATCGAGCTCATTGCGCGCGGCTTCGGCGACGAGGACATCTCGGCCACGTACCGGCTCAAGGCCGAGCTGTTCGAGCGCACCAACATCATGCGCGCGCCGGCCCGCGACGCATGAACGGCGACTCCGGCCGCGAGCGCGCGCTCTACCTGCCGGACTTCTGCACCTCAAACACCACGCTCGCCATCGTGCTGATCGTGGAGCTGACCGCATTCGTGCTGTCGCTGGCGCGGCAGAGCGAAGTGGACTTCTGGACCGACCTGGTACGCACGTCGCTGTTCCTGCTTTGGATCGGGCTCGCAGGCTCGGGGTTGCTCTGCGCGCTGCGCGGCCCGCTCTCGCGCGCCACCGTGCCGGCGGCCTCCGCGGCGGTACTGGCGCTCATCACACTGCTGGTCGCGACCGTGTCGGTGTGCGCGTACCTGATCGGACGCACGCGCATGGTGATCGACTCAGGCGGAGCGGCGCTGTTTCCGCAGGCGACGCTCGGCTTCGCGCTGCGCAACGTATGGATCGGGCTGGTCGTCACGGGGCTCGCGCTGCGCTACTTCTACGTGGCGCACGAGTGGCGCCGGAGCGTCGAGCTGCGCGCCGCGGCCCGCGTGCACGCACTCCAGGCACGCATCCGCCCGCACTTCCTCTTCAACAGCATGAACACGATCGCCGCCCTCACGCGCAGCAACCCGGCGCGCGCGGAAGCCGCGGTGCAGGACCTGGCGGACCTGTTCCGCGCCACCTTGAGCGACAAGCGCGACACCATCACGCTGGCGGAGGAGCTGGAGGTGGCGCGCACCTATCAGCGCATGGAGCAGCTGCGCCTCGGCGGGCGGCTGAACATAGACTGGAAAACCGACCCGCTGCCCGCCCAGGCGCTGGTGCCGAGCCTCGTGATCCAGCCGCTGCTCGAGAACGCGATCTATCACGGCATCGAGCCGCGCGCCGAGGGCGGCACGGTGACCATCAGCGGCGAGGTGAGCGGGGGACTCGTGACCATCGTGGTGCGCAACCCGCTCGATCCGGTGTCCGGCGAGCGCGAGGGCAACCGCCTGGCGCTCGCCAATATCCGCGAGCGCCTCACCCTCATGTACGGCGAGCGCGCGCTCATCAAGGCCGGCCGCTTCGACGCGGAGTACATCGTGACGCTCAGGTTCCCGCTCGTCGAGAACGCGGTGCCTGCCGCCGCCGCGCAGCCGGCCTGACTGCTGCCGTGGGCGCCGCCGCGAAACTCAAGGTGCTGATCGTCGACGACGAGCCGCCGGCGCGCGAGCGGCTGCGCAGCCTCCTCACCGAGATCGCCGACGTCGAGGTGGTCGGCGAGGCGATGAGCGGCGGCGAGGCCCTCACCCACACGCACGAGCTCTCGCCCGATGTGGTGCTGCTCGATGTGCGCATGCCGGGAATGGACGGACTCGAGGCGGCGCGGCATCTGAACGTGCTCGAGGAGCCGCCGGCGGTGATCTTCACCACCGCCTACGACACTTACGCGGTCGAGGCTTTCGAGGCGAATGCCGTGGGGTATCTGCTCAAGCCCGTACGCAAGGAGCAGCTCGCGGCTTCGCTGATGCGCGCCGGACGCCTCACCCGGGCGCAGCTGCAGAAGCTCGCCGCGGCGGGCGCCGGGGAGCGGCGCACTCACATCGCCGCGAGGCATCGCGAGGGCCTGCGGCTCATCCCTATCGAGGAGGTGCAGTACTTCCTCGCCGACCAGAAGTACACCACCGTCCGCCATGTGCAGGGCCAGGACCTGATCGAGGATTCGCTGCGGCTGCTCGAGGGCGAGTTCGGCGCGGCGTTCGTGCGCATCCACCGCAACGCCCTCGTCGGCGTCAAGCACCTCGAGCGCATCGAGCGCAACGCCGAGGGCCAGCACTTCGTGCGCCTGCGCGGCTGCGAGGCGCCACTCGCCGTGAGCCGCCGCATGGCGGGGGAGCTGAAGGAGAGGTTCAGGATCTGAGCGCGCAGCGCAGCACACCTTGCTGCCGAGTCAACGCGTCACGGATAATCCGGCTTAGGACTTCACGGGCCACCGCGGGGAGCATCGGACAGGACCGGGCGCCTTCGGGGAACGCCATGTCGCGGGCCAGCTCCAGTCAGCACACCACGAGCGCAGGCGCCGGCCACAGTCGCTGGGTCAGAGTCACTCACTGGATCGTGGCTGGCAGCGTGCTGACGCTCGCCGTCTCCGGCTTCACCATCCTCATGGCTCACCCGCGGCTCTACTGGGGCGCGGTCGGCAATGACCTCACGCCCGCGCTGCTCGAGCTGCCGGTCAGCCGGAACTACCGGCACGGCGGCTGGGCAGTCGCCACGCAGTCCTTCCCGGACGCTGGCTCCGCAGTCAGCGCGGTCCGCACCTACGGCATCCTGAACCAGGATGGCTGGGCCCGGAGCCTGCACTTCCTTGCGGCGTGGTTCCTGGTCGTGACAGGGGCCGCTTATCTCCTTGCCGGGATCTTCACCGGACACCTGAGGCGCGATCTCGTGCCCCGGACCGGCGAGCTGACGAGGCAGAGGCTGTGGAATGACCTGACCGGCCGTCTGCAGCGCAAGATCCGCGCAGCGGCAGGTGGACCGCCCTACGGCCTGGTGCAGAAGTGCACCTACTGCGCAGTGGTCTTCCTCGGCCTGCCGCTGATGGTCATCACCGGCATGGGAATGTCTCCGGCGATAACCGCAGCGTATCCGTGGCTCTGCGGGATGTTCGGCGGATTCCAGTCGGCCCGCACGATTCATTTCTGCGTGTTTGCCTTGCTGCTGCTGTTCGTGGTCGTTCACGTCGTGATGGTCGCCACATCGGGATTCGGGCGGCAGATGCGCGCCATGACTTTCGGGAAAGCCAACATGAATAGCGAATGCGTCATCACCAGCCGCCGCACGCTCATCACCGGACTCGCCTCCGCGGGTGGCCTGCTGCTCGGGGGCTGCTCGGAGACCGAGCCGCCGACCTACGGCAAGGTGCTGCGGATGGGTGACCTGCTCACCTACCGGGCGCAGCGCCTGCTGCTGCCCACGCGCTCGCTGGCGAAGGAATACTCGCGCAGCGACATCACCTCGATCCCCGCCATCGGCACGACCGATCCGGCCGACCCGCACCAGTGGGCATACAACGAAAGAAATGGAGCGCTCTACCAGCGCTTGCGGAGTGCTCAGTTCGCCGACTGGCGTCTGCGGGTCGAAGGCAGCGTGGCGAGGCCCGGCAGCTATTCGCTGAGCGATCTGCAGCACTTCCCCGCGCGCACGCAGATTACCAAGCACACCTGCGAGGAAGGATGGTCGGCGATCGCCGAATGGACGGGCGTGCCCTTGCGCACGGTGCTGGAGGCAGCCGGTATACGGCCGAGCGCTCGCTTCGTGAGCTTCTATGCGTTCGACGACGACGCCGAGAGCATCGACATGCTCGACGCCCTGCACCCGCAGACGATTCTGGCTTACGGCATGAACGGCGGCGATCTCCCGATCGCGCACGGCGCGCCGCTGCGGCTGCGCGTGGAAAGGCAGCTCGGTTACAAGAGCCTGAAGTTCCTGCACCGCATCGTCGTCACCGACAGGTTCGAAGACCTGGGCAAGCTCAGCGAGCCCCGGAACGGCTGGGCCTGGTACGTCGGGATCTGAGAGCCGCGCTGCCTTGCTGGAGAGCGAATTTGGCGCGGCGTTCGTGCGCGTCCACCGCAACGCGGGCGGTATCGGCGTCGAGCGCGCCGCGGCGCGCCCGACGCCCTACATGACTACTCATCGCTACGGCAGATCCGGAAAACCGTGCCAGTGCCCGGAATCTGAGGCAGCGGCCCATCGGCTGCGTTCTTGACCTTGGTGTCCGGCCCGCTCTGGCCCGGATCGCGCACCGCACCCCAGTCCACGACCCAGGCGCAACCGTCCGGCCCGAACCGTAAGTCGGTCGGGCGATTCAAGCCGTGCGCACCGGTGATGAAGGCCTGATCAGCGGTGTTGTTCTTGGCGAAGCGCGAGATGTTGAGCGACACCAGCCCGTCTTCCGAGTCGAGAAAGTTGACCACCTTGACTTCGTGACCAACCTCGTCCGAACCGCTGTTGGCCGCCGAGAATCCGAGATCGCCCTCCAGTATGTACAGCAGCGCGCCGCTCTGAACCGAGCCCGAGACGAAGGAGTCGGGCACGAAGTCGATGCCTGTAAACGAAGAGTCCGCCCCCTCGAGGAAAAGCGGCGCCGTGATCGGCTGTGGGGGATGATCCAGGACGTTGCGGATTGGAACGTCTTCGCTCAGGATCTTCGCCAGGCTCGCCGGCGTGCAGTGACTCGGCGGATTGGTGGTGTCGAAGACGCACAAATCGTCGCTGGGCCCGCCGACCGGGTCGAACACGTGCTGGGCGCTCGCG
>MNCZ01000121.1 GCA_001914695.1 Gammaproteobacteria bacterium 13_2_20CM_66_19 | reverse complement strand
CCGCGCCCGTGCCAGTGCTTCCTGATCGCACAGCGCGAGGCGAAATTGCGGCCAAATTCCGGTCCTGCCGTCCTTCCGCCGGTACACCGGCGTTGCCAGATACCCGTCGCCGCGAATCATGCCGCAGAGATACCCCCGGCGGTAATCGCCGTTCTGAATCACCGAATCGGCAAACGCTCCAGTTCCCATTAGCTTGTTGAAGGTGGTCAGATGCGGGCGGCGTAGCCTGCCTTGCTCGGTGCCCGTTACGAATTTCCAGCCGCGCTCCGTGAAAAATCGGTGATCCCCGCTGGTCACAAGCGTGGTGCCATCCTCCAGCGTTGTCCGGAACGCGGGCTTGATGGTGCTCCAGTGCGCGAGCACGCGGGATTTCACGTAGCGCCGATACCATCCGGTGCGCGCAGTGCCGTAGATCTCATCGCCAACTCGCAACGCGGACAGGGGCCGGGTACGTCCATCGGCCATGAGAACCGGCGTACCACCCCAACCACAGTACGAGCACGCATGCTCGCATCCGCGATACGGATTGATAGATTGGTCAAAGGGGATGTCCGGCGAGTCGTTGGTGGTTATCACCGAACGCGCGCGATCGGGCTCGAGAGTCGTCGCGATGCTGTCGGGTGACTCCTCGAGAAACCAACCGTCGTCGACCGCCTCGAGTTTCTGGCGGTCGAAGCGGCCAGGCGGGTTGGAGAGGGCTCCCCGGCCGGTAAAGGATTGCCGGCCAATGATCGTGCGGCGCATGGCCATACTGTATATATAGCCAGTACACTAGTAAAGCGCTCAAAGCAGCGAAAACTCTTTCACTGACAATAGCTTAGCGCCAAGTGGACGGAGATCGTGGTCGACGCGCGGCGCTCGGACGAGCGCCCCTTACTTCACCAGACGCAGCGAGATGGGATAGCGGTAGGCGACGCCCTCGCTCGCCTTTATGGCTGCAATGAGCGTCATGACGAGCCAGGTTATGAAGAGCGCAACGCCGAGAAGAATCCCGATGAAGACCAGCCACAGGACGAGACACACGATCGCCGCGAGCGCGACCGAGATGTTGAAGTTCAGTGCCTCCTTCGCCTGCGCTGCAACGAAGTCGGACTGATCGCCCTTGGCGACCGAGACGAGGAAGGGGCCGAGCGCGTTGAGTCCGATGACGAGTCCGCCACCCGGAATCAGCAGACCCGCGAGCGCCGCGAGGTGCGCGAGCATCCCCCAGGTGCGCTCATTCTCCGTGGGCGCGGTGCCGGGTGCGGAAGCTTGCGTGGCTTCGCTCATGGTTCGGACTGAAGCCTAGCACTTCGCGCCGGTGCCGGAGGACTCGTGGACCGTCACGGATTGGTGGACAGGGTGTAGGCCGTCACCTTGGTGCCGTTCGGCACGACCAGCAGGCCGTCGCCGGCCGCCAGGCCCGACAGGGGAAGTCCCGCGCCCCATCCCGCTCCAGGCGGCAGTCCGGCCCCGAGGGTCACCTGCCAGACCTGGCTGCCGGTGGCGCCGTCCAGGGCATACAGGTTTCCGGAGGACGAGCCGACCAGCACGTACTGGTTCACCGCAATCGGTGAGGTCACGAGCATGCCATCACCGGCGAAGCTCCATATCACGGTGTTGTTACTGAGAGTCACACCGCGCAGCGTGCCGCTCTGCAGGAAGTAGCCGGTGCTCGCGGTGAATGCGCCGGGGTTATCGGACACGTAAGAGCCGGCCAGGGCGCCCGTCTCGGCGTTGAAGATCGAGCCGTTGTACGTTCCAAATCCATTCGGCGCGTACAGGAGCTGGTTCGCGACCACCGGAGTTCCGCCGCCGCCGCCGCTGCAGCCGGTGTTGTTGCTCCAGATGGTCTCGCCGGTGGCCGGTCGGTAGTCAATGGTCGTACAGGGGTATGTCAGGTACATTCCGTCGGCCGTGACCGCGGGGGTGCTGTCCCCACCGGCGGCACCGATCTGCCACACTGTCGCGCCCGTCTTCTGGTCGAACGCGTATCCCGCGCTGAATACGACGCCGTCGGCGGCGGTTACCGCGGAGGAGTACCCGAACGTGCCGGTGAGAAGGGCGCTCCAGAGCAGCTGACCTGAACTCGGATCAAGCGCTTCGATCGTTGCCGCGGTCGAGAAGGGGGCGCTGATGACGAAGAGCGTCTGCGAGTCGTAGGCTGCGTTGGCCGCCCCGCTCAGGACGACCGGCCCCCACGCCGTGGCTCCCGTCGCCTGATCGAGGGCGAGCAGCTGGGAACTGCCGCCGGCGATCGCGACGGTGACATAGACCTTTCCGTTGGCGATGACTGCGTAAGACGGTGTGCCTCCGACATCGACGCTCCAGGTGGGGGAGGCGGGGAAGCTCACCGAGGCGAAGGTCACCGCGCCGGTGTGCGCCGGGTTCATCTGGAACGCGGTCGCATCCTTCGACACCGGCACGATGGTGAGGGTCTGCGGCGCGGTCGTGCCGACCGCGCTGGTGCTGTCCTGCACGGTGATCGAGGCGCTGCCCACGGCGGCAATGTCGGCGGCGGCGATCTGCGCGATGAGCTCGTTCGTGGTCACGTAGGTCGTCGGCCGCGCCGCGCCGTTCCACTGCACGATCGAGGAGCTGCTGAAGCCGGCGCCGAGCACCGTGAGCATGAAGCCCGGGCCCCCCACAGCGACCGAAGTCGGCGACAGCGTGTTGAGCGTCAGCATCGCCGGCTGGATGGTGAAGGTGAGCGGATTCGACGGGCCGTTCACCGGGTCCAGCACGTTGACCGAGGCGGTGCCGGGAGCGGCGATGTCGGCAGCCATAATCTGCGCGGTCAGCTGCGTGGCACTGACGTAGGTCGTCGATCGCGCGCTGCCGTTCCACTGCACCACCGACTGCGCAGTGAAGTTGCTGCCCGTCGCGGTGAGGGTGAAGGCCGCTCCAGTGGCCACCGCCGAGGATGGCGAGAGCGCGGTGAGCTGCACCACGCTGCCGGTGACCGTGTATTGGATCGAGACCGTCTGCGGACTGTTGGTGACCTGCTGCGTGCAGGCCTGGTCGTAGCAGCCCGACAGCTGCAGCGTGTCGGTGTAAGTGCCTGCGCCGAGGCTCGCGGGGGACTTGAACGTGATGGTGACGGTGACCGGGGAGGTGCTACCGCCGAGACTGACGGACTGGATACCGTTGGTGCTGTACTTGCCGGCGAGATACACCTGCTGGCTCTGCTGCTGGCCGCTCACCGACGCCTGAACGCTCGCGCTCGGGGCAGGCTGCGCCGTCGTCGCCGAGACGGCGACATTCAGCGGCGACACCGACAGCGACAGTCCGGAGTTGCCTCCACCTCCACCGCCGCCGCCGCCGCAGCCGGCGAGTACAAAGGCCCCGAGGGCCAGCACGGCGACGGAACGGGCGCGCCGCCAGCGCCTGACTGCGCCGGCTGAGGCTCGCGCCCACGGCCGCGACGACATGGTGAAGCTCCCTGGGGACGCCCGGTTGTTGCCTGAAGTGTCCGGGTCGTTGTCTTTTAGGACCTCAATATATCACTCTGTCGCCGGCTATTGCCCGCTCCCACCGCAGGCAGTGGTGGCCGGGACATTTAACATATTGGGCCAGTGTCGGGCCCCGCCCCGAGAGGACGGGTCGCAACGCTACCCGCTCGCCGGCGCTATAGCTTCGCCCTGATCCCCGCAGACACTCCGAAGGCCGGCTGCAGAAAGCCGACCGGGTTCTGATAGCGCCGATCGAAGAGATTGTCGAGGCGGCCGAACACGGTGAGCGCCCGGGTGACATCGAGCGCCGCCGCGAGACTCACCGTCGTGTAGCCGGGCGCATCGAGGCGCGGGATGGAGAAGTCACGGTTGCCGTCCACCCAGTGGCTCACCGCGAGCACATTCAGGTCGAGCCGCAACGCTTGGGTCAGCTGCCAATCCGCATTCAGCGTGCCCTTGTGCCTCGGACGGCGCAGCAGCTCCTGCTGCAGCACGTCATCGGTCGCCTCGGTGTAGGTGTAATCAAGGCGCAGGGTGAGCTGCCTCGCGGGCTGACAGGCGATGAAGCTCTCGACGCCGTCCGTGGTGGCACGGCCGACGTTGGCCCAGGTGGTCCCGGTCACGTCCGTGGTGATCAGGTCGCGGATGCGGTTGTGGTAGTAGGTGGCACCGAGGCGCAGCCGGTTGCCGGGCAGGCGCTGCTCGATCCCGGCGTCATAACCGACGCTGCTCTCGGGCCTCAGATTCGGATTGGCGAAGAAAAACGGCGCGAAGTCCTGGAACAGCTCACTCAGCGTCGGCGCCTTGAAGCCGGTACCGACGCTGGCCTTGAGCTTGGTTCCCGTGGCCGTGCTCACCCAGGCGGGAGCGATGCGCCAGGTCAGCTTGCCGCCGAAGCGGTCGTTGACGTCGTAGCGCGCGTTGAGAGCCGAGTACCAGTGCCCGCCGAGCCGCGACTGCAGCTCCACGTAGCCCGAATCGATGCGCGTGCTCGCCGAGAGCGGCTGGCTGATCTCATCGCGCGCATCCTCGACACCGAGCAGCAGCGTCTCGCTGCCTGCCAGGCGGAGCGCCCCCTGCCAGTCGACCTTGACGCGCTCGCCGGTGTTGAGAGTCTCGGGAGTCTGCGGTTGCAGCGTCGCCGTCTGGTTGCGCATGAAAGCGACCCCGAGGGTCTGATTCAGCGCGCCCTTGAGCAAGGCCAGACGCGCCGTGGCGCGCCCGTAGTACTCGTCGGTGTTGCTCTCGCTCTGCTCGGCCGCGGGCAGCGCCGGGAAGGTGCTGAAGTCCTCGCCCGTGTAGTTGAGATGGGTGCTGGTGTAGCGGGCGACCAGCCCGAGATCGAAGGATGGCGTGACGTCGAGGCCGAGCTTGGTCGAGAGGGTGAGGTTGTCGTAGGAGTCGTCGTTGCGCGGCTCGCCGGGCCCGAGCAGATCGAGCGGCGTGACGGGGACGGCGCCGGAGTGCAGGTGCGCGACGTTGGCAGCGTAGTGAAGCGCGTCCTGTGAGCCGCTGAGGCCGGCGGTCTGGTTGAAGCTGTTGAAGCTGCCGCCCTCGACCGAGGCCGCCGCCTTCATGGGCCCCGAGCCGCTTTGGGTGATGACGTTGATCACCCCGCCGATGGCATCCGAGCCGTACAGCCCGCTCTGCGGGCCGCGC
This sequence comes from Gammaproteobacteria bacterium 13_2_20CM_66_19, assembly GCA_001914695.1. Taxonomy (GTDB): domain Bacteria; phylum Pseudomonadota; class Gammaproteobacteria; order Steroidobacterales; family Steroidobacteraceae; genus 13-2-20CM-66-19. Next base: position 22,933 of record MNCZ01000121.1, on the reverse strand, counting down.
AGCACCTCGACACGCTCGATGTCGGCAGTCAGCAACTGGCCGAAGTCGAACGCTGCGTTGGCGTTGCTCGGATCGCCGACGTCGATGCCGTCGACGAGGACCTTGGTGTGATTGGAACTGGTGCCGCGCATGAACACCGAGGTCACCGACCCGGGCCCTCCCTGCTGTACCACGTTGAGCCCCGGAATGTTCCTGAGCACGTCGGCAAACGTGCGCTGCTGCTGCGCCGCGATCTCGTCCGCGGTGACCACCGTGACACTGCTCGCGAGCTCCGCCTCCGGTGTCGGGATGCGCGTGGCGGTGACGACGATCAGCTGCAGCGCCTCCGCATCGGCGGCCGCTTGCGCACCGCTGCCCGCCCAGGCGGGGAGAACGCCGCAGGCAAGGAGCGCGCTCACCGACACGCGGCGCGCAGTGAGACCTGTTGTCATGGGCTTTCAGCTCCTAAAGTGCACACACCCGTGCCCGAGGGGTCGTGGCTTCAGAAGCTGGCAGCGCGCGGTAAGCGAGGCGTACCGCCGGACCAGCATCGCCCGCCGCGATGCCCATCGGTAAGCGCGTCAGGCCGGTCTCCGGGCTCTCGAGCTGGAGCAGACTCTCCGGCGGATCGCCTTCCCGCACCGTTGGTTCCGGTGCAGTGGCGGATGTGATCCGCGTGATCTCGATTACCGTTGCGGGGGCAGCGCCGGCTTTGGACGAATCCGCACCGGTCTTCCCGTTTCTCCGCTCCCCCGCAGCGCGCACCCGCACGGTGCGCATGCGTTGGAACGTACACCTCACGCGGGAGCAAGCGTGCCTGCGGAGATCGGCCGCCGTCAAGAGCCCGCACGCCGGGTGCGCGCGCGTGGCATGATCCGCCCCCTCCATGAGCGCCGGCGAAAACAACCCCGCGGCAAGCGGTCTCCACGGCGTGGCGGAGTGGGTCGGATACCTGAGCGTCGCGCCACTGCTCGCGTGCCTGGCGGGGGTGGGCCTGCTACCCGACTACGCCGCGCGCGAGCTCGCGCAGCGCATCGCGCTCGCCTGGGGAGCGGTGCTCCTCGCCTCCGGCGGCGCCGTGCACTGGGGGCTGGCGATCGCCGGGCGGTTGCCGTGGGAGGCGGCGCGAATCGGCGGCGCGCTGCTGCCGGCGCCCGTCGCGGCCGCCGCCGTGGCGCTCGGCGGGGAGCGGGGACTCGCGCTGCTGGTCGTCGGCTCCGGGGGCTTCTGGCTGTACGAGCACCGGGCCGTCGGCGCGCTGCTGCCGCCCGCGTATCTCGCCCTGCGCCGCCATCTGACGCTCGCCGTCTGCATACTGCTCGCCCTGATCATGTTCGCCTCCGACGCCGCCGGGCTGACTTAAGCGCGCGGAGAGCTCCGGATGGAAGATTTCGTCTCCGCACCGTGGCTGCGCCGGCTCATCGCCGCGGTGGTGCTGGCGGGACTCGTGGTGCTCGGCTTTCGCGTGCTGGAGCCGTTCATCGTGCCGCTGGTGTGGGCGTGCATCCTCGCCTTCGTCAGCTGGCCGGCGCACGCGCGGCTGCTGCGGCTGTGTCGCGGTCGCAGCACCGTCGCCTCGCTCCTCACGACCACCGCGGTGAGCCTGGCCGTGATCGCCCCGCTCGCGTGGCTGGCGGTGGTGCTGCGGATCGAGCTGATCCGCGCCTATCACGAGACCCAGGCGCTGCTCGCTGGCGGCCTGCAGCTGCCGCCGGCGGTGCTGAAGCTGCCCTGGCTCGGGGAGCAGCTGCGCGACCTCACCGCGCGGGCTGCCCAGGATCCGCATGCCCTCGGCGCCGAGCTGCGCAAGCTCACCGACCACTCCTTCGAAGAAATCACACACATCGTCGGCGAGATCAGCCGCAACGTGGCGAAACTGCTGCTCACGGTCGTGAGCCTGTTTTTCGTCTTCCGCGACGGAGAGCGCGTCGCCGGAGAGCTCGCCCGCGCCCTCGAGCAGCTGCTCGGTCCGCGGGTCCATAACTACCTGCGGGCCATCGGGCAGACGGTGAAGGCGGTCGTCTACGGGCTGGTGCTCGCGGCGCTGGTGCAGGGGGCGCTCGCGGGACTCGGCTACTGGATCGCCGGCGCGACCGCGCCGGTGTTCCTGGCGGCCCTCACCACCGTCTTCGGGCTGATCCCCTTCGCCGCACCGACACTCTGGGGCGGCGTCGGCGTGTGGCTCGTGATCAGCGGCAGCCCTGTGGCGGGCGTGGCGCTGCTCATCTGGGGGGCAATCGTCGTCGGCTGGACCGACCACATCGTGCGGCCTTTCCTCATCAGCCGCGAGGCGCAGATTCCCTTCCTGGTGGTGATGTTCGGCGTGCTGGGCGGGCTCGCGGCGTTCGGACTCGTGGGCCTCTTCGTGGGTCCGGTGATTCTCGCGGTGCTGCTCGCGATCTGGCGCGAGTGGCTGCTGCAGAGCAGCCAGCCGGCCGCGCGGGGCTGAGCGCGCGGTACCGGGCGCGTGTGACGGCGCGCCGCCGCCGCAGCGGAGGCGCGCGCGGTGAGGGTCCGCGCCTCAGGCGCCGAGGAACATGCGGTAGGACGGGTTCGCCGTCTCCTCGACGTAGGCGTAGTGCAGCACGTTCAGATGCTGCAGGAAGTCGGTGCGCTCGGCGGGGAGCACCTGGATCCCGGCGAGCACGCGGCCATGGTCGGAGCCGTGGTTGCGATAGTGAAACAGGCTGATGTTCCAGCGTGAGCCGATCGCCTGCAGGAACTTGAGCAGCGCACCCGGGCGCTCCGGGAATTCGAAGCGATACAGCAGCTCATCGCGAATGCCGCGCGCGTGTCCGCCGACCATGTAGCGCACGTGCAGCTTCGCCATCTCGTCGTTGCTCATGTCGGTGACCGCGTAGCCGCCCTCGCGCAACGTTTGCACCACGGCGTCCTTCTCCGCGCGCCCCCCGCTCAGGGCCAGGCCGACGAAGATCTGCGCGCTCTCCGCCGAGGCGTAGCGGTAGTTGAACTCGGTGACGCTGCGCCGCCCGAGCACCTCGCAGAAATGCAGGAAGCTCCCCGGCCGCTCGGGAATCACGACCGCGAGCAGCGCCTCGCGCTCGCCGCCGAGGTCGGCGCGCTCGGCGACGTGCCGCAACCGGTCGAAGTTCATGTTCGCGCCGCTCGCGATCGCCACCAGGCGCTTGCCGCGCCAACCCTCGCGCGCCACGTATTTCTTGACCCCGGCCACGGCCAGCGCCCCGGCCGGCTCGACGATCGAGCGGGTGTCCTCGAACACGTCCTGGATCGCGGCGCAGATCTCGTCGGTGCTGGTGAGCACGATCTCGTCGACCTGGCCGCGGCATAGCGCGAAGGTCTCCTCGCCGACGCGCCGCACGGCGACTCCGTCGGCGAAGATTCCCACCCGCTCGAGCGTGACGCGTCGGCCGGCCCTGAGCGAGTCGTGCATCCCGGCGGCGTCCTCGGGCTCGACGCCGATGATCTTCACGCCCGGATACAGGTACTTTACGTACACCACAATGCCCGCGAGCAGCCCGCCGCCGCCGACCGGCACGAAGATCGCGTCGAGGTTACCGCCGGTCTGGCGCAGGATCTCCACCGCAATGGTCCCCTGCCCGGCGATGACATCGGGATCGTCGAAGGGATGAACGAACACGAGATTGCGCTCGCGCTCGAGCCGCAGCGCGTGCTCGAACGCGCTGTCGTAATCATCGCCGTGCAGAGTGAGCTCCGCGCCGAGGTCGATCACCGCCTGCAGCTTGATGTGCGGGGTGGTCTCGGGCATCACCACCACCGCCGGGCAGCCGCGACGGCGGGCGGCGAGCGCCACCCCCTGCGCGTGATTGCCGGCCGAGGCGCACACCACGCCGCGCTGCGCCGCGGCCTCCGCCAGGTGAGCGATGCGGTTGTAGGCGCCGCGCAGCTTGAACGAGAACACCGGCTGCAGATCCTCGCGCTTCAGCAGTACCTGGTTGCCGAGGCGCCGCGAGAGGCGCGCCGCCTCCTCGAGCGGGGACTCGATGGCGACGTCGTAGACGCGCGCCTTCAGGATTCTCTCGATATAGGGACTCGCCATCTCGAGCCGCCCGCGCCTCGTGCGAGGGGAAAGCTCCGCAGCTTAGCGGCGGTGCTCGCGGCTGTCAGCGTTTCTCGCCGGCCCGGCGCACCACGAAGCGATATTGCAGCCGGGCGAAGTGCACGACATCGCCGTCCCTGAGGATCTGGCGGGTGACGCGCCGGCCGTTGACGTGCACGCCGTTGCTGCTGTTCAGGTCCTCGACGATGGTGTGCACCGGGCCGACCAGGATGACGGCGTGGTGGCGGCTGATGAAGTCGGCCTCGATCTGCAGATCGTTGTCGGGAGTGCGTCCGATGCTGGTCCTGCGGCCCAGCACGTGCATGATCTCGCGCCCGTCCTCGCTGCGGACCAGGAGGCGCGTCGCGCCCTCGGGGACCGGCTCGGGCGCCCCGGCGGAGTCATCGCCCTCGGGAAGCACGCGGACGGTTTCGCGCGGCACTTCCCGCGGTACTTCCCGCGGCACTTCGTGCAGGACCTCGCGCGGCGCCGGGCTGCGCTCTGGCGCGGGGCTGGCGGGCGGCTCCGCCGCTGCATGCCGCGCCTCCTCGAAGGTGCGCCAGCGCGCGTTGGCCCTCTCGAGCTCCTCCAGCCGGGCGTTGCGCGCGCGCGCCTCGGACTCCAGGCGGTGGACCGCCTCCTCGGCGGCGTGCAGATCCGCCTCGAGCTCTTTCGCGCGCGCGATGCTCGCGCCGGAATCGCTCTGCAGTGCGCGCGTCGCCTCCCGCTGCTCCGCGGCGTGCTCCTCAAGCTCTTTCACACGCGCCTGCGCGGCCGCGAGTCTCTCGGCCTCGGCGCTGCGCTCATGCTGCGCGGTCTCGAGTGCGCCGGCCCAGTCCTGCGTCTCGCGCCGCGCGCTGGCCCGCTCCTTCTCGAGCTCGCGGAACCGGCGGTGTTCCGCCGCGAGGGCCGACTCGAGCTCCGCATTCCGCGCGCGCACCTCGGCGAGCGCCTCTTCGTGTCCTGCGGCCGTCGTCGTGGCGCCGGCCGTTGCGGCGCGCACCTCGGCGAGCGTCTTGGTGAGCTCGGCGCGCTCGGCCCGGAGCCGCGCGAGCTCGCTCTCCTGCCTCGCGTCGCCGCTGCCCTGCCCGACGGCGACGCCGGGCGGCGTACGCGCGCGCTCGCTGGAGGAATCGGGCTGGGTGCGCGGCGAGGCGGGGCGCTCGCGCGGCGCGCGGCGCGGATCCTGCTGCGATCGGCGCAGCTCCGCGTCGCGCTCGGCCAGCGCGGCGGCGAGCGAGCTCGCCTGCTGTTCGAGGCGGGCGATGCGGGAAGCGCTCTGCGCGAGCTCGGCCTCCAGTTCGCGCGTGCGCGCGTCACGGCCGACCACCGCCCGCGCGACGCGCGCCAGCTCGCGCTCGCGCTCCTCGCCCTCGCGCTGCAGATCCCCGACGAGCTCTTCGAGAATCCCCCGGCGGCTCTCGGCGCTCTGCAGCGACTCGATGAGACCGAGCACGCGCTCGCGCTCCTCGCGCAGATCGTCCATCGCGCCTGCGGTGCGGGCGCGATCCTGCGCGAGGCGCTGCTGATGCTTCGGGTCCTGATCGCGCTGGAGGCGCGCTGCGCTCTCGAGCTCCGCGAGACGGCGCTGCAGATCGTCGGCGCGCGCTCCCGCCGCGCTCACCAGGGCGCGTGCCTGCGCGAGCTGCTCCTCGAAGTGCGCGCGTGCACGGGCATGCTCATCGAGCTGAAAGGCGTGCTCGGCCTTCAACTGTGCGAGCTCGTGGTCGAGCTGCGCGGCGCGACGCTCGGCCGCCGCGCGCGCCTGGAGCGCCTCGTCGCGGGCGTGCTCGATCTGCCGGAGCCGCTCGTCCTTACCCGTCAGCAGCCCCTGTGTCTCGCGCAGCCGCACGGTGAGCGTCTGCACGGCGCTGTCGCCGTGACGGGCCTCGGCGGGTCCCGGAGTGGCCGGCGCCTCCGCCGCGCGAGCGCCGGCAAGCGGCGGCGCGATCCACGTGTCGGTGGCGGACGGCCGGCGGTCCCCGCTTCCCGGGTTCGCGGCGGGCTGCAGAGACGGCAGCTCGGCCGTGTTCTCGATGTCGGATTCGCCCTTGGATGAGGCGGGTGGGGACGGCATGCGCGCTCAGCGTGACCTCGGCTGCTCCTTGCGACTTCAATAAATCTGATCCGAATCGCGCAAATGCGCAAATCAGCCCTGCAGGAATTCGCGCACCGTATCCGCCGCGCCGGCCGCCGCGGAGGCGAACAGCTCCTGCCCGCTCGGCTCCAGCTCGAGCAGGCGGGCTGCCGGCAGCACGTCGCGCACCCTTCCGGTCGCTTCCCAGAGATCGTCGTGCGGGCGCAGCACCAGCAGCCGCTGACTGAGGTGCGCCAGGCGCTCTCGCAGCGGATACTGCGCCGCCGCCGCCTCGAGCCACCCCTGCCCGTCGCCGGCGCGCGGCAGCCCATCGCCCGGCGCCGGCGAGGGCGGCGCGCGCGCGGCCGCCCGCCGTTCCTCCGCCGTCAACAGCGGCGCCGACACCATGACCAGGCGCCCGATCTGTCGCGGGCGCGTCACGGCCAGCTCGGTGCCGATCAGGGCGCCGACGCGCTGACCCAGGATGTCGAGGCGGCGCAGCCGCATACTGTCGAGGAAATCGCCGATCGCGGCCGCGTAGTCCTCGATCGCCGCCACGCCGGGCGGCGGGTCGGATTCGCCGAATCCCGGCAGGTCCGGCGCGTACACCGAGCGGTCGCGTCCGGCGAGGGCCAGAAAACGCGCGAACACCCGGCCCGAGCCCGGGCAATCGTGCAGACACAGCAGCGGCGCCGCCTCCTCGAACCCCCCTCCGGGCGGGATCGAGTTGTGCACGTGCAGCTGACCATAACGACACTCGAAATAGCCGCGGCGCACGCGCGCCTGCGCCGCGACCGGGCGGGTGGGTGTTTCCCTGCGCATACGCTACATAGTGCCACGACCGCACCGGCTCTTGCGTCAGCGGGCGGGCTGCGTACATTGGCGAAATGGAACGAGCACGTGCCCTTCTCCTCCTGGTCCTGGCGAGCGCCCTCGGCGGCTGCGGACTGGCCGGCACCACCACTGCGGCCGGCGCCGGTGCCGCCTCTGAGGCCCAGCAGGCGGCCGACGCCAAACGCACCGAGGCACAGGTAAAGCAGCAGATCGAGGCGAGCTACACCCAAGCCGCAGAGCAGCGGCGCGCCGCCGACACGGACGCGCAATGAGCCCCATGGACCTTCGAAACCTCCAGATCCGGATCACGCGGCCGCCCTCCCGGCCGAGCGATCTCGAGCTCGTCGAGGCTCCGAGCCCGAGCCTGACGAACGGCTCGTTTCTCGCCCGTGCCCTCTGGCTGGCGCTCGATCCGTTCGTGTGCGCCTCGGAGTCCGATACGCGCGATGGGGCGAAACCGGGCGATCTGGTTCCCGCGCACGGCGTCGGCGAGGTCGTCGAATCGCGCCACGAGGTGTTCGGCGTCGGCAGCCTCGTAGTGCTCGACTTCGGCCTGCAGCACCTGTGTGTTTCGGACGGCCAGCGCGCCCGACTGCTTCACCCGGGGCAGACACCCGCCTCGAGCGCTCTGGGAGTGCTCGGAGTGCCGGGCATGGCGGCGTATTTCGGACTGCTCGATCTGGCGCGGCTGCGCCCGGGAGAGACCGTGCTGGTGTCCGCGGCGGCCAACGCCGCCGGCGCCATGGCCGGCCAGATCGCGATGCTGAAGGGCGCGCGGGCCATCGGCATCGCCGGCAGCCGCGAGAAGTGCGACTGGGTGACACGCCACGCCCGCCTCTCCGCCTGCATCAATCACGGCAGCGAGAACGTCGGCGCGCGCCTGAAGCAGCTCGCGCCGCGCGGCGTGGACATCTATTTCGACAGCACCGGCGGGGAGCTGCTCGAGAGCGTTGTAGCCGGGCGTCACCTCGCCCCCGGCGCGCGTATCGTCCAGAACAGCGTGAGGCCGGTCGACCCCGAGGCGATCCACGCGTGGGGGGGCTACCCGCCCGGGAAGGACGCCGTGCAGGTGCTGCGCGTCGAGCCCCACGACTACGAGCACCGCCGGGGTGAATTCCTGCGCGATGCGATCGCCTGGCACGGCGCCGGTCGCATCGCCGCCAAGGACGACATCGTCGACGGGCTCGTCAACGCCCCTGCGCACCTGCTGCTCGCCATGCAGGGCGGCAACTTCGGCAGGCCGCTGGTCAGGATCTGACGCTCTCGCGAGGCCCCGCGAGCCGGAAATGACCACCGCGCACCTGCCGTAAGTGTGCGGTGGGTCGGGCCTAGCGACGCCGGCCGCGCGCGCCGCGGGAAGCGGCCCGCCGGGCGCTCTTCTTCGCCGGGCGTCTCGCGCTCTTCCTCGCCGACTTCTTCGCGCTCTTCTTCGCGGCCTTGCGCTTCCCGGGGCGGGCTCTTCGCGCCACCTTCTTGCGCGCCTTGCGGGCGGCCTTCTTCGGCGCGGCAGGTTTCGCCGCGGCAGGCTTCGCCGCGACCGGCGTTACCGCGGCAGGCCGGGCTGCGGGGGCCGGCGCCGCCTTCACGGTTGGCACCGCCGCGGGCGGCGCATAAGGCTTCGGCGCGCCGGGGGGCTTGGCGGCAGCGGCCGGCGCCGTCGCGGGTCGGGCCTGACTTGCACGCGGCGCCTCCTGAACGGCGAACGCCCCGCCTTGCGGGTCCATGAACAAGGCGATCCAGCTTCCACCGGGTACTTCCATCGGGCCGTGCAACAGCCTTCCGCCGGCCGCCTTTACCGCGCCGACCGCCCGGTTGCACTCGGACACGTGCACGTAGGAGAGCCACGACGGCGGGCTGGAGGGCCCCTGAACGTTGCTCATGCCGCCCACCGCGTTACCGGCGTGCTCGAAGAGCTGGTACACACCCATGGCGCCCATGTCGTGTCCCGCTCCCCTGCGCCAGCCGAACAGCTCGCCGTAGAAGCGCAGCGCGCCGCTCACGTCCGTGGTTGCGAGCTCGTGCCAGGAGAACGCGCCCTGTGGCGGTTGCGGGCCCGGCGGCGGGGCACCGGCGGCCGGGGTGAACAACGCAAAGGTCGCGCCCTGCGGATCCGACAGCACGGCAAAGCGGCCGACGTTGGGAATGTCAGAGGGAGCCTTCAGCACCTTGGCCCCGAGTCCCTGCGCCTGGGAACACGAGGCGTCGACGCTCGGGGTGCCCACGTAGATCAGCCAGTGAGGCGGCGTGCCGGCAGCCTCCGGCGGCAGCGCCATCAGGCCGCCAATCTGCGTCTGTCCGGCCATCCACAGGTTGTAGCCGGGCATGCTGGAAGGCTGGGTCCGCCATGGCAGGACTTTCGGATAGAAGGCGGCGGCGGCGGCGGTATCGGTCGTCAGCAACTCGTGCCAGATGAATCGGCCTCGGGATTCGGCGTTGCTCATGATGAGGTTTCCTCTTTTTTGCGAGCGACATCTTCCACTGTCGATGATCGGCGCGACATTCTGCCTTGCCGCGCGGTTCACTGCCATGACTGTTGCGTCAACTCGCTCCGGGTGTGCTGCCGCTCGCGCCAGATCAGATACAGGCCGCTCGCGATGACCAGGCCGCCCCCCAGGCACACGCGCAGCGGAGGCAGCACGTGCCAGACCAACCGGTCGATGGCAATGCCCCAGAGCAGGGCGGTGTATTCGAAGGGCGCCACCAGTGAGGGCGGCGCCGAGCGGAAGGCCTCGGTGAGCAGGTACTGTCCGATCGCCGCGAGCACTCCCAGGGCGAGGAGCCACGGCCAGTGGCTGCGCTCGAGCGGCACCCACACGGGAGCGGCTGCTGCGGTCGCAAACACGGTCATCAGGCCAACGGTCCAGAAGATCACGCTCGCCGTGGTGTCGGTGCGGGTGAGCACCCGCACTGCGATGGCGCTGAGCGCGTAGGCGATCGCCGAGACCAGGGCCGCGAGCGCTCCCCAGGTGACGAGCCCCGAGGCGCTCGGGCGCAGCATGGTGAGCACCCCGGCGAGACCCACGAGTATGGCGCTCCAGTGACGGGCGTCGGCGCGCTCCTTGAGCAGCGGCACCGAGAAGGCGGTCACGAGGAGCGGGGCCGATAGAAACACCGCGTAGGCGTTGGCGAGCGACAGGACCCGCACGGCGTAGATGAAGCCGCCGAGGACCACGACGCTGAGCACCCCGCGCAGCAGATGCATCGGGAAGCGTCGCGGCTTGAGCTCGCCCCACTTCCCGGTGAGCAGCAGCGGCAGCAGCATGAAGGGCATCGAGGCCACGCCGCGCAGCACCGCCACCTGCATGGGCGGGTAGTGCGCGGACAGCCCCTTCAGCAGAGCGTCCATGAGGGAGAACGCGGCGACCGCCGCGATCATCGACGCGATCGCGCGCAGCCTCCAGTTGGGCATCCGTCAGCGCGCCGGGTCCGCCTCGGCGCGCTTGCCGGCGGCCGTGATCCGCCGATAGCCGGTACCGAGAAGCCGCCCCGGCAGCGGGAACGCGCTCATCAGCGACATCAGGAGCGAGGAGGCGTAGGGCACGGACTGAACGAGGAGCACCACGATCCACGCGAGTCGGTCGGGACCGGCGAGGGCGACCCGGTCGAGGCCGGCAGCCTGGGGCGCATGCGCCACACCCCACGCCGACAGCAGCAGCCCGAGCATCATGAGCGTCTCCTCCCGTGCGGCGAGGAGCGCCCCGGCGAGTCCCGGGGAGTGTCCCTGCTTCGGAGTGCGGAAGAACGGCTCGTCGCGGGTGAGCAGGCCCTTGATCGCCGCCTTGCCGATGGTGTGCGTCAGCGCGAGTCCCGCGACCGCTGCCGCCAGCGTCTGGCGGGTGTTGGCCCCGACGCGCGCGTGGTAGAGGTGGATGAGCTTCGCGAGCTTGAAGGTGAACAGCGACAGGGGCAACACCGAATACACCACCAGCGGCGGCTCGATGTGCCGCGGCGCCCACACCATGGCGACCGACCAGGCGAGCGCGGCGAGATTGAAGAGCAGGTTGCAGCCGTCGGCGGTCCACGGCAGCCAGCCGGCGATGAAGTGGTAGCGCTGTCCCGGGGACAGCGGGCCGCCTTCCAGGAACAGCGCGCGCGCATGCGCCTTCAGGATCTGCATGGCGCCGTACGCCCAGCGGAAGCGCTGCTTCTTGAAGTCGACGAAGGTGTCGGGCATCAGGCCGCGGCCATAGCTCGAGGGCACGAAACTGGCGTCGAAACCGGCCTCGAAGATGCGCAGCCCGAGCTCGGCGTCCTCGGTGATGCACCACTCGGCCCAGCCGCCGCAGTCCTCGAGTTGCCTGCGCCGCACCATGGTCATGGTGCCGTGCTGGATGATGGCGTTGCGCTCGTTGCGCGTGATCATGCCGATGTGGAAGAAGCCGCGATACTCGGCGTAGCACATGGCCTTGAAGGCGCTCGCGCCCTCGTCGCGATAGTCCTGCGGCGCCTGCACGATGGCGATGCGCTGATCGCGGAAGGCGGGCGTCAGGTCGCGCAGCCAGCGCGCGTCCACGACGTAGTCGCTGTCGATGACGGCGACGATCTCGGCGTCGGGCGCGGTGCGCGCCAGCGCGTAGTTGAGCGCCCCGGCCTTGAAGCCGGCGAGCGGCGCGACGTGGAAAAAGCGAAAGCGCGGCCCGAGCTGCGCGCAGTGCGCCTCGACCGGCCGCCAGACCGCTTCGTCGCGGGTGTTGTTGTCGATCACCAGCACCTCGAAGTCCGGGTAGTCGAGGCGCGCGAGCGCGTCCAGTGTCTCGATGAGCATCGCCGGCGGCTCATTGTAGGCCGGCACGTGAATCGACACCCTGGGCGAGCGCGCATCGGAGCTCATGAGCGGCGCCCCGAGCCGCCGCCGGTACTCGACCCAATGCGCCTCGGCCCACTCGTGCGCCTCGGCGAGCAGCACCAGCATGACCCCGAGCATGCCGAGGAGCAGCAGCACCCCGGCGATGACGCTCGAGAGCGTCATGTACTGCTGCGTGAAGTCGTAGATCACCCACACCGCGATCGTGGCGGTGGCGTACACCACGACGGCGAGGAAGCTGCGGCCGCGGTTGCGCAGTGAGTCGCTGTTGAGATAGAGGAGCCCGAGCACCACGAGCGCCACCGCGACGGAAGCGGCCGCGAGGATGTGCCACTCCGGCACGCGCACGATCGGCGCCGTGAAGGCGAACTTCGGGTGGCGGTTGACGTCGTAGACGCCCCAGTAGGACCCGACCGCCCCCTCCAGGTACGCCTTCCAGGGCTGATCGAAGGCCTCCATCACGTAGTAGACGATCTGCTCCTGCTCGGCACGCTGCAGGAAACGGCGCAGGAACAGCGCTTCATTTGCGTCGGAGGCCACCGCCGACTCGCGCGTGCGGCCGCGGCTCGGCCAGCCGATCTCCGCGATCACGATCGGCTTGTGCGGAGAGGCCTTTTGCAGCCGCCGCAGCTGCGAGAACGAGTAATCGACCGCGCGGTCGACCGCGACCCCTTCCCAGTACGGCAGGAGGTGTACGCCGATGAAGTCGACGTGCTGCGCGAGCTCGGGGTAGGCGAGCCAGGTGTGCCAGGTCTCGGCCGTGCCGACCGGCTGGCCGATGGAGGCGCGCGCGCGATCGAGATATCTCGCGAGCTCCTCGACCTTCAGGTCGCCGCGGAACAGGACCTCGTTGCCGATGATCACGCGCACCACGTTCTGGTGAGTGTTCGCGAGGTCGATCACCGTGCGCAGCTGCTCCTCGTTCTTGTCGCGGTCGGCATCCAGCCAGGCGCCGAGCGCGACGTTGAGCCCGTGCCGGTCGGCGAGCTCCGGCACGTCGGAGAGCGTGCCGCCGACGCTATAGGTCCGCACCGCGTTGACCTGGCCTTCGAGGAGCTGCAGGTCCGCCTCGATCTCGGCATCGGTGGGCATCTCGAAATGAGTCGGGTCCTCGCTGGCGCGGAACGGCGAGAACGCGAATCCCTGGATGCGCTTCGGCCAGGGGGGCTCGGGCGTCGGGCGATTGAGATAGGCCCAGACCGCGAAGGTGAGCGTGGCGAACAGCCCCGCGATCAGCAGGCTTCCGATGGTCTTCATGGGCGCGTCGTCACGTGCGCGGGCCGCCGCCCCTACCAGGCGCCGGTGTTCGGCATCGACTTCCAGGGCTCGGCGGGCGGCAGCGCCGCACCGTGCTGCAGCAGCTCGATGGAGATGTTGTCGGGCGAGCGCACGAACGCCATGCGCCCGTCACGCGGCGGCCTGAGGATCGTGACGCCGTGATCGCGCAGGCGCTGGCAGGTGGCGTAGATATTCTCAACGGCGTAGGCCAGATGCCCGAAGTTGCGCCCCGCGGTGTAGCTTTCCGGGTCCCAGTTGTGGGTGAGCTCCACCTGCGCCTCCTCATCCCCCGGCGCCGCCAGGAACACCAGCGTGTAGCGTCCCTGCGGGTAGTCCTTGCGCGACAGCTCCTTGAGCCCGAGCGCGTCGCGGTAAAACTTCAGTGATGCGTCGATATCGGTGACGCGCACCATGGTGTGCAGATACTTCATGTGAGCCTCGGATGGGCGGGTGGGAAGCCGACGTCCAGAGCGGCTGCCTTCAATCGCCATACGGAACGGCAGGCGTCGGACACGCGCCGACGCGGCGCGGCTCGCGGTAAGCGATGTCGTGCAGGTAGCATTCGTCGAACACCGAGCAGTAGCAGACGCGGACACCGATCGTCGTGTTCTTGTTCTTGCGTGCGGCGTCCAGGCGCGCCCAGCGCGGGTCCCCCGGGGCGTCCGGCCAGGCGAACAGAGCCACGTCCTTGCCCGCCTGGAGCATGAACCCGCGCAGGTCCCCGGAGGACCAGTAGCTGGTGTTCGGCAACGAGCTCTCGGGCTCCTGCGTGCAGCAGATGGCGAGCAGCGCGCGCACCGTGGCCGCCGGCCGGCCGGCGAAGCTCAGCTCAATGGAGCGCAGCCGCGCCGGACCGATCCCGGTGTTCAGCAGCGACAGGTACAGCGCGTGCCGCACCCCCCGTCCGTCCTGGAAGTCGAACTCGTTACCGAACGAGATATCGACGTTCGGATAGCTGTTGGCCGCGACCAGCCTCTCCATCGTCCGGGCGTTGTGAAGGGTGAGCCACAGCGAGGCAAGACTCACGACGAACGCCGACAGCGCGAGACTCATGTCGAGCCAGCGAGCACCGGTGCCGTGCGCCCGGTGGGCGTGCGCGTGCGCCTCTTCCACCTCAGAACATCTCCGAGGGTCCGGGTGGCTTGATGTTGACCTTGTGGCGCGAGGCAATGAAATCGCCGGTGATCATGTCCTCGTAAGTCTGCCCCGGCCCGACCATCGGGTAGACGCCAGCGTCGGGATCGATCATGACCTCGAGGAATGCAGGTCCCGCGAAAGCGAGGAACTCGCCGATGACGCGCGACACGTCCTCCTTGCGCTCGAGGCGCGCCGCGTAGCGAAAGCCGTCGGCCTGGGCCGCCTTGACGAAGTCTTTCTTATGCAGCGAGCGGTCGCTCGCCGAGAGCCGTCCCTTGAAGAACAGCTTCTGCCACTGCTTGACCATCCCGTCGCCGAAGTTGTTGAGCACCACCACCTTGACGGGCAGGTCGTAGGTGGTCGCGGTCTCCAGCTCGCCGATGTTCATCCGGATGCTGGAGTCGCCGTCGATATCGATCACCAGCCGATCGGGGCAGGCGATCTGTGCCCCGATGGCGGCGGGCAGGCCAAAGCCCATGGTCCCCATGCTGCCCGAGGTCAGCCAGAGCCGGGGACGGGTGAAATCGCAGTACTGGGCGGCCCACATCTGGTGCTGGCCCACACCGGTGGTGATGATCGCGGCGCCGCGCGCGTGACGATTGAGCTCCTCGATCACGTAGCCGGGCTGGATCAGGGAACTCGCGCGGTCGTAGTTCATCGCGTGGACGCGCTTGAGCTCGGCGAGCTCGGCGAGCCAGGGGCTGAAGTCGCGCCCGAACCGGGTCTTCAGCCCGTACGCGGTCAGCGACCGGAGCGCCTCCCCCACCAGCCCGACGTGGCTCCAGTGCACCCGCTTCACCTTGTTCACCTCGGCGCGATCGACGTCCAGATGCGCGATGCGCCGGGCGTTGCGGGCGAACTTCGCCGGCACACCGGCCACGCGGTCATCGAAGCGTGACCCGACCGCGATGAGGAAATCGCAGTCATCGACGGCGTAGTTGGCGAACGCCGCGCCGTGCATGCCCAGCATGCGCATCGCGAGCGGGTGGGTGGTGTCGAGCGCCCCGATCCCCATGAGCGTGGTCACGACCGGCACGTTGAAGGCGGTGGTGAACTCGGCGAGCGCGCCCGCGGCATTGCCGTTGATCACGCCGCCCCCGGCGTAGATCAGCGGCCGGCGCGATTCGCCGAGCATCGCAAAGAAGCGCTCAGCCGCCGCCGCATCGAGCGAGGCCTCCGCGAGCTCCCGCATCCGGCGCCGGTAGCCGAGTATCGGCAGCAGCCCCTCGCCGAGGAAAACGCCCTCCCAGTTCTGTACGTCCTTCGGGATGTCGACGACCACGGGCCCGGGCCGGCCGGTGCGGGCGATCTCGAACGCCGTGCGTACCGTGGCCTCGAGCTTCACCGGATCGGTAACCAGGAAGATATGCTTGGCAACAGAGCCCATGATCGAGGGGACAGGCGCCTCCTGGAAGGCATCGGTGCCAATCGCGGGGGTGGGCACTTGACCAGAAATCACGACAATAGGTATCGAATCAGCCATGCAATCGCGCACGGGTGTAACAGTGTTCGTCGCACCGGGCCCGGAAGTGACGAGGCACAGCCCCACCCGGCCCGAGGCCCGGGCATAGCCCGCGGCCATGAACCCAGCCCCCTGCTCGTTGGCCGGGACGATGAGCGGAATCTGCGGACGGCCGGTCCGGGCGCATTCCTCGTTATAGAGGAACACCGCGTCGTAGGTCGGGAGGATCGCCCCGCCGCTGTAGCCGAATATGGCTGTGACGCCCTCGTCGGCGAGCACCTGCATGATCATGCGGGCACCGGACATTTTTTCGCCCGCGAGCGGGTGCCCCACCGGGCGCGGCTTCGCACCTGAGTCGCTCATGGACAGGCTGCTTGCGCCTTTACAGAATGATGCGGGAAGTGGGCAGAACCAGCGAGCCTAGCAGCTTGCTTCCGTGGTGCAAAATCACGGCGCTCCCTCAAAATCACGGCGATCCCTTATTCTGCGAGACGGCCACCCGCTCCGCATGCGCCACATCATCGCCATCCTTCTGCAAAACGAAGCCGGCGCCCTGACACGGGTCGCCGGGTTGTTCTCCACCCGCGGCTACAACATCGAGTCGCTGTCGGTCGCTCCTACCGACGATCCGACGGTATCCCGACTGACGCTGGTCACGAAGGGGTCCGATCAGGTCATCCAGCAGATCGTCAATCAGCTCAACAAGCTCATCGATGTCGTGAACGTGCTCGACATGACGCGCGGCGAGCACCTCGAGCGCGAGCTGGTGCTGCTGCGGCTCAAGGTCGATCCCGCGCATACCGATGCCGTGCGCGGCCACGTGGTGCGCAGCGGCGGCCGCGTGCTCGATCCGGCGGCCGACGGCTTCGTCGTCGAGCTCACGGCGAGCGAGGCCGAGGTCAACAGCTTCGTCGCCGAGCTCGGCCGGCGCGCGGAGCTCCTCGAGGTGGTGCGCAGCGGCGCGCTCGGCATCAGCCGCAGCGCCCGGCCGCTGCGCGCGCGGCCGGCGCCGGCGAGCGCATAGCGCGTCGAGCCTGCGCGCTCGCCGCTTCAGAATCTGCGCGAGACCCCCAGACTCAGCAGGTAGACGTTATAGAAGGCGTCGGGCCGGTAGCCTCCCTGCGGTTCGGTCGACAGTGTCCGCAGCCGGGAGATCTTGACTCCGTAGCGATAGTTCACCTCGAGGTCCCAGCCCGGCAGCACGTTGCGCCACTGCGGGCCGGCGCCGAGATACCAGCCGTAGGCGGGGGTGTTGAGGGAGTAGCGGGAAGCGCCGAGGAAGACATTGAGCGCCAGCGGCGAATCGAAGCGGTAGCGGTAGTCGAGGGCGCGCACGCTGAAGAGTGAGCGGCCGCGAACGTCGTCGGCTTCGAGCGCGACGCCGAGATCCTGGTGCTCCGACACCTGGCGGCGGGCCCCGATCCCGAGGTGAGCCCCGCTCGAGGAAGGCGTGGTCGTGCGCGGTTGCAGGGACAACACGTCCTGCTGGACCCTGTTGGTCGTGACGCCTGCGTCCACGTAGAGCTCGCTCCCTTCGGCGCGCTCGACAGCGAACGACTCGTCGAGGGAGCCGGCATAGCCGCTGCGCAGCGCATCCCCATAGCGGAGAAAAGCGGCAACGCGCGTGAAGCTGCCGCCGAAGACATCCCGCCCCACCTCGACCTCGGCGCCGACCGCGTACTCCCGCCAGGGATGCGAGTAGCTGAGCGATCCCATGTTCTCGTGACGGTAGGGAATCGCCGAGTAATAGGAGTCGTTCACCAGCATGCGGTACTCGGCTTCCAGCAGCCCGCCGAAGGGCGGCTCGAAGCCGACGCGCAGCATGTTGCTGCGGCCGCCCACGGCGTCCCCTACCACACGCTGATCGCCGAACCAGTGGCCGATCGTCAGCCGATCGTTGGTGATGCCGTCGCCGTAGCCCGTCTGCACGCTCGAATGATGATGGACGTACCAGGTCGGCTGCCACTGCGACGCCTCGAAGGTGAGGTCGAACGGACCGACGCGCGGGAAATGGATGCCGGCCGAGAGGTCGGGCTTGCCGAGGAGGTAGTTATGACCCTGTACGGTATCGTTGCCGGCGTACTCGAAGTACACCGCAAAGGGCGTGCGGCCCGGAAAGATGAAGCGGCTGCTGACCCCGCCTTCCTGCTTGCCGATCACGTCCTGCGACTGCGTGCCGAAGCCGGTGCTCTGCGCCCTGCTGGGGTTGAAGAAGGCCTTGAGGATGTCCTTGAAGGACTGCCCGCCGGCAGCCCCGCCGCCCCACACGATGACGCGCTGCGCCCCGAGCGCCCAGCCGCTCACCGGCTCGAACGAGAGGTGCAGGCCGCCGAATTTCGGATAGCCGCGGGTGAGCGTGCCGTTCGTCAGCTCGATATCGTTCGAGTGCGACATGCGCGCGACGAACAGCTCGTACTCGAGCCCGAGGCGGGTGAGCGGGCGGTAGTTGGAGAGCGTGATCGACGGCATCGTCGGCGCTTCGGTGCTGATCAGCATGGCGCTGTCGGTCATGGGCGACCACCAGTGGTCGCGATACCCGAGATCGAGCTGCGCAAAATCGAAGCCGGCGCTCAGCACCGAGCCGGTCGCCGTCGCCCGCCCCTCGTCCGCCACGCCGCCGACGCCGAGGAGCAGGTAGTCGCTCGGCTGCAGGTAGCCGGCCGCGGCGGCCCGGTAGTGGCTGTCGGCGCCCGCGCCGTGTTGGTTCGGCATCACGGTCTTGTCCCCGGAGCCGCTCGCCGCCGCCACCTCGTAGCTCGCAAAGGCGACGCCCGAGACGTGCATGTAATTTGCGAGGAACCTGCGCACGCGCTCGCAGAGCGCCGCATCGACTTCGCACGCCTTGGGCAACGCGTCGAGCACCACGGCCGCCGGGATCGGGCGCCGCATGACCGGCTTGTCCGCGAGGATCAGGACCCGCTCGACCTGCCGCTCGATCTGCGGATCGAGGTTCAGGGGCAGGTAGGGCGTCACGCCGCGCGCGCCCGCCTCTCCCGGCGACCCGGCCAGCAACAGCATGACCCCCAAGCCGATGCGCTTGATCATCTCCCGACCTTTTCCAACGAGACCGCGGCTCTTCGGAATGCCGGCTCAGCGCGAGCCGGGTCGGTCGCGCGCCGGTATTTTGCGGGTCCGGTGCTTTCCGGTACCGTGCGCGAGGATTATCGATTGAAAGAGCCGACAACGGGAAGGGATCGCCCCGGGGATAGCCGATGCGAGTCCTGATCGTCGAGGACGATGCCGTCATCGCCTCGGCGGAGAGCCGGCGCTTCAACCGCGGTCGGTGAGCTGCTCGCCGTCGGCCGTGGCGTGTTCGCGCACGACTCCGCGCCAGAGCTTGTCGTACTCGGAGAGCAGGCCGCGGAACGCGCCGCGCTCGGCCTTGAGGCGCGAGTCGTCGATCGCCGACTCCGTCGACCAGACACTCGCACGCTGCTCCTCCGTGGCCGTCGACTCCGCAACGCCGTACACGAAACCGGAGCGCACGTCGATGAGCGCTGCGGAAGCGGTTGCGGTGACGTGCGCCTTCTTGTTGGGCAGGAAGCCGAGCGACATCAGCGCAAGCGGGCCGATGTCGGTACTCTCGACGTGGAAACGCGTGTCGATCGAGTACACGAGCAGCAGGTCCGCCCTGAGACTGGCCGCGCCCAGACGCAGGTCCTTCATGGTCTTGAGCTCGCCGGGAATCAGCATGCGCCCGAGCGGCGCCGCGGCCGCCACCTGCGGCATCCCGGCGAGCTGCGCGAAGTCCTGATCGGTCTCCACCTCGTGCGCCGTAACCAGACACAGGCGTCCCTTGCCGAAGCAGCTCGCACCGCGGGTCGTGTAGCCGGGCGCCTCGACGCGCGCGATCGCAACCCGTGCCGGGAAAGCGGCGGCGGGCTCACGTTTCATCACCTCGCCGATGTCGGCGTCCGCCCTGGAAAAGTCACCGAGGTTCACGCCGGCTCCTGGCGTCCGGTAGGTGCTGCAGCCGGCGAGCAGAAGCGCCAGCAGTGCGCAGGCAGGTCGGGCAGTGTTCACGACAGCTCTCCCGGAAAGCGCTACCAACCGGACAAGCATCGCGCGCCGCGGCGGCAGCCACAAGCGCGGCCCAGCCGGGGATGAGCCTCGGCGGTATAGGTCAAGGCGACGGCTCCGGGCTCGACTCGAACAGCCCCGCATCGCGCAGAAAGCGCGCGCACAGCGCGGTCAGCGCCACGCCGCCTTCCTCGCAGTAGGGATGACCGCCGGGACCGCCGGTCCAGGCATGACCGGCACCCTGGATCAGAACTCTGCGGACGACGAGTCCGGAGGCAGCGCGGTAGTCGGTGCTCGCGACGGCTCCTCCGTCGGGTGTCGTCTCGGTGACCGACGGCTCGAGGCCCGCGCGCCGCAGCGACTCGAGCGCCTGCGCCAGAAGCTCTTCGGCACAGCGCGGAGCGACCACCGCGTCGGCCAAGCCGTGCACGATCGCGAGCGGGGCACACGGCTCGCTCCGGGTGCCGAGCGCGAGCAGCGGGTCGAGCGCCAGTCCCTGGCGCATCACACCCTGCGGGTCGTGCATGCCGGCGCCGAGCAGCGGCGGCGCAGCCACGGCCACCACGGCCCGAAAGCGGGCTGTGCGATGGAACGCGAGGAGCGCGGCGAGCGCGCCGCCCGCCGACAGGCCGACGGCGGCCACCCTCGTGGCGTCGACGCGCACGCGCGCCGCAGCGTCGCCGACCATCGCTACGATCACATCGAGCTCGCCGCGGCCGGCCTGTGCGCGCGGATGAAACCAGTTCCAGCAGCGGAAGACATTCGCGAGCCGGCGCTGCTCGGGGCAGAGCAGCCGGACCCCGGCACGGTCGGCGAAGCGCGTCCAGCCGGAGGCGAAGGCGAAGCTCAGCGCACGCTGCTTGCAGCCATGCAGGACGACGATCAGCGGCGCGGCCTCGTCGTCGCGGAGTCCCGCCGGTGTGTATAGCCCGTAGCGCCAGGAGCGTCTGCTGGCGCCGAGCGCCATCGCCCAGGGAAGCAAGCGCACGCCGGCCGCAATCCGCACGCGGCCGCGGCGCCATTCGCCGCGCCAGAGCCCGGCGCGCACCAGCAGCCACGTGCGCAACCGCCGCACGCGGTCGAGAGGCCACGGAACCATGCGTGGGTGCTAGCCGCTCAGGGGATCAGCACCGTGGAGCCCGTGGTGCGCCGGCCCTCGAGATCCCGATGCGCCTCGGCGGCGCTCGAAAGCGGATACTTCTGACCGATGACCACGCGCACCTTGCGAGAGCGCACCGCGGCGAACAGCTCGCGCGCGGCCGCGGTGAGCTCTTCCCGCGTGGTGATGTAGTTGAAGAGCGTCGGGCGCGTGAGGAACAGCGACCCGCGCTTCGAGAGCTCCAGCGGACTGATGGCGGGCGGGGGGCCGGAGGCGTTGCCGAAGGTCACCATCATTCCGAGGCGCCGGAGGCAATCGAGCGATTCCACGAAGGTGTCCTTGCCGACCGCATCGTAGACCACCGCGACGCCCGTACCGCGGGTGAGCTCCTTGACGCTCGCCACCAGCTCATCGCGCCCGGATATCAGCACGTGCCGGCAGCCGTGCTTCCTGGCGAGCTCGGCCTTGGCGTCGCTCCCGACCACGCCGATCACCTTGGCCCCGAGCGAGCGCGCCCACTGGCAGAGGATCAGGCCGACGCCGCCGGCGGCAGCGTGCACCAGGAGGGTGTCGCCGCGCGAGACCTTGTAGGTGCGGCGGATGAGAAAATGCGCCGTGAGCCCCTTCAGCATCAGCGCCGCCGCCGCCTCGTCCGAGATGCCGCGCGGCACTTTCACGACGCGCTCCGCCGGAACATTGCGCAGCTCGCAGTAGGCGCCCGGGACGGAGTAGACATAGGCGACGCGCTCGCCGACCTTGAGGCCGCGCACGCCGCGGCCGAGCGCCGTGACGATTCCGGCCGCCTCGCGCCCGAGGCCGCTCGGGAGCGTCACCGGGTAGAGTCCGGTGCGGTCGTACACGTCGATGTAGTTGACCCCGATCGCGGTGTGGCGCACCTGCACTTCCTGAGCGCCGGGCTTGCCGGGGTCGAGCTCCTCGGTGCGAAGAACCTCGGGTCCGCCGTGTGTAGAGAAGCGAATGGCCGTGGGCATGGCCAGCAAGCATAGCCTGCGCGCGGCGGCGCGCCCAAGCCTGTGGCATGCGCTTGGCAGCGCGTCCTTGCTGCAAAAGGAAGCGAATCGGTGAGTTTCGCAGCCTTCAGCTCACCGTGAGCCGAAGCGTAGAGTCGCAGGCGGGGTCAGTCGGGAGTACCCTATTGCCGTGCAAGCCGCCTCGCTCGAGATTCTGGAAAAGGCCGACGTGCCGCCCGCGCAGGCGCGGGCCATCGTCCAGGCGATGGAGATCGAGATTGCAGGAGCCAGGGACACCCTGGCCACGAAGCACGACCTGCTGGTATTGCGCAACGAGCTCAGCGAAAAACTCACCGAGAAGACCGCCGAACTGCGAACGGAAATGCACAGCCTCGCCAGCAGCAACGTACGTCAGATGTACGCGGCGATGCTGGGCCAGACGGCCGTGCTGCTCGGAATCGCTTACTTCTTCGTCGCGCACCTGCCGCGCTGAGGGCGCTACAAGGCGGAGTCGTCGGTCTCGCCGGTTCGTATGCGGATCACCCGCTCGATGTCGGTGATGAAGATCTTGCCGTCGCCCACCTTGCCGGTCTTGGCGGCCTTGATGATCGCCTCGACGACCTGATCGGCGAGCTCGCCCCGCACGGCGACCTCGATGCGGGTCTTGGGGACGAAGTCGACCACGTACTCGGCGCCCCGATAGAGCTCCGTGTGTCCCCGCTGCCGGCCGAATCCCTTCACTTCCGTGACCGTCATGCCCGACACGCCGATGTCGGACAGCGCGGCGCGCACATCGTCCAGCTTGAAGGGCTTGATGATCGCGGTGACCAGTTTCATGAGAGGGACTCTCCGTGGAGCGGGTGTGCGGCGCGAAGGGATTTTGCAGCTTTCATGCCATGCGCCAGACGAGGCTAAGCCGCGGAAGCTGCGCTTGGCGCCGGGGCGCCGGCGCGGCGCGCTGCACTGTTCTGGAGCGCGCAGGTTGACGCTCCGCCCCGCTCTGGTGCGGCCGGGACCTCGGGGCATCGGCTATTCTTCGGGCGCATGTACGGGCACATCGTGATCGCGGGAGGTGGCCAGGCCGCCGTGCAGGCCGTCGATACACTACGCCGCAAGGGCTTCACGGGGAAGCTCAGCATGGTGGGCGATGAGCCGTGGCTTCCCTACCAGCGCCCGCCGTTGTCGAAGAAGTATCTGGCCGGCGCACTCGAGCGCGAGCGGCTCCTGATCCGT
>MNCZ01000127.1 GCA_001914695.1 Gammaproteobacteria bacterium 13_2_20CM_66_19 | reverse complement strand
GTGTTCCTCTTCAACTTCGCCCACTTCGTCGAGTGGCCGGCCGCCTCATTGCCGCAGCAGAGCGCACCGTTCGTGATCGGGGTGCTGGGCAAGGATCCCTTCGGCAGCTATCTCGATGACGTGGTGCGCGGAGAGAGCGTCAACGGGCATCTGCTCGCGGTCGAGCGCTATTCCAGCATCGCGGAGATCCGGGAATGTCAGATCCTCTTCATACCCGCCGCCGAGCTGACTCATCTCGAGCGGATTCTGGGGGCGCTCAAGGGCCGCAGCGTTCTCACCGTCACCGATACCGATGGTGCGGCGCCCCGCGGCGTGATCATCGGGCTGCTCAGACAGGACAACAGGATTCGACTGCGCATCGATCTCCAGGCCGCCAGAGCGAACAACCTGACGATCAGCTCGAAGCTGCTGCGTCCGGCCGAGATCGTGGGAGCCGGGAGCTAGACCCATGTCCGCGCACACACGCCCGATCCGCCGCACTCTCATGACCGTCATCCTGCTCACCTGTGGAGCGGTCATGCTCATCACCTCCGCCGCGTTCTTCGCCTATGAGTATCTGACCTTCCGGCAGCTGACGCTCCGCAACCTCGAGATTCTCGGCAAGGCGATCGCCGCGAACAGCACGGCGGCGCTCGCCTTCGACAACCCGGGAGATGCGCGCGAGGTGCTGTCGGCCCTGAAGGCGCAGCCGCACGTCGTGGCAGCAAGGCTGTACCTGAACGACGGACGCCTGATGGCTTCCTACCCGGACGCCGCCGCGCACGCGACCGCACCGTCCGCGCCGGGCAACGACGGCTACCGCTTCGAGTTTGGCCTCCTGCGCGGCGTGCAGCCCGTCGTGCAGGACGGGCGGCGCATGGGAACTCTCTACCTCGAGTCGGATCTCGGTGAGATCTACGAGCACTTCCAGTTCTTTCTCGGCATCGGCGCGCTGTTCACGCTCGCTTGCTTTGCCGCCGCCTACCTGATCTCGGGACGCCTGCAGGGGGTGATCTCGAATCCGATCCTGGCGCTCGCCGCAACGGCGCGGCAGGTGTCCGAGCGACGCGACTATTCCGTACGCGCCACGAGAACGCAGGGTCAGGAATTCAGCCAGCTGACCGACGCCTTCAACCACATGTTGACGCGCATCGAGGGCGATCAGACGAGGCTCCAGAGCCAGCTGGGCCGGCTCGATCTGCTGTACCGGATCACGCACGCGACCGGCGCGCGTCACGACCTGCCGAGCCTGTTCAGGGTCGTGCTGCACAACCTGGAGGAGGATCTGCCGGTCGATTTCGGCTGCATGTGCGTATGCGAGGCGGGCGCCGACGCCCTGTCCATCGCGGTGATCGGGCCGAAGAGCGCGCAGTGCGCGAGCGCTCTGCGCCTCGCCGAGAACGACCAGGTGCCGTTCGATCAGAACGGACTGGCGCGTTGCCTCGGGGGAGAGCTCGTCTACGAGCCGGACACGCGTGAGATCCGCTTCCCGTTTCCGCAACGCTTCAGCGAGGCGGGCCTCAGGTCGCTCGTGGTCGCTCCGCTGCTCGTCGAAAAGCGGGTCTTCGGGGTGCTGGTTGCGGCGCGCCGCGCCTCCGAGTCCTTCAGCAGCCCCGAGTGTGAGTTCTTGCGGCAGCTGAGCGAGCACGTCGCGCTCGCGGCCCATCAGGCCCAGCTATACGGCGCGCTGCAGCGCGCCTACGACGACCTGCGCCAGTCGCAACAGGCGATGATGCAGCAGGAGCGCCTGCGCGCGCTCGGCGAGATGGCGAGCGGCATTGCGCACGACATCAACAACGCCATCTCGCCGATCGCTCTCTACACCGAGTCGCTGCTCGAGCGCGAGCCAGGGTTGAGCGAGCACGCGCGCGAATATCTCGGCACCATTCGAACCGCGATCGAGGACGTGGCGGAGACGGTCGCGCGCATGCGCGAGTTCTACCGGCCGCGCGAGGCCGAGCTGGTGCTGTCGCGCGTCGAGTGTAATCGCCTCATCGACCAGGTCGTCAACCTCACGCGCGCCCGCTGGAGCGACCAGGCGCAGCAGCGCGGAGTGTTCATTCAGCTCAAGACCGAGCTCGCCGAGAACCTGCCCGACATCATGGGCTCGGAGGTCGAGATCCGCGACGCGCTCACCAATCTGATCTTCAACGCCGTGGACGCCATGCCGGCAGGCGGGACGCTCACCTTGCGCACGCGGCTCGTGTCAAGCGGCGGCGACATCACGCGGCAGGTGCAGGTGGAAGTCGCCGACACCGGCATCGGCATGGACGAGGAGACGCGGCGCCGATGCCTCGAGCCCTTCTACACCACGAAGGGGGAGCGCGGCACGGGCCTCGGGCTCGCCATGGTCTACGGCATGGTGCAGCGTCACAGCGCGGAGCTCGAGATCGAGAGTGCCGTGCGCCGCGGCACTCTCGTGCGCCTGATCTTCGCGGTGGCCGATCCGATCGTGCCGGCCGCCAGCGCCCGTCCGCGTCCGCAGCAGCCCCTGTCCCGCTTGCGGATCCTGCTGGTGGACGATGACCCGATGCTCACAAAATCGCTGCGGGACATCCTGGAGCAGGACGGCCACGTCGTCACGGTCGCCGACGGCGGCCAGAAGGGTATCGATACCTTCACCGCCGCGCTCTCCCACGGCCCCACGTTCTCGCTCGTCATTACGGACCTCGGAATGCCCTACGTCGACGGCCGCCGAGTGGCCGCCGCGATCAAGGCAGTGTCCCCGCATACCCCGGTCATCCTGCTGACGGGATGGGGCCAGCGGCTAGTCGCGGAAAACGACATTCCCGCACATGTCGACCGCGTGCTCAGCAAGCCGCCGCGGCTCACCGAAGTCCGCGCAACGCTCGCGGATCTCGTCCCGGTCGGCGAAACGTCCGCAGCCGGACGGGACTCGGAGACGCACCGGGCATGAAAAGCAGGACCGGTATCGCTACTATATAAGTAAGAAACACGACTTCGGCAGCGATTGATCAGCCGCGGAGATCCAAGACCATGGCCTTCGCAGTAAGCTCGCCCGCCTTTGCGGACAACGGCGCGATCCCGAAGCAGTACACCTGCGAGGGTGCCGACATATCACCGCCCCTCAACTGGTCCGGGGCCCCGCAGGGCACCCGGAGCTTTGCGCTCATCGTCGACGACCCGGACGCGCCCGATCCGCGCGCTCCGAAGCTGACGTGGGTCCATTGGGTGGTGCACAACATTCCGGACGAAGCGCGGGGTCTGCCGGAGGACGCGAGCGGTCGCGGCCTCCCGGCCGGAGCCGTACAGGGACTCAACGACTGGAAGCGCGCGGGCTACGGCGGCCCCTGCCCGCCCGTCGGCCGACACCGCTATTTCCACAAGCTCTACGCGGTCGATGCGCTGTTGGACGGCCTCGAGCGCCCCACCAAGGCCCAGCTCCTCGAAGCCCTGAAGGGACACGTGCTCGCGGAAGCGCAGCTCATCGGGACGTACCAGAAGGGCCGGTAGCTCAGCGGCGGATGAGCCGCTGAGCTATCCGGGCTCATTGCGCGAACGACGCCTCGTATCGCTCCGTCCCCGATCGCGACGGAAGCAGGCGTGCGGAATTTAGGATGAACGCGAGGTCGGATGCGACGTGGATGAACGCGGCGAACAAGGCCTTGGACTATGCGTCCGGGATCACGAGCGAGAGCGTTTGCCGCCGGTTCTTTCGATATACACGAAAATCGCCGTCGAGCGTCCACACACAGGCGTCGGGGTTCAGCTCGGCCATTCTGACGAGGCACGCATCCGCAGAGCCCATCGGCTGCTCCCGATAGCGTTTCATCAGATTTCGCACCGCGCGCGCCTCGGCCTGAAAGTTGAAATCGCTCCGCAGAAATCCCACTTCTACGAGCGTGAACAGATCGTCGACGTCGTGGCCGGCGCGCTTGAGCAGGAATAGCGCTTCAGAGATCACAGCCTCACAGGTGAGCACCGTCGCGGGGGCGGCCTTCGACTGCTCGATGGCCCATTCGTGGTGGGCGTCATCCCTCGCTAGCAAGGCAATGAGCGGGCCGGTGTCGACCAGCCAGATCTTCACCGCCCGTAGTCGTCCAGGTGTCGCGGATTCGTGGACAGATCCTTCGGCCCACCGCGATTGCGCCCAATCAAGTGCTTGATGACGTCGTAACCGGACTTGGTGTCGGCCTCGGGTGTTATGCCATAGGCACGCAGCGCGCGCCGTACGAGGCTCCCCTGGGAAATCCTCTCGCGCCGCGCACGCTCGCGCAGCGCCCGGCTCTCCGCTTTCGAGATTCGCAACGAGAGGGTCTCACTCTGCATGGAATCACTGTAAGACAAAATATAGTAAAAAGCAAGACAGGGCCGGTCGGGCACTGACGTCGTTCAGATCTGCTGCGTGCTCCGGGAGTCTGCGGTTACCTCATGTAGGCACGCACCATGCCGATGAGTCATTTCACCGCCACTCCACGCCGATCCGGTTGCGGATCGACCGCCTGGGGAGCGTCGCGACCGCGGTGGTCTGATCGGCGTCCCAGGTCCACGGGCTGAGCGGCCTGCCATCGACGGAGATCGACGACGGCCTGTCGGTCGTATGGATGCGCAGCTCGTAGGAGCGCTCCTCGAGCTGACCCTGAAACGTGCCCTGGGTCGGCCCGATGAGAAGCTGCTCGAGGCCATCACCGCCTCGGGCGTGTCTGATCGGCGTGTGGGCGGATGCGCCCTGGGCGTAGGCGAGCGAGACGCCGTCGTCCTCGTAGAGA
Organism: Gammaproteobacteria bacterium 13_2_20CM_66_19; assembly: GCA_001914695.1. Taxonomy (GTDB): domain Bacteria; phylum Pseudomonadota; class Gammaproteobacteria; order Steroidobacterales; family Steroidobacteraceae; genus 13-2-20CM-66-19. The sequence continues at coordinate 10,659 of MNCZ01000127.1, read as the reverse complement.
TCGAAGCTGCCCTCGCCCGCGCCATAGACATTGACGATGAGGGGATCCAGCGGCTTCGCGTTCGAGTACTCGCTCGGGGCCTGCTCCGGAATGACCGCTCCCTCGCGAACGAAGACCGGCGTCTCGTCCACCCGGTAGTGAGCGGTGAACGTGACGCCGCCCGGGCGGCGCTTGCCGGAGAAGAAATCGATCCAGCTGCCAGGCGGAAGATAGACGGTCTGATTGCCGCTCGGGTCGAGCACGGGAGCGACCAGCATTTCCCGGCCGAAGAAGTATTCGCGTGAGTGCCGGTAGGCTTCCTCGAGATCCGGGTACTCGAGGTACAGCGGCCGCAGGATCGGGAGCGACTCCTGGTGCGCCCGCCAGGCGTAGCTGTAGAGATAAGGGATCAGCTGGGTGCGCAGCGTGAAGTACTTCCTCATGAGGGCAATCCCTTCGCTGCCGTAGACCCACGGCATGCGGAGGTTCCCCTCGCGCGGGTTGGCGTGCGCGCTGTGCAGGCGCAGCAGCGGGCTGAAGACGCCGAACTCGATCCAGCGCGCATAGAGGTCGAAGTCGAGCTTTGCGCCGTGGAAGCCCCCGATGTCGTGAGTGATGTAGGGGACGAGCACGTTGCCGCCGCGCGCGGTGAACGCAACCTCGTAAGCCAGCACCGGCCACTCGGAATACGTGTCGCCGGTGAAGAACGCCGGATAACGCTCGCTTCCCCAGTCGCCGTAGCGGCTCAAGATGAAGCCGCGCCGGCCGCTCTCCCGCTGCGAGTAGTCGTAGAAGACCTTGTTCGCCCATAGCTGCTTGTTGAGCCCGGGCATGTCGACGGCACCGTTGCCGCCGTCGACCCACCACACGTCCACGCCCTGGCGCATCAGCGGTCCGTGCAGCTCGCGCATGAAGACATCGGCCTGCCGCGGGTTCGAGAGATCGAAATAGATGCGCTTCGGCGGCTCGACATCCCGGAGCGCGACCGGGCCGCGGAGGATGCCGTCGCCGGCGCGCTCGCCCGGCTCGACGCGCACCACGATCTCGTTTCGCTGGCCCGCTTTGACGTAGGGGGTTACGTCGGTATAGGTCAACCGCCGCGGCCAATGCGCTTCGGTGTGAGTCGCTTCCCTGCCGTTGACGAAGATCCTGTAGGTCTTGCCGACCTCGCCGAGATAGAGATAGAGCGCGTCGGGGAGTTTGGAGGGCAGCTGCACCGATGCCCGATACCAGCCGATCCCCCGGTAGCCCCCGTAGCCCCGTTCCTGCCAGGGCCCGACGCGGATCGGCTTCCAGCCGCCCGCGTCATGATCGGTGCGAAAGCTCCACAGCGCCGACAGGTCGAGATCGAACTTCGGGCTGGACGGCGGCGGCCGGCCGAGCGCTTTCAACACCTCGGGCGCCTGGCTGTCGTCGAAAGAGAGGATGCTCTGCTCCGTGTTGACGTAGCCCGGGTGATCGTTGAGGCTCAGCTTGATGCCCTGGCCGTGCAGCCGGTCCATGAGCTCCTGTGGATGCGGGACCAGCGGACTCCAGTCGTAGCCGCCCTCCCAGCCGTAGTTGTGCCAGGCGAAGTCCAGAATCAGCGCGTCGAAGGGAATCTGACTCTGGCGGAGCCGCGAAACCTCGTCCTCGAGGTACTGCTGGTTGTAGCGCTGGAAGTCGGGCCGCCGGGACTCCGCGCTGTCGGGAAAGTATTCGAAATTGAAATCGGTGATCCAGGGGCCCAGGACCCAGCGCGGGATCATCGGGATCGGGCCGCAGAGCTGCGCGTATTCGCCGAGCACCTTGCGGTAATCGCGGTTGTAGGTGAACAGATACCAGTCCTGGCCGGTGGGCTGCGGCCGCGGCTCGATCCACGCCTTCTCCGCGCTCCACACCGGGGTTGGGCTGTCATCGATGAACGCGTAGCCGCTGCGACTCAGGAGTCCCGGCTTCGCCTCCGGGAGCTTGAGGTCGATCCCGGGAATCGCGTCGTTGACCGGGCTCGCGAGATCCGACTGCCCCGCCGGCAGGTTGGCCTCGCTCACGTTGTCGAGCGAATACGTGAGCCCACCCAGGTTGAGCGGATCCCGATCGCCCGGATGCCAGGCGTGCGCGGCGCCGGCGGGATCGCTCCACCTCACCTCGAGGTTGGCCGCGGTAAAGGGTCCGGACCGGAGCCGATAGCGGAGCGTCACGACACCGCTCGCGGCGGTGAGCCAGCCGTCCTTATCAGTCGCCTCGACCCGGACCGCCGGCCAGTCTCGCCTCTGCACGACTGCGGTGGGCGCATCCACGAACCTTGCCGAAGGCGAGTATTCCATCCGCACGAGCGATGGAGTGAGAAACTCGAAGCGGGCATTTCCGACGACGATCACGGGCGAGCTCTGCGGCTTCGCACAGGAGCCGAGCCATGCGCCGAGGAGCCCGATCCCAAGCCACCTGAGCGCGTGCAGAGGAGTATGGCGGGTAGCGAACACCGTTCACCTTGGCTGAGTGACTCCCTGAGCCCGAGGGCAGATTAGTGCCGTCCCGCGGCGATGGGAAGGAGCTCAGCGGCCTCTGGAGTCGAAGTCGGCCGGGGCGCTGAGGATCAGGAACACGCTGGCGATCACGAGGAGGGAAGCGAGAATCATTCTCGTGGTGACCGCCTCGCCGGCCACGAAGTAACCGAGCGCGACGCCGACCACGGGATTGACGTAGGCGTGGCTCGCGACGCGGGTAACCGGCATGCGCGCCAGCAGCCATACGTAGGCGGTGAAGCCGAGGAGCGACCCGCCGACGATGAGATACGACAGCGACAGCCCCGCGCGCAGCGAAACATGGGGGAAGGGATCGAGCTCCCCGGTGAGCTGCGATAGAGCGAGCAGCACCGCCCCACCGAGCATCATCTGCGCCCCGGCCGCGAGCGCGAGCGACCTCGGACGCGGCAGCGAGCGGGTCAGCACGGCGCCCACCGACCAGGCGATGCCGCCCGCCACGATGACGAGACAGGGAATGGCGGCGAACTGCTGTGGACCTCCTTTCATCAGGAGCCAGCTCACTCCGCAGAACCCGAGCGCCACCGCTCCCAGCAGAGTCCAGCGGAACGGTTGCTGCCGGAATATGAACACCTCGAGGGCGATGGTCGTGATGGGGAGCGTGGCTTCGATCACCGAGGCGATGCCGGAAGGCACGTATTGCTCCGCCCAGAAGAGCGCTCCGTAGGTCGCGACGAACATGCACAGCGCGGTGACGGCGATGCTGCGCCACTCCGTGGTCGAGGGACCCGCCTGCCCGCGCAGGCGCATGAAGCCATAGAGCAGTCCCCCGGCGACGAGGAAGCGCACTCCCGCGGTGAAGAACGGGGGGATCTCGAGCACCGCGATCCGGATCGCGAGGTATGTCGCGCCCCAGAGGAAGTAGATGGCCATGAAGGCCAGCGGTATCCGCGCGTCGAAGCGGCGCCCACGCGAGCGCGGCAGCGCCCCTATAACCTCTGAATGAGCCATAGGGGGTTAGCATAGACAGCTACCCCATAACCTGTAAACTTGTATTTGGAGGTTATAAGCACCCGTGACGCAAGCCCAGGGAAAACCACCACTTTTCGATCTGTGCGGCGGGCACCCGGCGCTCGACTTCGTCAATTCGCTCGATGACCGCTTCACGGAGGACGCACCGGTGGAGCTGCTGGCCGACTACGGCGACCTGCTGCGGTTCACGCAGCAGTCGGGGCTCCTCGATGTCCGCGAGGCGCGGCGGCTCGCGGGCTCCGTGCCCCGGCAAGCGGCGGCGCGGGCGCTGCGGTCGGCGCGGCAGCTGCGCGAAGCGCTGGCGTCAGTGCTCTACTCCGCCGTGGACGGACGGCCTCCCGCGGACGGGGATATCCGGACGCTCGAGCAGCACTTCCACGATGCGAGCGGGCATCGGGAGCTTCGCTGGGAGCAGGCGGCGCAGAGCCCGAACAAGCGCGCAGCACTCGAGTGGCACTGGGGTCGCTTCAGCGCCCACGCAGAGCTTCCGGTCTGGATGCTCGCGCGGTCGGCGCGGCAGCTGCGCGAAGCGCTGGCGTCAGTGCTCTACTCCGCCGTGGACGGACGGCCTCCCGCGGACGGGGATATCCGGACGCTCGAGCAGCACTTCCACGATGCGAGCGGGCATCGGGAGCTTCGCTGGGAGCAGGCGGCGCAGAGCCCGAACAAGCGCGCAGCACTCGAGTGGCACTGGGGTCGCTTCAGCGCCCACGCAGAGCTTCCGGTCTGGATGCTCGCGCTCGCCGCGCGGCAGCTCATGACCTCGGACGCCATGGAGCTCGTTCGCGCCTGCGGGGCGGAGAGCTGTCGCTGGCTCTTCCTCGACACGAGCAAGAACCACACGCGCCGCTGGTGCAGTATGCAGGCGTGCGGGAATCGCATGAAGGCGAGGAGATTCCAGGCTCGGCACGCCTAGATGGTGCGGTGAACCGCACGAACGAGAAAGACCACGCCGAGCACGAGGAACAGGCCGCTCGCCACGTAGTGAATGGCCTTGAGCGGCAGCCGATCGGAGAAGGCCTTGCCGAGAAAGACCACGGGTGCATTCGCCAGCACCATCCCGGCGGTCGTGCCCGCGACCACGGCGATCAGGTTGGAATAGGCTGCGGCCAGAGCGACGGTGGCGATCTGGGTCTTGTCGCCGATCTCGGCGATGAAGAAGGCCACGACGGTCGCGAGGAAGGCGCTTGCGCGACTGACGCGGGCCGCATCCTCCCCGAGCGCATCGGGCGTGAGAGCCCAGAGCGCCATGCCGATCATGCCGACACCGACCACGGCATCCAGCGTGGCCGGCGTGAGATACCGACCGAGCCGAATGCCGATGATGCCCGCGAGCAGGTGATTGGCGAGCGTGGCGCACAGCACCCCGGCGAGGATCGGCCAGGGTCTGCGGTAATGAGCCGCGAGCATGAGGGACAAGAGCTGCGTGCGGTCGCCCATTTCCGCGATCGCCACGGTCGAAAACGACACCAGCAATGACTCCATTCTCGCGCCGCAGAATGCTCTGCACGCGGCGGCTCCGCAAGACCGCTTCCGGCGCACAAAGTTGCCCTCGCGGCGGCGGCGCGACACGATAGCTCGGCGGCACTTGCCTTAGGGAGGCGCAGACTGTGTCGACCACGTACGATGTGATCGTTATCGGCTCGGGCCACAACGGGCTGGTCTGCGGCGCCTATCTCGCCAAGTCGGGCCTCAAGACGCTGGTGCTGGAGCGGCGCGAGATCGTGGGCGGCGCCGCCGTCACCGAGGAATTCACTCCCGGATTCCGCGCGTCCCGCTTCTCCTACGTGATGAGCCTGTTGCATCCGCGCGTGATCCGGGATCTCGAGCTCGACTCCTTCGGGCTCGAGGTACTGCCGGCGAACGATCTCTTCTGCCCTCTCGGCGGCGATGACTACATCGTCTTCAGCGACGACATGCGCAAGACCCAGGCGGAGTTTGCGCGCTTCTCACGTCATGACGCCGAGATCTACCCGCAGTTCGCGCGCTATCTCGAAGAGTCTGCCGCCGTGGTACGGCAGCTCCTGTTCGAGACGCCGGTAGACCCGGTCCGACGCAGCTGGAGAGACTTCAAGAAGAGCGCTTCGCTCCTGTGGCGCCATCGCCGCATCGGCGATCGCGCCTATCGTCTGGTCGATCTCCTCACCCAGAGCGCGGTCGATTACCTCTCCGCCTGGTTCGAGAACGACACGATCAAGTCCGTGCTCGCTTACTACGCCTCGATCGGCACCTTCGCGGGCCCGAAGTCACCGGGCACCGCCTACGTCATCATGCATCACCTGATGGGCGAGCATCAGGGAGCGGGCGGGTGGGGCTTCGTGCGCGGCGGCATGGGCGCCATCACCGCCGCGATTGCGCGCTCGGGAGCGCGCTTCGGCATGGAGATCGTGACGCAGGCACCGGTGGCGGAGGTGTTGGTGAGCGCGGGCCGCGTCACGGGCGTGCGCACCGCCGACGGGCGGGACTTCCGCGCCAGGGTCGTGGCCTCGAACGCCGCGGCGACGACGCTCTTCCGTCGGCTCGTCGCACCCGAACACCTGCCGGCGGAGCTGCTGCGCGAGATCGACACGTTCCGGACCTTCTCGACCGCCTTCAAGATGAACGTCGCCGCGCACCAGCCGCCGCGCTACCGCGCCTTCGACGCCGCGCGGCAGGGGTTCCGCTATCCGACCTACGTGCACATCGCCCCCGGGATCGACTATCTGGAGCGCGCCTACGACGACGCCAAGTACGGCTGGTACTCGCGCAAGCCGTTCGTGACGCCGGTCGTGCCGACGATCGTGGACGATTCGCTGGCGCCCGCGGGCAAGCACGTGATCAACATCTTTGGCGGCCATGCCCCCTACAAGCTGAAGGATGGCGCCTCCTGGGCCGACGAGAAGCGCAACCTCACCAAGGCCGTGCTCGATGTGATCGACGAGATGGCCCCGGGCTTTTCAGGGCAGGTCATCGAGGCCGAGACCCTGGTGGCCCCCGACCTCGAGGCCATCGTGGGCTTGCCCCAGGGACACATATTCCATGGCGAGTTGTCGGCCGACCAGCTCTTCTGGCAGCGCCCCGCGCCGCACTGGGCCGACTATCGCACCCCGATCACCGGACTCTACCAGTGCGGCTCCTCGACCCATCCGGGGGGCGGCGTCTCCGGAATTCCGGGCCACAACGCCGCGCGCGAGATCGCTAAGGACTGGAAGCGACTCCAGGCACCGCGAGCGCTATGATCTCGAGCGGCGCAGCATTTCCCAAACCGAAAGGCGAAAAGAGGCGAAGGCGTGAGCACCGAGAATTACTTCAGGTCCGACATCGGGGGCGAGGACGCCTACAACCCGATGAAGGAGCCGCGCTACAGCGAGATCGCAACCTTCATGCGCGCGCCGCTGGCCGCGACGCTCGAGAACGTGGACATCGGACTCATCGGCGTGCCGACCGATCTCGGAGTCACGAACAGACCCGGCGCACGGCACGGTCCGCGCGAGATACGCAACTCCTCCAGCCTCATGCGGGGCTTCAACCTCGGCCTGGGAGTGAATCCCTACGAGCTCTGCCGGATCGCCGACCTCGGCGACGTGCGCCTGTCACATCGCTACGACCTCGAGAAGCAGGTCGAGGAGATCGAGGCCTTCTATAGAAAGGTGAAGGCGGCCGGCATCCTGCCGGTGAGCGCCGGGGGCGATCACTCGATCACCTATCCCATATTCAGGGCCATTGCCTCGCCCTCGGCGCCGGTCGGGATGGTGCATATCGACGCCCACACCGATACCTGGGGAGAGTTCTTTGGCTCTAAATTCACTCACGGCGCGCCGTTCCGCCTCGCGGTCGAGGCGGGGGTGCTCGACCCCAGGCGCACGATTCAGATCGGCATCCGCGGGGGCCAGAACTTCATGGATGGCATCGAATTCTCCCGCTCGCACGGCATGCGCGTGGTCTTCATCGAGGAGTTTTCCGAGCTCGGCGTCGAGCGCGTCATCGAGGAGTCCCGCCGCGTGGTAGGCGACGGCCCCACCTACATCTCCTTCGACGTGGACGGCCTCGATCCGGTGTACGCGCCGGGCACCGGGACGCCGGAGGTCGGGGGCATCACGACGCTCGAGGCCCAGCGGCTGCTCCGCGGCCTGCGGGGCCTGAACCTCGTCGGGGGCGATGTGGTCGAGGTCGCCCCGCCCTACGATCAGACGGGCAACACCGCGTTGGTCGGCGCCACGATGATGTTCGAGATCCTGTGTCTGATTGCGGACCGGCACTTTGGCGCCGGCCGGGCGGCGCGTTCCGCGCAGGGGCCGGTCAAGCGCTAGCGCACCCGCGGTAACCCCCCCCCACGCGGCGTCAGCGCACGGTGAGGATCGTCACCTACAACGTCAACGGCATCGGCGCACGTCTGCCGAGTCTTCTGCGCTGGCTCGCGGAGGCCTCGCCCAAGGTCGTTTGCTTGCAGGAGCTGAAGGCGCCGCAGGAGAGCTTTCCCGACGGCGCGATCCGGGACGCCGGGTACGGAGCGGTCTGGCGCGGTCAGAAGAGCTGGAACGGGGTCGCGATCCTGTCCCGCAATTCGCAGCCGACCGAGATCGGCCGCGCGCTTCCCGGCGATCCGGACGATGCCCACAGCCGCTACATCGAGGCGCAGGTCGACGGCATCCACGTCGCCTGCCTCTATCTGCCCAACGGCAATCCCGCACCGGGCCCTAAGTTCGACTACAAGCTGCGCTGGCTCGAGCGGCTGACCGCTCACGCCGCCCAACTCGTTTCCGCCGAGGCGCCGGTGGTCCTCGCGGGCGATTACAACGTCATCCCGACCGAGCGCGACGTCTACAAGCCCGAGCGCTGGGTCGACGACGCCCTGTTCCGGGTCGAGGTGCGTGAGGCCTTTGCACGCCTCACCCGGCAGGGGTGGACCGATGCCCTGCGGGCGATGCATCCCGACGACACGATCTACACCTACTGGGATTACTTTCGCGATGCCTACCGGCGCAACGCCGGGCTGCGCATCGATCACCTGCTGCTCAACCCGCCGGCGGCGGCTCGGCTGGTGAGCTCCGGCGTCGACCGGGACGTGCGCGGCTGGCAGAAGGCGAGCGACCACGCACCCACCTGGGTGGAATTGCGCGACACCGGGACGGGATAGCGACCCGCAGCCTGCCGCGCGCGCCCCGCGGCTTGCGCCGCCCGCGCCTTGCGCGGGGCACCCGCTCGCCTTACGGTCCCGCAGTGGCCGCCTCCTCCTTCGATGTCATCGTGATCGGCGCCGGCGCCGCGGGGCTGGCCGCTGCGGCCGAGCTGGTCGCGGCGGGCCGTTCGGTTCTGCTGCTCGAGGCGCGCGACCGCGTCGGGGGGCGCGTGTGGACCCGAAGGGAGCCGGATCTCCCGGCGCCCATCGAGCTCGGCGCGGAATTCATCCACGGGCACGCCCCGATCACCCGGGCGCTGCTCGCGCGCTCCGGCAGCAGCAGCATCGACTGCCCGGACCTCCACTTGAGCCTGCAGCAGGGCGAGCTCAGGCCGCCGGATGGATTCTTTGTGCGCATCCTCCAGGCGATGCAGCGCTCCGAGCTGCTTGCCCGTGAGGACATGTCCTTCGATGACTTCCTCGACCGCCTGCCGCTGTCCGCCGAGGAGCGGCAGTCCGCGCGGCGGATGGCGGAAGGGTTCGATGCGGCGGACACCGCGCGCGCGAGCGCCCGGGCGCTGCGGACCGAATGGACCGGTGACATTCTCGGCGACACGCCACAGTCGCGTCCGCGCGATGGCTACGAGCGGCTGCTGGCCGCGCTCGCGGCCGGACTGCCGCGCGAGAGGCTGCAGCTGCAGTCGCCGGTGCAGAGTGTGCGCTGGTCGAAGGGATCGGTGCAGGTCGCCGGCGAGTGCCTCGGCGCGCCTTTCGAGGCACATGGCGCGCGCGCGATCGTCACTCTGCCGCTCGGGGTGCTGCAGCAGACCTCCCCCACCCTGGGCGCCGTACGCTTCACGCCCGAACTCGAGGCGAAGCACGCGGCGCTGCAACGGCTTGCCTCCGGACCCGTGGTCAAGGTGCTGCTGCGCTTTGCCTCGTGCTTCTGGGAGGACGTGCACGCCGGGCGCTACCGCGAAGTGTCGTTCCTTCACCTGCCGGATGCCGAAGTGCCGACATTCTGGACTCAGGCTCCCGCGCACGTACCGCTGCTCGTCGCCTGGGCGGGCGGTACGCGCGCGCGGGATCTCGCATCGAACGCTGCGCCGGCCGACATCGTGCGCGCCGCGACCGCGAGTCTGCAGCCGCTGTTCGGCAAGGGGCTCGAGGTCGCACGCCAGCTCGAGGGCTATCACTACCACGACTGGCAGCAGGACCCTTACGCGTGCGGCGCTTACAGCTATGTCACCGTCGGCGGCGATGATGCCCGCGAGACGCTGGCACGGCCGCTCGACGCCACGCTGCACTTTGCCGGCGAGGCAACGGACACCGCAGGCGAGGCGGGCACCGTCGAGGGGGCTCTGCGAAGCGGCATCCGCGCCGCGCGCGAAGTGTTGGCCGCCGCGCCAGCGTGAGGTTGCTACCCCGGGCGCGCGGCGGTCGGCGCAAACATCTGCGCCATGAGCCAGCGCAGGACGAAGCGCGGGGTCAGGGCGCCGGAGACCGCCAGGAGCCGGTTCACGAAGCCCACGACCCGAATGACGCGACCGGCGTCGTAGGCCGCGAGCGCAGCGCGCACGACTGTCTCCGGCTTTGCGAAGGGCAGGAGCCGCCCGGCCAGACCGGGGACACCCGAATCTGCGTACAGGCCCGTGCTGGTGAAGCCAGGACACACCGTCACGACGCGCACCCCGCTGTCGCGCAGCTCATACGCGAGCCCCTCTCCAAATGCCAGAACGAAGGCTTTGGTGGCGGCATACGTCGTCCAGTAAGGAATCGCCTGGAACGCGACAATGGATGCGATGTTGAGGACGCCACCGCGTTTTTTCGCCACCATGCCGGGGAGGATCGCGCGTGTCAGCCTGTAAAGGGCCTCGACGTTGACCCGGATCGACTCGATCTCCCTGTCGGCGGACTGGTCGAGGAAGGGACCCGAAGTGGACAGTCCGGCGTTGTTGACGAGCAGCTCGATATCGCCCAGTGCCCGTGCGCGCGCGACCACCTTCTCGACACCTTCGGGGGTCGCGAGGTCCGCAGCGAGCGTCTCGATCACTTCGCCGCTCGCCCTCACTCGTGCGGCCAGCCGCG
>MNCZ01000083.1 GCA_001914695.1 Gammaproteobacteria bacterium 13_2_20CM_66_19 | reverse complement strand
CAATACGCTCGACCCGGCGACCTTCGGTGACCGCGTGTGGCTCGGATTCGAGGACAGCGGCGGCGAGCAGCACCAGGTGTTCCTCGCCGCGACCGGACCCGGGTCGGTCACGGCGCGCCGCATCGAGACCGGCGAGTATGGCCAGCAGAACGCCCCCATCGAGCCGCGCATCCACGGCGCCTGGCAGCTGACGGGCCATGGCTATCGCATCGAGCTGCGCGTGCCGATGTCGATGCTCGGGAACGGGTTCGGCGTGCTGGTGGACGATCGCGATGCGCGCGGCGTGGATCCGGTGAGCTACGGCACGCTGGGCAGCGACGACCTGCACACCCTCGGCCGGTTGATCGTGGCCGCTCCGGAGCTCGCCTCCTACCTCACGCAATTCATGCAGCCGGGGCTCAAGCTCGCGGTCACGACACCCTCGGGCCGGGTGCTGGCGCGCGCGGACGCACTCGCGCAGGTGTCGGGACTCGGCTCCGATCCCCCGATACTCGCGCGGCTCTACCGGCGCTTCGTCGACCGCCCCGGCGCGCAGCCGCTGCTCGAATCCCCGGCCCCCATCTACGACCGCGACCACAGGACGCTCATCGGCCGGCTCGAGGTCACGCAGACGGCGACCGGCTGGATCCGCCTGCGCGACCACGCCCTGATGCGCATGCTCAACTTCACCCTCAGCACCAGCGCCGTGGCGGTGACGGCGATGTTCGCGTTCGCCGCGTGGCTGGCGGTGCGCCTCTCGCGGCTGCGGCGGGCGAGCGAATCGGCCCTGACGCGCTCTGGCTTGGTCACCAGCTTTCCCGAAACCGACTCGCGCGACGAGCTGGGCGATGTCGCGCGCAGCTTCTCGACGCTCCTGCAGCGCCTCAACGAGTACACCAGCTACCTGCGCACCCTCGCAGGCAAGCTGGCGCACGAGATCCGCACCCCGCTCACCATCGTGCGCTCCTCGCTCGATAACCTCGAATCCGAGCAGGTGCCGGCCTCCGCGCGCGCGTATCTCACCCGCGCGCGCCAGGGGAGCGAGCGCTTGAGCGCCATCCTCATCGCCATGGGCGCGGCCACACGCGTCGAGGAGGCGATCGGCAGCGCCGAGCGGGTCAGCTTCGATCTGGTGGCGGTGCTCGAGTCCGCCGTGGCGGCCTACCGCGGCGCCTTCCCGGGACGCGGCTTCCGCGCCGAGCTTCCCCCGGGGCCGCTCGACTTGAGCGGCGCTCCCGATCTCATCGTGCAGATGCTCGACAAGCTCATCGACAATGCCGTGGACTTCAGTCCGCCCGGGGCGCTGATCACGGTGCGCCTGCGCGTCGATCCTCAGGTGGCCGCGATCGAGGTCGAGAATCCCGGACCCCCTCTGCCCGAGCTCCTCCCCGGGCGGCTGTTCGAATCGCTCTGGCAGTCGCGCACCGGCACCGACAGCCAGCCGCATTTCGGCCTGGGCCTGTACATCGTGCGATTGATCGCCGAGTTCCACGGCGGCGAGGCGAGCGCCGCCAACCTGACGGACGGAAGTGGCGTGCGCGTGAGCGTACGCATCCCGCGGTGACCCCCTGGGGCGATTACCCCAGGGCACGCTACCTTCGTACCCGCCCCTCGCCGACGGTATTTGTCGACAAATTGAGACATGGTATTTTCGTTTGGAATCAGTACAATCAGGTGCTGAAAACACCGTCCGAACAATAAGTTCCGGCTTTTGCCCGGTGGAGCGTCGAGGCGGTGATGCAAAGAAGCTGCGCGGAGCTGGAAGGATTGAAGGATTCGGAAAAACATAAAACTCGGGGATCGACGCGGGCACGGGTAACGACCGCTGCTAACTTGCTGCAGCTGTCAGGAACGGCTAACGCGTGGATGAACACGCGGGCGACGCAATAGAAGCCGGAGCGATGGCTCCAAACGTTTCAGCCGAAAATCTAGATGCTCGTGATGACGCGAGGTGCGCTTAAGCGCACGAGCTGACAGCGAACCAACCGGGTCGTTCGAGTTGATGAAGGAAATTTAAAAGCCCCGCTTCTCGCGATCGGGGCTTTTTATTTTCCCGCGTCTCATTTTCCCGCGTCCCGTTGACGCGGCTGTGCCGCTCATGAGGCGGCGGTCCGGCGCGCGGCTGACTGTGTTTATAATCCGCCGCGTTCAAAAGGCGCGTCGCGGGGACTGGTGATGTCGGTTGCGGGCCCCTGGTTCCTGAGCGAGCTCGCCGCAGGCTGCGTGGGTTGGCTGCTCCTCCTGAGCCCGCTCGCGATCCTGATCGCGCGACGCCGTCACGGCAGCGGCCTGACCTACGGCGCCTGCGCGCTCGCCTCGTGCGCCCTGGCACTCGTCGCACTGCTGGCGCTGTTGTCGCCGTCGCCGCCGGCCGCAATCGAGCTCGCGGTGGGACTGCCGCTCGGCCGCACCATCCTCGGCTACGATCCGCTCGGCGCCGCGTTCGCGCTCATCATCAACGTCGCGACGGCGCTGGTGAGCGGCTATGCGATCGGCTACGGCGCGCATGCGCGCGAGCCGCAGCGCGTCGTGCCCTTCTATCCCGCGTTCATCGCCGGGATGAACCTGGTGCTGCTCTCGCGCGATGCCTTCTCCTTCCTCGTCGGATGGGAATTCATGTCGCTCGCCTCCTGGGCGCTCGTGGCGAGTGATCACGCCTCCGCCGAGAACCGGCGCGCCGCGCTCGTCTATCTCATCATGGCGACCGGTGGCGCGCTGACTCTGCTGTTCGCGTTCGGTCTCCTGGCGGGTCCCTCCGGCGGCTACGGCTTCGCCGAGATGCGCCACGCCGCGCACCTCGCCGCCGCGCCGCTCGTGCTGGTCCTCGCCCTGATCGGCGCCGGCTCCAAGGCGGGCCTCGTCCCTCTGCACGCTTGGCTGCCGCTCGCGCACCCCGCCGCGCCGAGTCACGTGTCGGCGCTCATGAGTGGCGTCATGACCAAGGTCGCCGTGTACGGATTCATACGGATCGTGTTCGACCTCGCGGGCCCGCCGTCCTGGTGGTGGAGCCTCCCCGTCCTGGTGGTGGCAGGAATCACCACCCTCCTCGGCGTGCTCTATGCGCTCATGGAGCATGACCTCAAGCGCCTGCTCGCCTATCACACGGTCGAGAACATCGGAATCATCTTCATCGGGCTCGGGCTCGCCCTGGCCTTCGAGGCGAGCGGGCTGAAGGCCGCGGCCGCCCTTTCGCTGACCGCGGCGATCTTCCACGTGTTCAATCACTCGCTCTTCAAGAGCCTGCTGTTCCTGGGCTCCGGCGCCGTGCTGCACGCCACCGGGGAGCGGGACATGGAGCGCCTCGGCGGCCTCATCCATCGCATGCCCGTCACCGCGCTCGCCTTCCTCGCCGGCTGCATCGCAATCTCGGCGCTTCCGCCTTTCAACGGCTTCGTGTCCGAGTGGCTCACGTTCCAGGCGATACTCCTGAGCCCCCAGCTGCCGCAGTGGGTGCCGAGACTGATCGTGCCGGCGGTGGGGGCGACGCTCGCCTGCGCGGCGGCGCTCGCGGCCACCTGCTTCGTGAAAGCCTTCGGGATGACCTTCCTCGGCAGGTCGCGCTCGACGGCCGCGGCCGAGGCGCGGGAGACCGACGGCTGGTCGCAGGTAGCGATGTTGCTGCTGGCGCTGCTCTGCCTCCTGGCGGGTGTCTTGCCGGGTTTCGTGATGGACGCGCTGGCGCCCGTCATGAAGTTGCTGCTCGGCGCGCGTCTCCCCGTGCAGTCGAGCGAGCCCTGGCTGCGCATCGTCCCGATCGATTCGGCGCGCAGCGCCTACGACGGCGCCCTCGTGCTCGGCATGATCGCGATCGCGGCCGCGGCCACCGCGCTCATCGTGCGGCGCTTTGCCTCGCACGCCTTGCGACGCGCTCCTGCGTGGGACTGCGGCTTTCCGGATGCGAGTCCCGCCACGCAGTACACCGCCGGCAGCTTCGCGCAGCCCATCCGGCGCGTATTCGGCGGCGTCGTGTTTCGCGCCCGCGAGCACGTCACCATGCCCGCACCGGGCGATACCGGACCGGCGCGTCTCGAGGTCGAGCTGCACGACACGCTCTGGGAGGCGCTCTACGCGCCGGTGATCCGCCTCGTCGATGCGGTGACCGCCCGAGTGAACCTGTTGCAGTTCCTCACCATCCGGCGCTACCTGACGCTGGTGGTCTCGGCCCTGGTGCTGCTGCTGATCATCGTAGGAGCCACGCGATGAGGGTGGCCTGGCTGACGCAGCTCCTGCAGATCGTCCTGGTGCTGGCGCTCGCGCCGCTCCTCACCGGCGTCACGCGCAAGGTGAGGGCGCGCCTGTTGCGCCGCCGGGGGCCCCCGCTGGCACAGCCCTACCTCGACCTCCTCAAGCTCATCCGCAAGGAAGTGGTCGTGGCCGGCAACGCCTCGTGGCTGTTCCGTACGGCGCCGTACGCCGTCTTTGCAAGCACCTGGGTGGCCGCGGCTCTGGTGCCGACCTTCGCCACGGGTCTCGCGCTCGGCGCCGCCGCCGACCTCATCGTCATCGTGGCGCTGCTCGGCACCGCGCGCTTCATGCTGGCGCTCGCCGGGCTCGATGTCGGCACGAGCTTCGGAGGCATCGGATCGAGCCGCGAGATGATGTTTGCGACGCTGGCGGAGCCGGCGATGCTGATGGCGGTGTTCACGCTCTCCCTCTTCGCGGGCTCCACCGAGCTCTCCTCGATCTCCGCCTTCATGCTCGGGCCCCACGCGGGCCTCAACATCTCGCTGGCGCTCGCTCTGGTCGCGCTCATCATCGTGGCGATTGCGGAGAACGCCCGCATTCCGGTCGACAACCCGGCCACGCACCTCGAGCTGACCATGGTCCACGAGGCGATGGTGCTCGAGTACTCCGGCCGCCATCTGGCGCTCATCGAGGCGGCGGCGTCCGTGAAGCTGCTTCTGTACCTGTCGCTCATCGCCTGCGTGTTCATCCCGTGGGGCACGGCGGTCGCGGGCGCCGGGCTCGCCGCGCAGGCCGTCGGCTTCGCGACCTACGCGGTGAAGCTCCTGATCCTCGGCTTCCTGTTGTCGCTCTTCGAGACCGCCATCGCCAAGATGCGTGTCTTCCGCGTGCCCGAGTTCCTCGGGGTGGCGCTCATGCTCGGCCTCCTCGGCACCATTCTGCTGTTCGTCTCGAGGGCGCCGCATTGACCCCGCTCGACAGCGACATCGCCCACCTCCTCGCAGGCTCGATGCTGCTCGTGAGCTTCCTCCTCCTCTATCAGGACCGCATGTTCGCGCTGCTCAATTTCTTCGCGCTCCACGCCTGCGTGCTGGCGCTCTCGGTCGGCTGGCAGGCCTACCTGCAGCGCGCGCCGCACCTCTACATCACGGCGCTCATCGCGCTCGCCTTCAAGGGGGTGTTCATTCCGGTCGCCCTGCACCGCATCGTGGTGCGCCTCGGCATCCATCGCACGATCGAGGCCGTCGTCAGTATCGGGCCGACGATGCTCATCGGCATGGCACTCGTCGCCCTCGCGATCGTCGTGATGCTGCCCGTCACCGCGACCGAGGGCGTGTTCGTGCGCGAGGACCTGGCGTTCGCGCTGTCGGTGCTTCTCCTCGGCCTCCTCATGATGATCACGCGGCGCAACGCGGTGAGCCAGGTGATCGGCTTCATGTCGCTCGAGAACGGCCTGATCCTCGCCGCGACCGGCGCGCGCGGCATGCCGCTCGTGGTCGAGATCAGCGTCGCCTTCTCCATCCTCATCGCCTTCCTGGTCATCGGGATGTTCCTGTTCCGCATCCGCGAGCGCTTCGACACGGTCGACCTGCAGGCGCTCGACATGTCGCGCGGCGAGGCCTCCGGGGGAGAGGCATGAGCCCCGGGTTCGGCAACCTGGCGCTCGCCGGCCTGCTCGCGGTCCCCGCGGGCGGCGCCATCATCCTCGCGACGATTCCGCGCTATAGGGTCTCGGCCGCGCTGAACGTAGCCGTCTGTGCGCTCACGCTCAGCTGCGCTGCGGCGCTCTATGCGCACCGGCCGGAGCCTTCGCTCTATCTCCTCGTCGACGATGTCAACACCGTGTTTCTCCTGGTCGGCGGGCTGGTCGGCTTCACCACCAGCCTCTTCAGCGCCGGCTATATCGCGCACGAGCTCGAGACCCGCCGGCTCAAGACGGGCGACCTGCGCTTCTATCACGCGATGTATCAGCTCCTGATGTTCGCCATGAACCTCGCGCTCGTCGCCAACAACATCGGGCTCATGTGGGTGGCAATCGAGCTCGCCACTCTCACCACGGTGGTGATGGTCGGCCTGTACCGCACGAACGCGGCGCTGGAAGCGGCCTGGAAGTACTTCATCCTGGGGTCGGTCGGTATCGCCCTCGCGCTCTTCGGCACCATCCTCGTGTACCTCGCCGCCGAGCAGCACCTGGGAGAGGGCATGACGGCGATGGCGTGGGACCACCTCGTGCGCCGCTCCGCGGCCTTCGATCCGGCCCTGCTCAATCTCGCCTTCGTCTTCCTGCTGCTCGGTTACGGCACCAAGGTGGGGCTTGCGCCCGTGCACGCCTGGCTCCCGGACGCCCACGCCGAAGGGCCGACCCCGATCTCGGCCGTGCTCTCGGGGCTGCTGCTGAACGTGGCGCTGTTCGCGCTGCTGCGCTTCAAGCTCATCATGGCCGGCAACGCGCAGGTGCTGTCCCCGGGACCCATGATGGTGACGATGGGGCTCGTGTCCCTCGTCTTCGCGGGGTTCATGCTCTACCGCCGCCGCGACATCAAGCGCATGTTCGCGTACTCCTCGATCGAGCACATGGGCATCATCACGCTCGCTTTCGGGCTCGGCGGGCCGATCGCGAGCTTCGCGGGTCTCCTTCACATGACGATGCACAGCCTGACGAAGTCGGCGATCTTCTTCGGCGTCGGCTACGTCTCACAGCTCGAGGGGACGCAGCGCATCGCCGACATCCGCGGACTCACGCAGAGCGAGCCGCTCCTCGGGTGGCTGCTCGTCATCGCCGTCGCCGCCATCGCGGGCCTGCCGCCCTTCGGCGTGTTCACGAGCGAGTTCCTGCTCGTCACCTCGACCTTCGCGCGGGCGCCCTGGCTCGCGGCGCTGCTCGGCGTCGGCCTCATGATCGCCTTCAGCGCGCTCGCGCTGCGGCTGCACGGCCTGGCCTTCGGCGACAGCCCCCGGCGTCACACGCTGCACGCCTGGCGGCTTGCGCCCATGGCCCTGCACCTGCTGCTCGTGGCAGCGGCCGGAATCTACCTGCCGGGAACGATCGTCTCCTGGTTCCGTCACGTGGCGAGCCAGCTCGGGTAGGTGCGACGTGCTGAACGCGCTCTTCGGCGAGCTCTCCGCGGTGGCCTCGCATCGGGGCTGGCCCCGCGCGCCGGTCAACGCAGGCACCTGGCGCGGCATCGGCGAAGCGCTTCGTGAAGGAAAGCTGGATCTCCTCGGCGAATGGGGCGATGCAGCGGCCGTTCACTGCGCGCTCTTCGAGCCTGCCACCCGCAAGTTGCAGATCGCCACGCACGAGGCGGGCTCGGGTGCCGCGCCCTCGCTCGCCGTGTTCCATCCGCCGGCGCTGCGCCTCGAGCGGGCGATCGCCGACCTGTTCGCCATCGAGATGGTCGGGCTGCCCGATCGGCGGCCGTGGCTCGATCATGGACGCTGGCCGCAGCCGGCGCCCCTCGCGCAGCAGCGCGCCGCGCCTCCGGCCGCCACCGGAGCGACTCCGCCAGCTCGCGCGATCGAGCGGCCTCCGTATCGCTTCCTGCCCGCCGAAGGACCAGGCCTGCACCAGATCCCGGTCGGTCCGGTCCATGCCGGAATCATCGAGCCCGGCCACTTTCGCTTCACGGCGAGCGGCGAGACGGTAGTGCGCCTCGAAGAGCGTCTCGGCTACACCCACAAGGGCATCGAAAGGCTCATGGCCGGTCAGGATCTCGAGCCAGCCGCGCGCATCGCGGCGCGGCTCTCGGGCGACAGCACGGTCGCCTGCTCGTGGGCGTTCGTGCAGGCGGTGGAGGGTGCGCTCGATTTCCGGCCTCCACCGCGCGCCGTGTGGCTGCGCGGCGTCATGGCCGAGCTCGAGCGGATCGCAAACCACCTGGGCGATATCGGAGCGATCTGCAACGACGCGGCCTTCGCGATACTGCACGCCGAGTGCGGAATATTGCGCGAGGCGGCGCTGCGCACCTGCGCCCGGGCCTTCGGCCACCGCCTCATGATGGACCGGATCGTCCCGGGCGGAGTCGCGGCGGACCTGACTCACGACGGCGAGGAGGCGATCCGCGCGCTCTGCGGGCGCCTGAGCAGCGAGTTTCCCGAGCTGATCGAGCTCTACGACAATACCGCCTCGCTCCAGGACCGCACGGCCGGCACGGGAGTGGTGAAGCCCTCGCTCGCAGCGCAGTTCGCCGCGCCCGGTTTCGTCGGGCGCGCGTCCGGACGCGCGTTCGATGCGCGCGTGTCGCTCCCTTATGCCCCATACGACACGGCGCCCGTGGAAATGGTGGTGCGCCAGGAAGGCGACGTCGATGCGCGCGTGTGGGTACGGATCCTCGAAGTCGAGCGCAGCATCTCCTGGCTCCGCACCGCGCTCACCGCGCTGCCGTCCGGACCGGTGCGCCTGCCCTCGCCCGCCACGCCCGCGACGAGCGTCGAGTGCACCGCGATGGTCGAGGGATTCCGGGGAGACATCCTCGCGTATGTGCGCATCGGCGCCGGGCGCATCGAGCGCTGTCACCTGCGCGATCCGTCGTGGTTCCACTGGCCGCTGCTCGAGGCGGCCATCGAGGGCAACATCGTGGCCGACTTCCCGCTCTGCAACAAGTCGTTCAACTGCTCGTACTCCGGTCACGACCTCTAAGGCAACATGATCTAGTGCCCCGATGCGCCGCCGACTCTTCAAGAACCTGCTGAGCGAGCCCTGCACGGAACCCTTGAGTCCGCAGGCCCCCGGGGAATTGGAGACTCTCGGAGCCGAGCTGCGCGGCGCCGTCGCGCGGGGCCTGGGGCGCAGTCTCGCGATCCGCGAGGTCGATGCGGGATCCTGCAACGCCTGCGAGCTCGAGATCCACGCGCTCGGCAACGCCTTCTACGACATCGAGCGCTTCGGCATCCGCTTCGTCGCCTCGCCCCGCCACGCCGACCTGCTGCTCGTCACCGGCCCGGTGACGCTCAACATGCGCGAGGCGCTCGAGCGCACCTACGCCGCAACGCCGGCGCCCAAGTGGGTCGTCGCCGTGGGCGACTGCGCCGCCGGCTGTGGTGTCTTCGCGGGGAGCTACGCTTGCGTCGGCGCGGTGTCGAAGGTCGTGCCGGTCGACCTCGTGATCCGCGGCTGTCCGCCGACGCCGGTGCAGCTGCTCGAAGGATTACTGTGGCTGCTGAGGGCGGACGGGCGTGCCGCCGCCGATATGGCCTGAGCTAACGGTTCGATTGCGCGGTTTCTGTTTGTCGGGCCTCCCGGACGTCCACGCGGTTACGGGTTTTCCCGCCTTGACAGGCGGCACGGCCGGCGTAGCGTCAGCGCCCCTTCTTGGGAGTGCAACCGCCATGAGAATCCCAACAACACGTCTTCTGGCTACGTTTTTCCTCGCCCCGCTGACGCTCTGTCTCGCACCCGCGCCGGCGGGGCTGGCGCAGGAGGACGGGACCACTCCCGTGCAGATCGTGGCCCTGGACGAATGCGATCCGGTGACCTTCAACGCCATGCTCGGAGCTGACTTCTGCAAGAACGTCGCGGTGGGCTACGCCACGACGTTTACGGATCTGTTCGCACAGGCAGCGGCCGGCACCCCCCTCGTCGTAGTCGACCAGGGCGGTGAGCCTCACACCTTCACCGAGGTGGCGAAATTCGGGGGTGGTTTCATACCTCCCCTCAACCACGGCGAGGCGACGGTTCCGGAATGTGCCGGCGGCTTCGGGGACGTCAAGGTGGCCCGCACTCGCATCCTTCAAGGCAGCCAGCTCCAGGTCACCGGCCTGTCGAAGGGAGTGCATTATTTCGAGTGCTGCATCCATCCCTGGATGCGTGTGACGGTCACTGTCGAGTGACCGTCCGCTCGCGGACAGGGTGCCGGCCTCGCGGCGCACCTCACGCGCGCCCGCGCGAGACTGCGCTGCGGGGAGCGCCAGGGACAGGTTCACCGAGTTGCCCCCGAATCGACTTCACCCCACGCCGAGGAGGTTGAGAATTCCGCGCGCCGCCTCGCGCCCTTCGAACACCGCGGTCACCACGAGGTCGGCGCCTCGCACCATGTCCCCCCCGGCGAACACCTTTGGGTTGGTCGTCTGGAAGGGGCGCGCCGGGCTTGCCGACACGCGCACGCGGCCGTTGTCGTACAGGCGGATCTGGTGCGCGTCGAGCCACGGCGGCGGACTGGGCAGGAAGCCGAAGGCGATGATGACCGCGTCCGCCGGCACGATCTGCTCCGAGCCGGCTACGGCCTGGGGCACGCGCCGCCCGCGCGCGTCCGGCTCGCCGAGGCGCGTGTGCACCAGCTTCACGCCCTCCACCTGCTCGGCGCCCACGATCTCGATCGGCTGGGTGTTGAAGAGGAATTCGACCCCTTCCTCACGGCTGTTGCGGTAGTCGCGCCGCGAGCCGGTCATGTTGCCCTCATCGCGCCGGTAGGTGCAGGTGACGGACTGCGCCCCCTGGCGGATGGCGGTGCGGTTGCAGTCCATGGCGGTATCTCCGCCCCCCAGCACCATCACGCGCCTGCCGTGCATGCTGATGAGCGAGTGGCCAGCGCCGGGGAACCCGAGCTCGTGGCGGATGTTGGAGATGAGGTACGCCAGCGCCTCGTGCACCCCCGGCAGCTCCTCCCCCGGAAAGCCGCCCCTGACACTGGTGTAGGTCCCCAAGCCGAGGAACACGGCATCGTATTCTCCCAGCAGGCCGCCGAAAGCCTCGGCGCCGACCTCGCAGCCGAGGCGAAACTCGACGCCCATGTCAGCCATGATCTCGTGGCGCTTCTCCAGCACCTGCTTCTCGAGCTTGAAGGGCGGGATGCCGAAGGTGAGGAGGCCCCCGATGCGCTCGTGGCGATCGAACACCACCGGCTGCACGCCGTTGCGCACCAGGATGTCGGCGCACGCCAGGCCCGCCGGCCCCGCGCCGACGATCGCGACGCGCTTGTCCGCAGGGCGCACGTTCGACATGTCCGGCCGCCAGCCGGCCTTGAGCGCCTCGTCGGTGATGTACTTCTCGATCGCACCGATGCTGACAGCGCCCAGCCCGTCATTGAGCGTGCAGGCGCCCTCGCACAGGCGATCCTGCGGGCAGATGCGGCCGCACACTTCGGGGAGCGAGTTGGTCTTGTGGGACAGCTCCGCCGCCTCGAACAGATTCCCCTCCTCGATCAGCTTCAGCCAGTTGGGGATGTAGTTGTGAACCGGGCACTTCCACTCGCAGAAGGGATTGCCGCAGCTCAAGCAGCGCCCCGCCTGCTGTGCCGCGCCACTCGCATCGTAGGAGGCGTAGATCTCGCGGAAATTGCCCACCCGCGCCTCCACCGCCGTCTTGGGTGGATCCGAGCGCGGGATGTCGAGGAATTGCAGGTTCTTGTCGGCCATGTTGCGCGAGCCTTCAGGCTGCGCGCCGCAGGCTCTCGACCAGCGAGTCGATGGAGGCCGCCTTGGGCTTCACCACCCAGAACTTGGGCAGAAAGGTGCGCAGGTCATTCACGATCTCCCCGGCCCAGAGGCTGGCGGTCTCGGCGACGTGCCGCTCGAGCAGCGCCTCGAGGTGCTGCACGTTCGATTGCATCGCCTCGGGGTGAATGCGGCTGATGTCGATGAGCTCGTGGTTGTAGCGATCGACGAAGTTGCGCTCCAGGTCCAGCACGTAGGCGAAGCCGCCGGTGAAGCCGGCGCCGAAGTTCACTCCGGTGCGCCCCAGCACGCACACCGCGCCTCCCGTCATGTACTCGCAGCAGTGGTCCCCGGCGCCCTCGATCACCGCCACCGCGCCCGAATTGCGCACCGCGAAGCGCTCGCCGGCGAGGCCGGCGGCGTACAGCTCCCCGCCGGTGGCGCCGTACAGGCAGGTGTTGCCCATGATGATCGTGTCCTTCGCCACGAAGCGCGCGCGGCTTGGGTGGCGCAGCACGATCCGGCCCCCCGCCATGCCCTTGCCGACGTAGTCGTTGGCATCGCCTTCCAGGTACAGGTTGAGACCGCCGGCGTTCCAGACGCCGAAGCTCTGCCCGGCGTTGCCGCTGCAGCGCACGGTGAGCGGCGCATCCTCCATGCCGTAGTTGCCCCAGCGCCGCGCGATCTCGCCCGAGACGCGCGCGCCGATGGAGCGGTTGAAGTTGCTGAGCTCGTAGTGCCACTCGCCGCCGCTCCTGTTCTCGATGGCGCTCAGCATGTCGCGCACCATGCGCTCGGCGAGCTCGCCCTGATCGAAGGGCGCATTCGAGGGCGTGACGCAGAACTGCGGCGCATCGGAGGCGAGGCCGCCGGCGGACAGGATGGGGGTGAGGTCGAGCTTGCGCTGCCGCGGCGTACTGCCGCCTTGCACCTCGAGATACTCGGTGCGGCCGATGAGCTCGGCGAGCGTGCGCACCCCGAGGGAGGCGAGGAGCTCGCGCACCTCTTCGGCCACGAAGCGGAAGTAGTTGATCACCATCTCCGGCAGGCCCGTGAAGTATTTCGAGCGCAGCACGTTGTGCTGGGTGGCGATGCCGGTGGTGCAGTTGTTCAGATGGCAGATGCGCAGGTACTTGCACCCCAGCGCCACCATCGGCGCGGTGCCGAAACCGAAGCTCTCCGCACCGATGATCGCCGCCTTGACCACGTCGAGCCCGGTCTTCAGCCCGCCGTCGGTCTGCAGGCGCACGCGGTGGCGCAGATCGTTGCGGCGCAGGGTCTGGTGTGTCTCCGCGAGTCCGAGCTCCCACGGCGTGCCGGCGTACTTGATGGACGACAGCGGGCTGGCGCCCGTGCCGCCGTCGTACCCGGAGATGGTGATCAGGTCGGCGTACGCCTTGGTCACCCCGGCGGCGACCGTCCCCACCCCGGGCTCCGCCACCAGCTTCACCGACACCAGCGCTCGGGGGTTGACCTGCTTCAGGTCGAAGATCAGCTGCGCCAGATCCTCGATCGAGTAGATGTCGTGATGTGGCGGCGGGGAGATGAGCCCGACGCCCGCTCGCGCAAAGCGCAAGCTGGCGATCATGTCGTTGACCTTGTGGCCGGGGAGCTGTCCGCCCTCGCCGGGCTTGGCCCCCTGGGCGATCTTGATCTGCAGCACCTCGGCGTTGATCAGGTACTCGGGGGTCA
>MNCZ01000078.1 GCA_001914695.1 Gammaproteobacteria bacterium 13_2_20CM_66_19 | reverse complement strand
GCGGGCGGCCTCGGCGACCGTGAGGTTGCAGTAGTAGGGCAGGCTCGAGATCACCGCTTCCACCGGGTGCGCGGCGAGGTGGTGGGAGAGTGCGTCCGCGTCGGTCGCGTCCAGGGCGAAGGGAGCGAGATTGCCCGTTCCGTGGGCGCGCACCACGCCCTCGGCTGCCGTCCCGGCGACGTCCGCCAGCTGGACCTTGTAACTCCCCGATTCGGCTAGCAATCCGGAAATCAGAGCGCCGATCTTGCCGGCTCCGAGAATCAGTACGTGGTGCATAAGGGCCCCCTCGAAAAGGGGCGCATTCTGCCCGCGAAGCGCGCCTGACGCCAGCGGGCATGGGGCGCGGCGGATGTGACGCGGCGTTCCCTGACCGGCGGGAAAAGCGTGCTACGATCTTTTGACATGCGAGCGCCCGAAACGACCTCCTGGCACAGCGCCAGCTGGCAGACCCGGCCCGCGCAGCAGCAGCCGGTCTACAGCGACCCGCGGGCGCTCGAGCGGGTCGTGGCGCACATCGCGCGCCTGCCGCCCATCGTGGTCTCGTGGGAGATCGAGGCGCTGCGCTCGCGGCTCGCCGCCGCGCAGCGCGGCGAGGCATTCCTGCTCCAGGGCGGGGACTGCGCGGAGGTGTTCGCCGACTGCGAGTCCGACACCATCGCCAAGAAGCTCAAGATCCTGCTGCAGATGAGCCTCGTGCTGCTGCACGGGCTGAAGAAGCCCATCATCCGCGTGGGGCGCATGGCCGGCCAGTACGCCAAGCCGCGCTCGGCCGACACCGAGACGCGAAACGGCGTCAGCCTGCCGAGCTACCGGGGCGACCTGGTCAATGGGCCGGAGTTCACGCCCGAGGCGCGCGCGCCGGATCCGGAGCTGCTGCTGCGAGGGTATGAGCGCGCGGCGCTGACGCTGAACTTCGTACGGGCGCTGGTCGAGGGCGGCTTCGCCGACCTGCACCATCCGGAGTACTGGGACCTGGGCTTCGTGCACCACGCGCCCCTCAAGGACGCCTACGAGCGGATCGTGCGCTCGATCGGCGATGCGCTGGATTTCTTCGAAGGCATCAGCGGCCGGCGGGTCCACGAGGCCACGCTGGTCGACTTCTACGCGAGCCACGAGGGGCTGCACCTTCACTACGAGCAGGCGCAGACGCGCTTCATTCCGCGGCAGAACCGCTGGTACAACCTCTCGACGCACATGCCGTGGATCGGCATGCGCACCGCCGGGCTCGAAGGCGCGCACGTCGAGTACTTCCGCGGCATCTCGAATCCCATCGCCGTCAAGGTCGGCGCGGCCATGGATGCCGCGTGGCTGCAGGGCCTGGTGACGACCCTCAATCCCCAGAACCAGCCCGGTCGGCTCACCCTCATCCACCGCTTCGGCGCGAAGGACGTGGCCGCCGCGCTCCCGAAGGCGATCGAAGCGGTGCGCCAGACCGGTCAGACGGCGCTCTGGGTATGCGACCCCATGCACGGCAATACCGAGACGACCACGGGCGGGATCAAGACGCGCCGCTTCGAGAACATCCTGAAGGAGCTCGACCTCGCGTTCCGTATTCATGCGGACATGGGGTCCTATCTCGGCGGCGTGCACATCGAGCTCACCGGGGATGACGTGACCGAATGCACCGGAGGGGCGCGCGGGCTCACGGACCACGATCTCGCCAGGGCCTATCGATCGACGGTGGACCCGCGCCTCAATCACGAGCAGGCTCTCGAGCTCGCGATGCTGATTGCCGAGCGCAGTCAGAGCCGCCGCGCCGACAAGCGTGCCACGACTGCGCCCGGCTGAGAGAGGCCCCGCAGCGCTTCGGTCCGGGCCGGCTGCGATCTACGATCCGAACTGCAGGCGCTGCGCGCGACTCGTGAGCTTTCGGGCCCGGTCGCGCGCTGCGCACCCGGACTACTGGGCGCGTCCGGTGCCGTCCTTCGGCGCCACAGCGCCGCGCATCGTCATCGTCGGTCTCGCCCCCGGTATGCACGGGGCGAACCGCACCGGCCGGCCGTTCACGGGAGACCACGCAGGTATCCTCCTGTACCGCACGCTCCACGAGGCCGGGCTCGCGAGCGCACCGGTATCCGTCTCCGCGGACGATGCCCTGGCGCTCGTGAACGCCCGCATCGTCAATGCGGTCAAATGCGTGCCACCGCAGAACCGCCCCCTGCCCGCGGAGATCCGTTCCTGCAACGCATACCTCGCCGCGGAGGTGCGGGAGCTTTCGGCGGTGCGCGTGTACCTGGCCCTGGGTCGCGTGGCGCACGACGCGCTGCTCATGGCGCGCGGGCTGACGCGCGCGCGTTACCGGTTCGGGCACGGTCGGGAGCACCGCCTCGACGGAGCGCAATACCTCCTCGACTCGTATCATTGCAGCCGCTACAACACCTCGACCGGCCGCCTCACGGCGCAGATGTTCCGGGATGTGGTCGCGCGCGCCTGCGAGCTCGCGGGCCTCCCGGTTCGCGCGGCACTGCCGACCGCCGGACCGGGGGCGAGCGCGTCCGCGCCGTGAAGCGGTGAGCCTCTTTTTCGACCATGAGCGAGTTCGACCCCAAGGAATTCATCGCGTCGCTTCCCAGGCGGCCGGGCGTGTACCGCATGTTCGGCGCCGGGCACGAGCTCCTCTACGTCGGCAAGGCCCGCAGTTTGAGGGACCGCGTCGGGACTTACTTCGCCCCGAGGAATGTCGATCCCAAGGTGCGCTCGCTCACCGCACAGATCGAGGGCGTCGAGGTCACGGTGACCAACTCCGAGACCGAGGCGCTGCTGCTCGAGTACAACCTGATCAAGGCGCACAAGCCGCGCTTCAACGTGGTGCTGCGCGATGACAAGAGCTTTCCCTACATTCACCTCTACGTGGAGCACGAGTTTCCGCGGCTCGAGTTCTACCGCGGCGCGAAGAGCGCCCCCGGACGCTACTTCGGTCCCTTCCCGAGTGCCGGCGCGGTGCGTGATACGCTGAATCAGCTGCAGAAGCTGTTTCGCATCCGCAACTGCCGCGACAGCTTCTTCGCCAACCGGAGCCGCCCCTGCCTGCAGCATCAGATCGGGCGCTGCTCGGCCCCGTGCGTCGGCCTCATCCCGCGCGACGCCTACGCGCAGGACATTGCGGCGGCGGTCAAGGTGCTCGAGGGTCGCAGCGACGAAGTGAACGCCGAGCTCGAGAAGCGTATGGAGGAGGCGGGCGAGGCGCTGCAGTTCGAGCGCGCGGCGCAGATCCGCGATCAGCGCGCGGCGCTCCAGCGCATCCAGGCGCAGCAGATCGTGACCGCCGAGGGGCAGCCCGATGTCGACGTGTTCGCGATCGTCGGCGAGGCGGGCGAGTACGCCGTCAGCGTCATGCTGGTGCGCGGCGGCCGCAATCTCGGCACCACCAGCTACTTTCCGCGCGCCGCGCTCGCCGAAGCCGACGAGGCGCTCGCCTCGTTCATCCTGCAGTACTATGCCGACGCCGAGGCGCCCGCGGAAGTGCTGCTCGGCCGCAATCTCGAGGAGGCGGCATCGCTCTCGGAGCTGCTGAGCGAGCGCACCGGGCAAAGGATCGAGGTCCGGCATCCCGTGCGCGGCCTGGCGGCGCGCTGGGTGGAGCTCACGCGCGAGAATGCGGTGCAGGCGCTGCGCATGCGGCTCGCGCAGCGCGCGGGACTCGAGGAGATGTTCTCCGACCTGGCCAGCATGCTCGACCTGCCCGAGCCGCCCTCACGGATCGAGTGCTTCGACATCAGCCACACGGGCGGCGAGGGCACGGTGGCCTCCTGCGTCGTATTCGGCCCCGACGGACCGCTGAAGAAGGAGTACCGGCGCTTCAACATCACCGCCGTTACGCCCGGCGACGATTACGGGGCGCTGCGCCAGGCGCTCGAGCGCCGCTACCGCCATGTGCGCGCCGGAGAGGTGTCGCCCCCCGACCTGCTGCTGATCGATGGCGGTGCCGGGCAGGTGAGCCAGGTGCACGCCGTGCTCGCGGAGCTCGGGTACGGTGACCTGACGCTGGTCGGAATCGCCAAGGGCCCCGAGCGCAGGGTGGGCCACGAGCGGTTGTTCGTCTACGGCGCAGCGGCGCCGGTGACGCCTGAGGGGCAAATGCCCGCGGCGCGCCTCATCCAGAGAATCCGCGACGAGGCCCACCGCTTCGCGATCACCGGTCATCGCCGCAGGCGTGCCCGCCGTTACAACGAGTCGGTGCTGGAGGTGGTCCCGGGACTCGGGCCCGCCAGGCGGCGGGCGCTCCTGAAGCACTTCGGCGGACTGCAGGGCGTGATGCGCGCCGGAGTGGCCGATCTCACGCAGGTGGCGGGAATCGGCGCGACGCTGGCGCGAAGTGTTTATGATCACCTGCATCCAGGCTCATAGCTGGAGCCGCGCCCCGTGAGAAGCCGCCGACGCCCCATGAGAAGCCGCTGATGGTCTGGAACCTTCCGAATGCGCTGACCTGGGCACGCATCGCGGCGATTCCACTCATCGTCGTGCTGTTCTACATGCCGTACCCGTGGGCCGATCCGGCGGCGGGACTCCTGTTCGTGGCCGCGGGCATCACCGATTCGCTCGACGGCTATTTCGCCCGCCGCTTCGGCCAGATCTCCCGCCTCGGCGCATTCCTCGATCCGGTCGCCGACAAGCTGATCGTCGCCGTGGCGCTCGTGCTGCTGGTGAGCAAGGATCCGCATACCCTCATCGTGCTCACCGCCGCCATCATCATCGGCCGCGAGATCACGATCTCGGCGCTCCGCGAGTGGATGGCCGAGATCGGCGCGCGGCGCAAGGTCGCGGTCTCGCAGCTCGGCAAGTACAAGACCGTCCTGCAGATCATCGGCCTGTCGATGATGCTGTACCGCTGGCCGCTCCTCGGGCTGCCGACTTATCGCGTCGGGGTGTGGATGACGATGATCGCGGCCGCCGCGACACTCGTGTCCATGGTGGCGTACCTGCGCGTGGCGTGGCCCGAGCTGCGCGCCCAGCCCTCGGAGAACACGCTGTGAGAAGTGGCTTGATGAATACTTCTCAAGTAATTGAGTCTAAAGAATATTAAGTCAGTGATACGGATGAGAATGAGGGGCGCAGCCCGCTCGGGCTCTCGCCTTGACTTCCAAAGGGGTGTACATAGAATTCGGCGGCTTTCAGGATCAGCCGGACGCGGGAATAGCTCAGTTGGTAGAGCACGACCTTGCCAAGGTCGGGGTCGCGAGTTCGAGTCTCGTTTCCCGCTCCAAATTCGAATGATGTTCGGTCCACCCGTGACCGATGCTTCTTCAGCCAGCCGATCGTAAAACTCCCGGGCGGCAAGCCCGCGAGTACCATAAACGGCCACCAGTGCTCACGTGCTCACGCGTGTAGCGCAGGTCTTCAGTCTCCTAACCCTCGGCAAAACACTCGCACAATCCGCCCTGCATGGCGCGCGACACCACGAGACACCGAGGGACGGGTGTTGTCTGCGCGCGGGGGCGGGTTTCCCCTCATTTGTGCGCGCTCGCGAGCCTCACCGGCCTGGCCTCCGGAATCGCTCCGCGTGGCAAGTCAATCCGCTCGAGCGTACCCTCGGACTTGCCTGGTAACAATGAACTACAACCGTCGGTAGGAGGTCAGTATGCGTCTCACCAAACCGGTTCTCGCTGCAGTTTGGTTCATCTGCTTTGGACCGAGCGCCTTCGGCACGTGTGTCCCTGTGGGAGGTGGGGTTATCACAAACATCGGGGTCATTACCGCCGATCGGACCTTGGGTGTTGCGACGGGAGACCTTAAAGGCGCGGTCGGCGTGCAGATCGTAGGACAATCTCCAGGGATTAACGGAACCACCGTTTTGTCTGTCCACCACTACTGGGTTACCGATGCGGGCGACACGATTTTTGTGGCGCCGGCTCAATTGACCGCGTTTCCCGTTGCCCCTGGGCTGTTCGCGGTGGTTACGTACCCGGTATCGATAACTGGTGGTACGGGAAAATTCCAAGGCGCTACGGGCCACCTCGACCTTATTGGGGAAGCGGATTTTAATAACGGAGAAGTCGGGCTCAGGTACAGCGGACGAATTTGCTTCGCCTCAGGGGAGTGAATCGGGTTCGACTGACGGCTCGCCTCGTCTTTTCCGGCTCGATGAGTTAGCGCCAGAGGCGGAGCCTTCGATGTCTAGAGCTGATTGATCTGCCAGCCGCCTGCTCGCCAGCGCCGCGCATGGAGAGCGAATGAAACCACAAGACGATGTGGGTTCTATGGGTGGGCGCCCTCATCGCGGCTCTTGTCGCGGCGGCCTTTTGGCATCACGAGCATGAGGCCAGCGGCACCGCGCGCGGTCACGCCACGCCCTGCGTCCCGCGCAGACGCGCGAGCTCGAGCCCATGGCCATGCGGACCCATCTCGCGCCGCCACAGCAGCACCGCGGACGTGAGTGCGGTGAGGCTCAGCAGGCCGAAGAACCACAACATCGTCGCATAGCCCGCAGGATGCGCAGGACCCGCGCCGGCCTTGTCGGCGAGCCAGCCGGCGATGCGATTCGAGCCCCAGAGGCCGACGTTCTGCAGCAGCGTGATGACGCCGAGCGCGGTGCCGAGGCGCCGCGGATCGACGATGAGCGTGGTCGAGGGCCAGATGATCGCCGGCACCAGCGCAAAGCTCACCCCCATCAGCACGGTCGAGATCCAGGGATTCAGATCCGTGAGGCCGAGCACGATGAACGTGATGGGCAGCAGCAGCGTCCCGAGGGTCAGCATCAACGCCCGGTGGCCGACGCGATCGGCGAGCAGGCCAAAGAGCGGCGTTGCGAAGATCGCCGCCGCAAACACGCCGGAATTCACGTTGCCGGCTTGCTGCAGCGCCAGGCCCTTGACGTGCTGCAGGTATTCGATCGCATACGTCTGCCGGAACGGAAAGAACACCGCTGCGTAGAGGACGTGCAGCCCGAGGATGTACCAGAACGACAGATCGAAGGTCCAGATCGCCGACCAGCTCACCCGCTCGCCCGTGACGGCGGGTGCGGGGGTGTCACGCACGTGCCGTGCATCGAGCGCCCGGAAGAGGAGCGCCGACACGAGGCCGCCACCGGTGATCGCCGCGCCGAGCCACAGCGGCGGCTGCCAGCCCGCGTCGTAGAGCGGACGTGCCCAGGTGGGTGACACATCGAGCGTGAAGGAGCCGACCCGGGCGAGGCTGAGGAAGATCGCCGTGGCGAGGGCGATCTCCCGGCGGGAGAACCATTGCGCCACGCCCGCGACGAGGGCGATGAAGATCGCGCCCTCGCTGATCCCGAACACCAGCCGGCCGCACCACATGAGCTCGTAGGGCGTTCCGATCGCCGTCAGCACTGCGCCGACGAAGCCGGTGACCGCGGTCCACAGGATGATGCGCGCGGGGCCGAAGCGGTCGATCAGCACGCCGTTCAGCACCGCGAGCAGGATGTTGGGCAGACTGATGACGGCCGTCAGATCGCCGATCTGCGATTGGGTGAACCCCCGCTGGCGCTCGAGGAGGTCCGCGATCGGACCGATCGCGTCCGACTCGTAGTAACTGCTGAAGATGGTGGCTGCCGCGAGCGCGAGCGCCGCCCAGCGCAGGGGCGATGAGTCGCGACCGCCGCTGACTGCTCCCGCAGGGGAGGAGTGAGTCACGGGGTCGCGGGGCGTCGCGGCATACTTGTCAGCTCTCGACCTGCACGATGGGCGTACCGACGCTCATCGAGCCGATCACGGCGGCGCGCGCAAAGCCGTGACGCCCGAAGATATCCAGGACTTCGCCGACCGCATCCGGCGCGCAGGCCACGAGCAGGCCCCCCGAGGTCTGCGGATCGCAGAGCAGCGCGCGGTGCGCGGCACCGAGCTCCGGCGCCAGCCGCACCTCGGCCCCATAGGAGTCCCAGTTGCGCGCCGAGGCGCCGGTGACCCGGCCGGCCTCGGCCATGGCGAGCACGTCGTCGAGGAGCGGGGTACGTGCCATGCTGACTCGCGCGCCGAGCCGCGCGCCGCGGCACATCCCGAGCAGATGCCCGAGGAGACCAAAGCCTGTGACATCGGTCATCGCGTGGACTCCCGGGATAGCCGCCAGCTCCGGGCCCGCACGATTGAGGCGGGTGGTCGTGTCGATCAGGGCCTGATAGCCGCTGGCGGTGAGCTGACCCTTCCTGAGCGCGGCCGAGAGGATCCCGACACCGAGCGGCTTGCCGAGAATCAGCGCGTCGCCTTCGCGCGCTTCGGAGTTGCGCTTCAGGTGACGCGGATGAACGACCCCGATGGCCGCGAGCCCATAGATCGGCTCCACCGAATCGATGCTGTGACCCCCGGCGATGGGAATGCCTGCTTCGGCGCAGATCGCCTCTCCGCCGCGAATGATCCTACGGATGACCGGCGGCGGGAGCACCTTGACCGGCATGGCGAGCAGCGCCAGCGCCAGGAGCGGCTTTGCGCCCATGGCGTAGATGTCGGACAGCGCGTTGGCGGCGGCGATGCGCCCGAAATCGAACGGGTCGTCGACGATCGGCATGAAGAAGTCCGTGGTGGCCACCACCGCCTGATCGTCGCTCAGCTGATAGACCGCGGCATCGTCACCGGTCTCGGTGCCCACCAGGAGCCGTGCGAAGGGCGCGGCGGAAGCCGATTCCCTGAGCAGCTCGGCGAGCACGCCTGGCGAGATCTTGCAGCCGCAGCCCCCTCCGTGGGAGAGCGA
>MNCZ01000009.1:2876-17536 GCA_001914695.1 Gammaproteobacteria bacterium 13_2_20CM_66_19 | reverse complement strand
AGTCCGAGACAGGACTCGAACTTTCGCGCGCATCATAGATGATTCTTCTACGTCTTCGCAGGACGTTCGCAGAGCGTCGATCGCGATCGGGGTGCCGGCGACCAGCGCTCCCGAGGGAGCCTAGCGAACACACTGTAGCGGGTAATTTCGGGGGTAATAAAAAGTTCGGTTCCTGAAGGTTCGGTTCCTGGAATCAGCACAGCACCGAACCGAACTGTCATCGCGATCAACACGGCACGTTACGTGGTTGAGCCGAAAAGTAGATCGGGCCCCGGAGAGAGTGAGTCGCATTTTCTGTGAAGAAGCAATCCGCGAGAGATCTGGCGGGTAATCGAGCGCGGGTTGGGTTCCTGCGGCCGCTAAGTCGGGACCACTCTCAGTTCAACCGCGGACTCAGGCTCCGCGCCGTACTAAATCGGGCACACCTCAGTCGGTCACGAATGTCTCAGGAGGATCGGGTAGCGACCTTGCGTGGATTGGCCATGACCGGAGGTCGCTGACCGGCCACTACGGGACACTCGAGCTCGGCCGATAGATTTCCCAAGAGCGGACACTGAGCGCTGCGAAAATACGGCCCAGATTAATGCAGAGTGCCTGCCGAATGAGGCGGGCGGCTCGCTTCTTGGGGGGCGTCAACGGCCCTTTGTACAGCACGCGCGTCGTGTCCCGCCCGCAGTATCGAGAGTGCCACAGAAGGCAGACTTCGCTCATTCCAGCTTACCAATCAAGCGATAGACAGCTATCAGAATTCCGAATCCGAGATGCATTCCCACTGACATAACAAGCATCAGGATTCCAATCTGGACGCTCACAATCTTTGTTACCAGGAGAAAAATGATCACGCCGGCAAGACCCATGAACGAAGCAACGATGCCAACGACAAGCTTTGGCGTCCTATTCTTAGACATAGGTATGCGAGCCCTCTCGCTGCGTTCGGTTAGGCCGTCTTGGAGGCGCCGCGTCGGAACGGTGGGCGATTAATTTAGATGGACTGGGCATACGTTTTACCCGATCGGCCGGATGATTGTGGGATCGCGATGAATTCGAAATTTTTCCCTCCTCCCACCCCAAGATGCGAAGAGTGGGCAGTTGAGCCGATCCCTCAGCCGAGGCAGACGCTTAATATCGGCGCCGCTCTGGCGCAGGGATCAGCTGCGAGAGCCGCGTTCGGCCAAAAGCTGACCGTCAGCAGGAGCAGACGCGTTTCCGCAAAGCCGCCATTGCCGCGACGCTGATTACCGGGGACGTGTCGCGAATCTAGCTGGCGACCGGAGACGCCAGGTTGCCCCTTGCTCGCGGCCGGCATCGGCTGGCCGGTTGCGGACTGAATCGTCGCGTGAACGTGTTGTCAGTTACTTGCCAACACCGATCTGCTTCATAAGCGTGGCGTTATCCCAGAACAGATACTCCTCACCCATGACGCCCTGCTTGTTCCAATGTCCCAGGGTCGCCATCGGCAAATGGTAACCCTTCCCCGTCGGCTGAATGACGGTGCCATCCGCTAGAACCATGGGCTTAGTAAAAGTGCCGTCCAGAAAACCCATGACAGCGGTCCATTCGGCATCTGCGGTGCCAAAGCGCACCGGATGCTCGGTGATGCGGTTATCCGGAGCAAACGTCCACATGAACTTCAGCTCCTTGATGTGATCGGGAATTCCTTTGGTGGTGTGACCATCCGGGTAGTGCACGACGATGTCTTGCGCATGACTCTTGTGAAGGTTCTCCCACTGCTGCCCGGTGTAGACATGGAAGTCGAGGTCGTCGAAGTTGGCCAGGTTTCTTGCCAACGCTGCCGGCATACTCGCGACCTTCGGCGTGGGAGCGCTGACCTTACTGGCTGGCCAGCTGCCTTGATCGGAAGCCGCCATAGGTCCCGCGGCGAGCAGACATGCAGCCGTGAGACCGGCCCCTATCACGAGTGCCAGGACGTGCCTTTGTTTCCTCATGATTTTCCCCGTTTGTTAAGAGTGAACCGCCCCATGCAAAGACATGTCGCCAGACACGGCGGCCAATGGATGTCCTGCGAATCAGCATCACAACCGAACCCAGCGCTAGTACTCGAGTAGACCGGTCTGGAATAGAAACAGCCAACGCCCGTCAACCTTCGTGTACACCTTACAAGCGCGACCTTTCCAGTGGAGCGGCTCCTGCGTCCTTCGGCTGCGCCACAGGGTGTCAACGTCAACGACAGCGAATCCGCCATCGCCCTGTTCAGACACCACCACGCGCAGTGTCCGTCGCCAGTTATGAACCAGGTCGTGCGAGTCAAAGAGCTCCTGCCATGACCGAATCCAGCGCTGCCGATTGTATCTTCCCAATGGCATGACCCATTGCATCGGGTCGTGAGCTGTGGAGTTCGGTGGCCAGGGCCAAACAGTGTCGGGATGAAAGAGTGCCGCCAGAGCACCGGCGTCGCGAGCGTCCCAGGCAGCCGTCTCTGCATCGACCAGCGCTCTGATCTGCTCTTCGGCCGCGTCCATCACCGCCCCGCGGTGTTACTGAAAGTACTGGAAGGGTAATCGGCTATGGCCGCTCAGGGAAGCGTCGCTGTCGGCCAGGAGTGGGCATTCATACTTCCGCGGTCATTTCCCCAAAAGCAGCCGCTCGTCGCGGCCTTCGATGCGTAGATCTACGGTTCCCAAGACTGGGACGATAAGCTCGACTCCTGCGTCGCAGTGTTCCCAGTTCTCGAAGCACAGAAGGGGTTGCCCAGGTGAGAATGGAGTGATAACCACTCAGGCCGAGAGCCGTGAGTGACAGGGGAACTCCGTATGACACTCGAAAATATGTTTTACATCAGCCAGACGGTTGCCGCGTTCGCCATTGTCGTCTCGCTATTGTTTGTCGGATTGGAAGTACGCCATTCGAATCTGGAGAGTCGCCATCGGACAATCGAGGATGCGCTGCAGAATTACCGGGCCGCGCGTCTTTCGCTAATAGATAATGCCGATGTCGCTCGGGTATGGATCAGTGGACTTCACAACTTCACAGCGCTCGATGCCGCCGATAAGGTGAGGTTCCTGCTCACCGCCGACAATTTATTTAACAACGTCCAGAGCTTTTTTCTGCACTATCGTGACGGCCGCCTGCCCCGCGAGCTATACGAACCTCAGAGGGCGGTTCTGGACGACTTCCTAGGCTACCCGGGGTGCCAGGCAGCCTGGGATTTCCGTAAGAATTACTTCCATGTGGCGTTTAGAACGTGGGTGGAGGAGAGGATCGCAGCCGCCCGCAGCAGCAGACTCGTCCCTTCACTTTACGGTGAGGGCCGATAATTTAGGGTGTGCGACTGTCCGTTTTTTCTCGCCGCAACGGCCGCTGTCGGGAAGGTTGACCGACCGCTCGGGGTCAGGCAGCGACCTTGCGTGGATTGGCCATGGTCGGGGGTCGCTGACCGGCCAGGAGCGCTGATCTACCTTGTCTGCGACTGCGGCGCTCATCACCTTTGCGGGCCGCAGGATGCGGAAGGCAATGTACGCAGCCACGGTCGGATCCCAGGTCATACACGCCAGCGCATATGGAGCGGGAGCGAACGCGTGCCCGGGTCCGAAGTAGTGCAGGGCCATGTCCCACGCTGGATGGAACGCCCACCCCGCTACCAACCACCACTGCGATCGGCGGAGCCCGAGGAACGCCATCGAGCCGTAGGTGACTAGCCCGAGCAACTCGAGCGCGACCCAGCGACCGTCTTGGCTCCGCTTCGAACGTGAGCGGGGCCGGTAAAGTGCGGCTTTTCGACACTTGCTGGAATTACTAACGCGAGCACCGAACCTTCCTCATGTCTTGCCGCCAAGCCGCCGCGGCAACGGGCACGAACTCAACCCCAACAACCTAGCGTCTGCCGAGCGCGGCACCCGCTGGCGGTGCCGCCAATGCGGGAGCAGAGCGCGGCGCTGCCTGGCGGCGCCGACGGAAGACAGTGGGTGCGTCGTTTGACTCCCGGCCAGACCGACCCAGTGCACGGCGGAAGCGGGTTTTCCCCCATACGCTCGGAAATGACCGGGTGTAGGATCCGCGGTTCGATCCTTAGCGACCTCCGCATAACAAACTCATCAACGAGGGCAAGCAACTATGTTCAGGTTATCAGGACTTGTCGCGCTCTCGGGCCTGCTCGCACTCGGTTACGCGGGTGTCGGATCAGGCGCCGCGCCGGATTTGGGGCGCTCCCACGACTGCGACTCGGGCGGAGCTTTGTGCACCGAGGTTCTCGACTCGATCGGCTACAACGGCAGCTACACCGGACACGATGAGCCGTCGCTGCTGTTCTATTCGAACGTGCCGGGGTCGGGGAATCAAATGACGTATTTGTTGAGACTCCCCAAGGACCCGCCGACGCTCCCAGCCCAGGATGGCAGCGGTGGGACCTTCAATTTTCAGCTGCACCCCGCCTTCTGGGTCGGCCTCGCAGTGTGCGATGACCAGTCAAGCCCGAATCCGGGTGGGTCAGGTGTCGGCGCCAATATCCCCTGTCAACCCGACAGTGATGCGAACATCTACGATAGCAGCAATCCTAACGACGCCCACTTCATCGGCAAACACCCGGGCACCGCCTTCATGGAGATGCAATTCTATCCGGCGGGGATGGGGTTTTATTTCACCGGTTCCGGGAGCCCGACTCAATGGTCCTCGGCGCTCAACATTGACAGTCTTTCCACGAACGCGAATACAGGCCAACTCAACAACGCTGCATGCAACGCGGCAGCCGGGGAGGAGTACGTGAATTTTGCGTGGATCACCAAGAGTGGTGTACCCGTGGCCCCACCGAGCCCGCTGCTGGCCACTGGCGCCACATTCACGTTGACACCCGACGTGCTCTTGTATAACCCCGGGGACTTGCTGCGCGTTACACTGCAGGACACCGCGCACGGACTGAAGATTACGATCACGGATCTGACCAGCGGGGAATCAGGCTTCATGACGGCGAGCGCGACGAACGGCTTTGCCCAGGTGCTCTTCGACCCGGCCGGGACCAACTGCGATCCGCAAACCCATAACTTAACCCGTGATTTTCATCCGATGTACGCGACCTCCAGCGAGCACACGCGGGTTCCGTGGGCCGCTCATTCGTACAACGTCGCCTTTTCCGACGAGATCGGACACTTCGAGTACTGCAACCGTGTCCACTTTGAAGGCGGCAGCTGCACAAGAGATGGCGTGGGCGATTTGGACAATGGGTTACCCGCGGGCGCCGAAGACGATATTTTTTGCTTCGATGCGGCCTTCAACCAAAGTCAGGGGTTTGTGGCCATCGGGGGATGCGCTGGTACGGATTTCGATTTTGACGGCGTACCGTACAAGCTCGTGTGGCCGGGCACGTTCACAAACGTAGCGCTCGATGGCGCGTACCACGCGCGACCGGTGCAGTTCACGAGCCCTCTCTTCCAGGATTCGCAAGGCGAAAGCAGAAACTACAGCCGGGTCGCGTTTGAGGCCGACCTGCCGCGCATCGAGTCGAACACCAATCCACCCTGTCAGCGGCATATCGCCAATCCGGCCGATCCCAATCCCGGCCAGGGCTGCGTGAATCCGCCGAAGGGTGCGGATTTCTACCCGATTTACACGACGGGAGGCGATCGGCAGAGCTGCGTTTGGCAGTTGGGAGGCGCGCACCTGCCGGGAACGACCAATACTTTTGGTGGAACGTCGACCGCGGAGTATGGGCAGTTGCTGGTGCTCGCG
The DNA here is from genome assembly GCA_001914695.1 of Gammaproteobacteria bacterium 13_2_20CM_66_19. Classification (GTDB taxonomy): domain Bacteria; phylum Pseudomonadota; class Gammaproteobacteria; order Steroidobacterales; family Steroidobacteraceae; genus 13-2-20CM-66-19. Next base: position 11,857 of record MNCZ01000009.1, on the reverse strand, counting down.
TATCCGATTCCCGGTCCCGCGGTTACCCTGCGGTACAACAACTTCCGCAATGTGCTCTCGCTCAATCCGTGCCTTAACGAAAACGAGTAATAGTCAATAACGACAATCATCATCGCCACGGAACCCGATCGGCACTGCTTTCACGGCAGCCCGGTCGGGTTCCGCTCGGGGCGGAACCTTTTGACGGCGAGGAAGCTGGTGACTAGGTAGAAGACCAGCACGATTCCTTGCGTCAGGGTAAAGGCTGGCTCCGATCCGTTCGGTGCCAGCATGTGCAGTACCGGGATTTTCAGGAACGACTGCACGACCAGTACGAACCAGTTGAAATAGAGCGCCGCAACAGCGCCTTAAGCAGGCGGGGGCAAAGCCCGTTAGAGCGTGCATCGGGAACGATGCAGCCGCAGCTCGCGCAAGTGTAAGCGCTCAACAGACCGCGTTCTTGCGCTAGTCTTTCGGCAGGCGATCGAGCGCCCCGAACGCCCTTCCGTCGAGTCGTCGTCTAACCTCGGTAGCGACCATCAGTAGAGCGATGCTAATCAGGCAGGGTCCAGCAAATCGCCAGTCCACTCTCACAAACGACTGTGCGTTGTAGAGAGGAGGAACAAGAAACCCGCCGAACGCGACGATGACAACCACGAGACGCGATGGCCAAAGGACCCATAAGGCAATCTTTGCGCCCTGGAGCTGCCCCGCTTCCGTGGACGGCTTGTTGTCTTAGTTCCGCCGCAGCCACGATGTCGTTGATCTACCTAATCGGCTTTAATCGTCACTCCGTTTGCGGGACCGGAAACCAAGGGGAGACCTCTACCCACATGACGTGAGGCCGGCCCGACCCGCGGGCGAACTGGCGGCCCTTCGGTGCAGCGCCATCCTCCAGCGGTTTATCAACCCTGGGTCCGATCGTCTGAAAAGCTAACCAACTGATCAAGCCGTGCTCACCGTGGTGCGACGCGGTCATCTCATCTGCCTTGATCGCTTTGATTTCCGCTAAACGGACCTTCCCCTTAGGAGTAGGAGTGAGGTGGAACTGGCTCGGCGTTCAGTCGGGCAAACTTCAATTCTCGCTTGATCGCCTGGAAGCGCGGCTCCTTGCGCAGCGGGTCTAGAAGCGGACTCCCAATGCCGGTCCAAGTTGCAGGAATTCTTGTGAAGATGATATCATGATATCAGTATTAAGATTGGAGTAGTTTGTGGCGCAGGTCGTAGTACGCCAGCTCGAGGAAGACTTGAAGGAGCGCTTGAAGAGGCGCGCTAAGCGCCATGGGCGGAGCGTGGAAGCCGAAATTCGAGAGATCCTCCGAAATGCCGTGTCCGAAAGCCTCGCGCCCGTCACCAAGTTGGGCTCGCGCATAGCCAACCGGTTCCGCGGCAAGGGATTACGGCAAGACTTGCCCGAGCTTCGAGGGCAGTCGCCCAGGGGCGCAGAACTGGAGCGATGATCATCCTCGACACGAATGTGCTGTCGGCGCTAATGCAGGTCGCACCAGATACCGCCGTGGTCAACTGGCTGGATCGTCAGTCGGCAGAATCGATCTGGATTACGAGCGTTACGCTGTTCGAGGCGCATCTGGGTATTGCCTTGCTCGCGAGGGGAAAGCGCCAGCGCGCGCTGGCGGCTGCGTTCGATCAATTGCTGTCACAGGATTTGGGGAACAGAGTGCTTGATTTTGATACCAGTGCGGCGCTTGAGGCAGCGGCTTTGGCCGCCACGAGGCAGAAAGCTGGGCATCCGGTCGACATGCGCGACACGCAGATTGCTGGAATCGCCCTGGCGCGGCGCGCATCGATCGCTACGCGAAACGTGCGCCACTTCGAGGACCTTAGGGTACCGGTGGTCAATCCGTGGAAGGGTGATTAGTTGCAGAGCGTGCCTTATGCGCCGGCGCCTCTCTAACTTTAAAGGGGCGGCTGATCCATCCGGCCGCGAACGCACGCGAGCGAACTGCGGCGGAAGCGCTTGTTGTTGTTACCCGCTACGATTGCGGCCGGAGATCGTTTTAAGCAGGTATCTGGTAGAGGGTAATTTAGGGGGTAACGGGCGCCCCTGACTTCTAACAGCCTGATTCTATTCGCCGAATCGCCCGAGTTAGGTTCCTCTAACAGGGCGTGACGCTCGAGCGAATCGCGAAGTCCCGCATCCTCATCGATCAGTCGCGGTTGCTCACTCTGAATGCGGCCTGGATGATGGATACCGTTGGCAACAAGGTCGCGCGCTCCGAAATTGCGATGATCAAGGTGGCGGCGCCGGAGATGGCATGCCAGGTTATTGACTGGGCGATGCAGGTCTTCGGTGGTGGAGGCACGAATAATGACTATTTTCTGGGCTCCGCCTATGCGACTGCGCGGTTGCTTCGGCTGGCCGACGGCCCTGACGAGGTGCACCGCAATCAGATTGCTCGCCTCGAGTTGCGTCGGCATCGAGGGACCGATCCGGCTCAGACTGGGGGCGGAGCTGCGGTCCTCACGCTACGCGAGGTAGAGGAGATCGGCGCCGCCGGACCGGGCCGCCGCTCCTGAGACCGTGGGATACTCGGTTATAACGGCAACGGGCCCAGCGATCGCCGATGGGGCACGCCGGATCGCTCGCATCCGCCATTCGGCCGCGCCGACCACACGCACGGCGGAAAGCCCCCTCGCCCCTTTCCATGCGCAACGAACCGGAGCACTCAAGGTTTGACAGTGCTCGATGACCGCCGACTGGACGGAAAGGTCGCCGTGATCACCGGCGCCGCCGGTCAGATTGGAGCCGCCACCGTGCGCCTCATGGCCGCCCGCGGCGCGCGCATCGTCGCCGTGGATTACAACGCGCGCGCGCTCGAGCAGCTCAGCGCGGATCTGTCTCCCGGGCCAGGGTACCTGCCGGTCGTTGCGGACGTCACCGATGAGCGGGCCGTAGCCGCGTACGTGGAGCAGGTTCGCAGAGTCATGGGCAGAATTGATATTTTCATCAACAACGCAGGCGTTGAGGGACCAGTGCGCCCGATCGCCGCCTATCCACTCACCGATTTCCTCCGTGTCATGGCGGTCAACGTAACCGGCACGTTCCTGGGTCTGAAGCACGTCATCCCGACGATGGCTGCCACGGGCGGCGGCGCCATCATCAACACCTCAAGCGTCGCCGGGCTGACGGGCACGCCGGGCATCTGCGGCTACAACGCCAGCAAGCATGCGGTGATCGGGCTGACCCGCAGCGCGGCTGCGGAATGGGCCGGCAGGGGGATCCGAATCAATTCCGTCAACCCCGGCCCGATTGAATCTCGCATGATGCGTTCCCTCGAGGAGGGCCTCGCGCCTGGGAGCGCCGACACGATGCGGATGAGGTTCAACACGCTGATCCCTGCCGGGCGCTACGGTACGCCTGAGGAAGTCGCAGCGCTCGTCGCCTTCCTGGCCTCCGACGAGGCCCGCTACCTGCACGGCGCGGTGTTTACGATTGACGGCGGCTTGACAGTAAGCTGACCGAAGGGCCGCGTCGAGGACATCGCGCTGGTTACGGGCGCGGCCGCGAGTGCTGCGAACCGATCCTGACGGCGCCTTTTCGGTTGCCGAAAGCGCCGCCTTGTCACGGCGCACGCCAGAACCGGTCATTCCCTGACCGGATCGTTACCCTCGCGACTCATTGAATTGCTACCATGACCGCGCTGCACTGCAGGACGCTCAGCGCCACACACTGGGGGAGAACAATTCGATGAAGACACTCAGGAAAGCGACACACCTGTTCGGTCTCGCCGTTGTACTTGTGGTCGGTAGCATCACATCATCCGCCGCGGATCTGGCAGCCGAGGTGGCGGCAATTCACGCCGTTGACGACGTTTGGGTCAAGGCCTTTAACGCCGGCGACGCTGCTACGATGGCCGCTCAGTATGAGGAGCATGCGGTGCTCCTCCCGCCGGGCGCGCCGGCGGCGCATGGGCAGGCCGCAATTCATGCGTTCTTCGCGAAGATGGTCCAAGCGGCGGCCAAGGACGGTCTTGCATTCTCGCTCCGCACCAAACCCGCCGGCGGTGCCCGTGGTGATATGGGCTGGTCCTCGGGAACCTATGTGCTGAAGGACAAGGCCGGTCATGTTATCGATACGGGAAAGTATCTTTCGGTCTCCAAAAAGAAGGACGGTAAGTGGCTGTACGTCCGTGACACATGGAATTCGGACGGTCCGCCGGCCTCGACAGAGCCTGCCGCACCACCGAAGAAGTAGTGCAGGGACCCTTGGCCAGCTCTTGCGAGGGCCTCCGCGCGCAGGTCACGTTGTTCGCTAAGTGCGAACTGGCCTGCGGTGCCCGCGTGGCCAAGGCGCTGAAGCTCGATCACCCCGGTGACCATCGACTCCAAGACACCCGCGCGACAGACGCAACCTTAACCCGGCGGAATGCCCGGTTCTGACCCACTTGCCGGTGCCGAGCGTCCCCTTCCGGGCAGCCCAATGACATGCCTAATGAGCCATATCAAAGAGCAGCAGCTCAGCGTCCTGCTTGGCGCTGATGCGAATCGATGAGGCATCAGACCAGGCAGCACCGTCGCCGGCCTTGAGTACGTCGCCCTCAGTCTCGACACTGCCGCGTGCGACCTGCAACCACAGCTTTCGCCCGGACGGGCTGCGGTGATCCAGACGTTGGCCGGCCGCGAGGCGGGTAGCGTACAGGTCAACGTCCTGGTGAATCCTGACAGCTCCGTCGCGCGGGGAGCCGGAAGCGATCAAGCGCCATTGGTTTACCAGTTCCGGCGCCGGGAAGGCACGTTGTTCATACCCAGGGCTAAGGCTCGAGCGCTCGGGGAGCAGCCAGATTTGAAGGAAATGCACGGGTTCGCTGGCTGAGCCGTTGAACTCGGAGTGTGTGACACCGGTGCCCGCACTCATGCGCTGCAACTCGCCCGGGCGGATTTGTGCGCCGGTTCCCAAGCTGTCTTTGTGTTCGAGCGTCCCCTCGAGGACCCACGACAGAATTTCCATGTCGCGGTGAGCGTGCTCGCCGAATCCCTTCCCAGGCGCGACCCGGTCTTCGTTGATGACGCGTAAGGGACCGAACCCCATGTGGTCAGGATCGTGATAGTCCCCGAACGAAAACGTATGACGACTCTTGAGCCAACCAAAGTCGGCGAGTCCGCGATCCTCTGAACGGCGAGTCACATGCATTGGAAGTGCCCTCTGAAACTGCATGCCTGAAACCTTAGACGGCGACATGGGTTCTGCCTAGCCGGATTACAGCGAACAGCTCAGGAAAAAAAACAAGCGTGAAGCAGGAGCTCGCGCTTGCTCGCTCACCGACGCGCAGGACGCCGTCAAGAGCTCGGCCTTGTGAGCGATTCATCGTTTCGATTATGCGGCGCGGAGAGCATCGGTAAGGCTTTGCAGCCGACCCGACGCTCTCCAGCGCAAAACGAGGGCTACGATTTGATAAACGCCAAGAGATCCGCATTGATCGTTTCGGCATGGGTCGTGGGCATCCCATGTGGAAATCCCTTGTAAGTCTTCAAGATGGCTCCCTTTACCAATTTGGCAGTGAGCGGCCCGGAATCGGCATAAGGGACAATCTGATCGTCATCGCCGTGCATCACAAGTGTAGGGACGGTGATTTCCTTAAGGTCTTTTGTAAAGTCCGTCTGAGAGAAGGCGACGACGCCGTCGTAGTGCGCCTTCGCTCCGCCCATCATTCCCTGACGCCACCAATTTCGAATAATGCCTTGGGAGGCTTTGGCACCTGGCCGGTTAAATCCATAAAAAGGCCCAGTGGGGACATCCAGGTAGAATTGGGCCCGGTTCGTGGCGACCTGCTTCTGGAAGCCGTCGAATACCTCTTTGGGCAGGCCTCCCGGATTGCCCGGAGTCTTGACCATGAGAGGTGGCACGGCGCTAATCAACACCGCTTTGGCCACGCGACTTGCACCGTGTCGGGCGATGTAGTGCACGACCTCACCCCCGCCGGTGGAGTGTCCGACGTGGATTGCCTTCTTGAGATCCAGGTGCGCCGTGACCGCCGCTAGATCGTCGGCATAGTGATCCATGTCGTGGCCGTCGGCGGTCTGGGTCGAGCGCCCATGACCGCGACGATCGTGCGCAACGACGCGATAGCCGTGACTCAAAAAGAACATCATCTGGGCATCCCAATCGTCGGACGATAACGGCCAGCCGTGCGAGAAAACGATTGGCTGGCCCTTTCCCCAATCCTTGAAGAATATCGTGACTCCGTCCTTCGTCGTAATCGTGTTCATCTTTGTGTCTCCAATGTGATTTGAGCTACCTGCGCCCGCGCCGTCGGATTGAGCCACTGCGCTCCACGGCACGGTAGCGGCCATGATGCCGGCTGCGCTTCCGAGTAGCACATCGCGTCGAGTGATATCCGACTCCAAATGGGGTCGCGTGTCCAGGGTCACCGGCTCATCGCCCGCGCGCTTCTCATTCATCACGATGCTCCTTTCGACATCCTTCAATCGCGGATCCCTCAGGTTCTGTGCTCGATGTACATCGACCACTTCCCTGAGGTTTCAGTGGGCGGCTCGCGATCCGATGATCGCGATGGCCGCTGGAATTGCGGCCGCAACGGCCATCAGGCAGCGGAATCGCCGCCCACACGATCTCGCTCACGGCACTCTGGCGGAAGCGCTGCGCCTCATCGCAAGTCTGACGAGAGCTCCAGATTGCAAGAAACATTGTGGTGAGCACGCCGGCGGCGACGAGAACGCATATAGGTCGCGAGAGAGTGAGTTCGCCGGCAGCCTTGCTGTTTGTTCGCATGTAGGAGCGCGACGCGCCTCGAGTCGTTAGCGCAGCGCCTTCAACCAGCGGTGAGATCCTGGGGCCTTCTCCCGGGCATGCTAATCAAAACCTTATGAGCTCGGGGGACCGACATCCACTGCACGCTGAGCTCACCGCTCCCAAACGGCCAAGGCAACGGCCCGGCTGGTTGATGGCGCTGCCCGGGGCGTTGGCGTGCAGTGAAAGCCGGTAGCGGCGTCTACGTGGCAGTGGTTGTGGGGCACCGCAAGTCCGGCAGGCGTGCTCATCAACGTGCGCACCGCTCGCGGATGCTAGACTCCGGGCGAGCTGCTTGGTCCTACGGCAAGGCCAAACCAATTCTAACGGCCGCGACAACCCACCGTGCCGAAACGCTGGACCAGACGCCTTGAGCTGTGCGTGCTCTTGGGCTTTTCTGGGTAGTGACGAGAATCGGAGAAAAAAGAAATGTCCCAACCGATGCGGCTGATGATCAACGGCGAAGTCCGAACGCTTGAGGCGCCAGAGGACATGCCGCTGCTGTGGGCACTGCGAGACTTGCTGGGTCTGACCGGAACGAAATTCGGGTGCGGCATCGCACAATGCGGCGCATGTACCGTGCACATCGACGGCAAGCCAGTGCGCTCCTGCATGCTCCCGGTGAGCGCGGTGGGCAATCGGCCGGTCACGACGATCGAGGGTATCGGTGCGACGCCTGCGGGGGCGAAGGTGCAGAAAGCCTGGCTCGATCTGGAAGTGGTGCAGTGCGGCTATTGCCAGTCAGGTCAGATCATGTCGGCCGCGGCCCTGCTTGCAGCCACGCCGAATCCCGATGACGCCGACATCGATGCAGCCATGGCAGGCAACATCTGCCGCTGCGGCACCTATGTGCGCATCCGTGCCGCGATCAAGCGCGCGGCCAGCGGATCCGGGGCCAAGGAGGCGACATGAGCGTGCTGCAAAGTGCCATCTCACGCCGCAGCCTCCTTGGCGGAGGGCTTGCGGGTGGCTTCCTGCTGGCCTTCCATCTGCCGACGCATGGGGCGAGCGAGCCGGCCCAGGCGGGTAAAAAAGGCAAATTCGCGCCCAACGCGTTCATTCGCATTGATCCGGCGGGCAGGACGACGCTCGTAATGCCGCAGGTTGAGATGGGTCAGGGCGTTTACACATCGGTCGCCATGATCCTCGCCGAGGAACTGGACGCCGATTACCAGCAGGTCGTACTGGAACACGCGCCGCCCAACGACAAGCTCTACGGCAACCCCATCTTCGGTATCCAGGTCACCGGCAACTCCAACTCCATCCGTGCGTTCTGGAAGCCACTGCGGGAGGCGGGAGCCGCGGCGCGCGCGATGCTGATTCAGGCGGCGGCACAGCGCTGGAAGGTCGACCCCGCGAGTTGCACCGCGGCCGATGGCCAGGTGCGGCACATCGGCAGCGGACGGAAGGCGGGGTTTGGCACCCTGGTCGGCGCGGCCAGCAAACTTGCAGCGCCGAAGGATCCGCCGCTCAAGGACCCCAAGAATTTCACGCTGATTGGCAAGTCGCTCAAGCGTCTTGATACAGCGCACAAGGTGGACGGCGGTGTCGTCTATGGAATCGACGTGATGCTGCCGGGGATGAAATTTGCAACCCTTGCGGCAAGTCCGGTGTTTGGCGGCAAGGTGGCCCACGTGGATCCCGGCCCCGCAAACAGGATTCCGGGCGTGCGCAAGGTGGTCGTGCTGGACGACATGGTCGCGGTCGTCGGCGATCACATGTGGGCGGCGAAGCAGGGTCTTCAGGCGCTCGACATCAGCTGGAACGAGGGAGCGAACGCGGCCGTCTCCTCCGCGGATATCTGGCAGGACCTGCGTGCCGCGAGTCGCAAGGATGGAGCGGTCGCAAAGAACGCGGGAGATGTCGAAAAGGCGCTCAGCCAGGGCGAGAAGTACGAGGCCGCGTATGAGCTTCCCTTCCTCGCACACGCCACGATGGAGCCGTTGAACTGCACGGTGCAGCTGAAACCCGACTCGTGCGAGACCTGGCTCGGCACGCAGGTGATCTCGCGCGTGCAGGGCACCGTGGCGCAACTGACCGGCCTGCCGCTTGAGAAGGTCACCGTTCACAACCACCTGATCGGCGGGGGTTTCGGACGCCGGCTCGAGCCGGACATGGCGCTCTCGGCCGTGCGCGTGGCGCAGCATCTTGACGGGGAACCGGTCAAGGTCGTATGGACCCGCGAGGAAGACATCCAGCACGATGTCTACCGTCCGGCCTATCGCGACACGAT
>MNCZ01000009.1:0-2822 GCA_001914695.1 Gammaproteobacteria bacterium 13_2_20CM_66_19 | reverse complement strand
TCGACATGCCCTACGACATTGCGCATCTGCACGTCGAGTATGTGCGCGCCGAGCCCCCGGCGGTGCCCACCGGTTTCTGGCGCGGTGTCGGGCCGAACAACAACGTCTTTGCGATCGAGTGCTTCATGGACGAGCTCGCGAGGAAGGCGGGAAAGGACCCGATCGCGTTCCGCCGCGCCATGCTCGGGAAATCCCCCCGCCTCCTGGCGGCGCTCGATCTCGTGGCGGAGAAATCAAGCTGGGGCCAGTCCCTGCCGGCGCGCACCGGCCGCGGCGTCTCGGTGCAGCCCGCTTTCGGAAGCTTTATCGCGACGGTGGTGGAGGCGGAAGTGGACGCACAGGGCGAGGTGCGCTTGCGCCGAGTGACGAGCGCGGTGGACACCGGTATCGCGGTCAACCCGGACACCATCGTGGCGCAACTGCAGGGGGGCCTCATCTTCGGCCTCACCGCGGCGCTGTACGGCGAGGTGACGGTGAAGAATGGTCGTGTACAGCAGTCGAATTTCAACGACTATCGCATGCTGCGCATCGATCAGGTCCCCCCGATCGAGGTCTACGTGATCAAAAGCGGTGAGGCACCGGGGGGCATCGGGGAAACCGGCGCGACGGCCGGACCGCCCGCGCTACGCAACGCGATCTACGCCGCCACGGGCATCGCGCTCAGACGCCTGCCGATCGATCGCGATGTCCTGGCCGGCAGGAAGTCAGCATGAGCATGCTACGCATCCGGGATCCCAACGTCAGGGGCGCAGCGCGCGGCACGCTCATCACCGTCCTCGTCATCCTCGCGATCCTGCTGGGTGCGGTCCTGTGGTTGCGCGGTCCCGGACCCATGGAATTTGCGGCGGGACAGAAGGTCGCGCTCGCTGAGTATCATGCGACCGATCCCACCGGTGTTCCAGCGGCACTGAAGGATGCCACCCAGATTGCGCGCGGAGAATATCTCGCGCGCGCCGCCGACTGCATGGTCTGTCACACGAGCCCGGATGGAAAGCCGTATGCCGGTGGCTTTGCGTTCAGTCTGCCCTTCGGCACGCTCTATTCGACCAATATCACGCCCGACAAGGAGACCGGCATCGGTGATTACACGGATGCGCAATTCCTCGCCGCGCTGCGCCGTGGGGTTCGCGACGATGGCGCGCGGCTGTATCCGGCGATGCCATTCACCTCGTACACGTTTCTGACCGATGCCGATGCACTCGCGATCAAAGCGTATCTCTTCAGCCTCGCGCCGGTGCATGCCCCGGACAGGGCCGATACCCTGTCATTTCCCTTCAACCAGCGCTGGCTGCTGGGCGTTTGGTCATGGCTGTTCAACCCCGACCAGCGCTTTCAGGCAAACCCCGCGCAGAGCCCGGAATGGAACCGCGGCGCATATGTCAGCGAAGCGCTCGCCCATTGCGGCGAGTGTCACACGCCGCGCAACGTCGCCTTCGCGCTCAACAACCGCAAGAAGTTCAGCGGCGCGATCACCGCCGGCTGGCGTGCGTACAACATCAGCAGCGACCTGGGCACCGGCATTGGTGGCTGGCGTGAGGACGTTTTCGTCTATCTCTCCAAGGGCCACGCCATGGGACACGGTACGGCAGCCGGACCCATGGGAGAGGCGATCGATGAGAGCTTCAGCCACATGGCGCCGGAAGATGTCCGCGCGGTCGTCACTTATCTGCGCAGCATCCCGGCCGTGGCGTCATCCGATCTGCCGGCCACTCTGGCACCCCCGGCAGACTCGTCGCACAAGGTCGGGCCGATGACCGTCGACTCTCGAGGCAAGGAAGTGTTCGAGGGTGCCTGCGCGAGCTGCCATGACTGGAGCGGAGTGAGCCCGATTTCGACTTTCGCAACACTCACCGGTTCGCGCGCGGTGAATGATCCCAGCGCCACGAATGTTGCGCAGATCGTGATTTCCGGCACGCGGCGCATCACTCCGCCGGACATCCTCTCCATGCCAGCCTTCGGCGCCATCTATTCCGACGCCGAGATCGCGGCCGTCGCCAACTACGTCACCGCGCGCTTCGGCGCGAAAGGCTCCTCAATCGGCGAGCACGAGGTGGCCAATCTTAGAAAGCAGGTGGCGCAATAGGTCATCCCGCCACCCATCTGCAGCGCGGCACCGCCGTTGTCTTCGTAGAACAATGTGCGCCAGCTCCGGCCCATTGTGTCTGATGCCTTGCTCCGTCGATGCGTGTTGACAGGAGCCCGTCGTGCCTAACTCCAGGAGTCTTGCGGTAGGTTCCAACATGATGCGACGGATACTTTGCGTTGGCGCCGCTGCCCTGGTGCTCGCGGCCTGCGGCAAAAAGGGCCCTCCCCCTCCGCCGCCGGTGGACGTCTCCACGGTTGCCGTGGTGCCGCAGGCGGCCACGGTCGCGGAGGACTATGTCGCCGAGACCGAGGCAGTCAACACCGTCGAAATTCGGCCCCGCGTCGGCGGCGTGCTGGAAAAGCAGGTGCCGACCGAGGGGGAGCGCGTGAAAGTCGGCGCGGTGCTGTTCGTCATCGACCAGCAGCCCTACATCGCCGCGCTGGCCCAGGCGAAGGCGGCGCTGGCCCAGAGCGAGGCGGCTCTGATCCAATCGCAGCGCGATCTGGGGCGCGCGAAGTCGCTGTCGGAAATCGATGCCGTGAGCCAGCAGGAGTTGGACGCGGTCGTGGCCAAGAACGACGCCAATCGCGCCTCGGTCGACGCCGGCCGCGCCCTGGTCCGCACCGGTGAACTGAACCTGGGCTATACCAGGATCACGAGTCCGATCGACGGTGTCATGGGCCGCGCACAGCTGCGCCTGGGCTCCCTGGTGACCGCGAACACCACGCTGCTGACG
>MNCZ01000098.1 GCA_001914695.1 Gammaproteobacteria bacterium 13_2_20CM_66_19 | reverse complement strand
GACCGCTGCGACGCTGCACGACGCCGAGGTTGAACCAGCAGTCGGGCAGGGACGGCCAGCGGCCAAGGATGCGGAGGTATGCCGCTTCGGCTTCGGCCAGGCGACCGGCCTCACGCAGGGCGTTGGCCTCGCGTATGAGCGTGGCAGGGACGGCGCTCATGGTGCATCCGCGCGAGTATGCACCCACAGCTCGACCCGAGGGCAAGCCTCAACGGCGCGCCAGGCCGTCAGGTGCGGATTCTGTGCGAGGAGCGCACGCACCGCATCCTCCTTGCCGCTCCCCGCGACCACGAACAGCGGCTCCGCGACCCGGGCGAGAAAATCCGGCGTCACGCTCACCGCGGACATCCCGTCCGGACGGTGTACGGCGATCGCCAGGCGTCCGCGCGCTCGCTCGAGGTCCGCAGTGCCGAAGAGCGATGCGGTGTGGCCGTCGGCGCCGAGCCCGAGGAGCCCGAGCCCGATGCGCACGCCGGACTTCATGAGCGAGGCGAGCTGCCGCTCGTAGTCGGCTGCGGCCTCATCGAGCGGCAGCTCGGTGCGAACCCGCTTGACCCCCGCCGGCGGCAGCGCGAGCGCATCGAGCAGCACCCGCGTCTGATGGAAGTTGCTCGCGTCCGAATCGGACGGCACGTAGCGCTCGTCCGAGTACACGATGTGCAGCCCCTCATCGTGAGGCGGCGGTATCTCAGCGAGAGAGCGGTACGCCGCGAGCGGCGTCGTGCCGCCCGCGAGCATGACGGCCGAGGGGCCCTGCGCGGCGAGGGCCTGCGCCAGGCGCTCCGCGAGGGCCGCGTCCAGCGCGGCGCGCGAGGGGAAGCGGCGCGTAATCAGTGTAGTCATGAATCGAAGCTCGGACGCACCGGGTGGGGGTGACCACTGGCTGCGGTGCGGCGCGCGCGGCGCGCTACGAAAGCGGGTTTCGGACCGGGAGCTGCGGAAATCTGCTGAAATCCCGATCCGCCGACCACAGCTCCGAAACACCATGATGCAGGCATAGTGCCGCGAGCCGGGCGTCGTGGACCAGCGGGCCACGGGCTTGCGCCGCGCGCGACTGCTCGCGCAGCTTGTCGAGATAGCCCTCGCTTTCACTCAGCAACTGAAGGTTCTCATAGGCCTGCCACGAGTCGATGGCGTTGAATGCAACCGCGAGCGGCGTCGGATCCTTGAATATCCGCGGATGAGTGACGATGGCGAGAAACTCGTGCACGCACGGCCACGGTATTGCCCAAATTGCACGGCCGCGGCGCAGCCCATCGAGCAGCGCCCTGGCGGGAGTGTGGAAGGGGCTGTCCGCGCGGTGAGAATAGACGAGCAGATTCGTGTCGATCGCGATCATGCCCCGCGGCCGCGGTAGATCTCGGTGCGGATCCGCTCCCAGTTCGAGTCCTTGAACTCGTCGCTCAGGCCGCCTTTCCCGTAAGTGACGAGCGCAGACGCCTTCTGCAGACGGCGGCGCTGCCCGCCGGACAGCACCAACCGCAGTCCGGTCTCGGTCAGGGCCCGAAACGTGGTCTTCTGCTCACGCGCGAGACGCTGCACGCGCTCGAAGAGGTCGTCGGCTATCTCGATCGTCGTCTTCATGACTCGATCGTATGCGATATGGCTACCCATATCAACGGCAGCACGGCGGTCAACGGCAGCGTGACGGCGACTTACCCGCTCCGCGGCCGCTCACCCACCTGCGCCCGCACTTCGAACACGCGGCCGCCGCGCAGCCCGCGCAGCACAATGTTGCTGCCCGGCTTGCACCTGGCGATGCGCACGAGCGCATCCTGCGCGTTCGCCGGAGTAGTCCCGTCGATGGCGAGCAGCAGATCCCCGGGCCGCAGGCCCGCCTGCAGAGCGGGACTGCCGAGGTACAGCTGCTCGATCAGAACGCCCGGCTGCGGGAGCCCGAACTGCCGCGCCTGCTCCTCCGGCACGTCCTGAGGGACGATCCCGATCCAGCCGCGGATCACCCGGCCGTGGGCGATGATCTCGGAGAGTACCCCGCGCACCATGTTCACGGGGATCGCGAAGCCGATGCCCTCGACCCCGAGGTTCTTGGCGACGATGGCGGTGTTGATGCCCACCAGCGCGCCGCTCGAGTCGATCAGCGCGCCTCCCGAGTTGCCGAAGTTGATCGGGGCGTCGGTCTGGATGAAGTCCTCGAGGGGCGCGATGCCGAGCTGCTGGCGGCTGGTTGCGCTCACGATCCCGTGAGTGACGGTATGTCTCAGCCCGATCGGATTCCCGATCGCGAGCACCACGTCCCCGACCAGAAGCTGATCCGACCGGCCAAAGCTCGCCACCGGGAGCTGGGTGAGGTCGATCTTCAGCACCGCGAGGTCGGTGTCGGGATCCCGACCCACGATGCGCGCGTCCGCCTCGCGCCCGTCCTCGAGCTGCACTCGGATCGAATCAGCGTTGGCGATGACATGGTGATTCGTGACGATGTGACCGCTCTCGTCCACGATGACCCCGGAGCCGAGGCTGCGCTCGATGCGCTGCCGGTAGCGCGGCATGTATTCCCCGAACAGCTCTCCGAGCGAGGGGGCGAGCCGCTCGGTCACGAGCCGCGCGGTGTTGATGTTGACCACGGCGGGCGCGGCGCGCTGCACCGCGGCCGCATACGTGACCCGCTGCGGCGCCGGCAGCGCACGCTCGGCAGCCGGGGTGGCGGGCTCGGGCGGGCGTGGCGTCGCGCGAATCAGATCCGGACGCAGCGCGACGACCAGGAAGGCGAGCGCCAGCCCGCCGATCACCGATCCGGCCACGAAGACCAATGCGCTCCCCGCGCGCTTCAGCATTGCTCGAGCTCCGGGAAAACCCGCGAAAGGGCTTTCCATCCTTACTCATCCGCGCCGCTCTCGTGCGGCCGGAGGGGGGTGTTCGTTTGTGTATAATGCGCCGCCCCCCGCAAGGTACGAAATCGCGCCGCATGCGCTCCTCGTCCGCGCGGGCGCGCGGTGCACGGCAAGCGAGCGCGGGGTCAGGCGGGAGAGTGGTCGATGGCGGAGCACGCAGTCGTCGCTGAGGATGAAGTCGACCTGAGCCGGCGCAAATTCCTCACCCGGGCGACGATCGCGACCGGCACGGTCGGGGCTGTGTTCGCCACCGTTCCGTTCATCGAATCCTGGAGCCCGTCGGAGAGCGCGCGGGCCCAGGGCATACCCGCCACGCTCGACCTGAGCAAGATCGAGCCGGGACAGATGACCACCGCGGTCTGGCGCCGCTCCCCGATCTACGTCGTGCGGCGCACGGAGGAAATGATCGCCCGGATCGCAGGTCACGACGCACTGCTCAAGGATCCCAATTCAGAGAATTCGATCCAGCCCCCGTACGCGCACAACGCCCTGCGCTCGCGCAGCTCCGAGTTCCTGGTGCTGGTCGGCACCTGCACGCACCTGGGGTGCCTGCCCAAGCAGCGCTTCGGCGCGGGCGAGCTGTATCCCAGCTGGCCGGGCGGCTTCTTCTGTCCGTGCCACGGCTCGCGCTTCGACCTCGCCGGCCGGGTGTTCTCCGGCTCGCCCGCCTCGACGAATCTCGTGGTGCCGCCCTATCAATACCCGAACGAGCACACGCTCGTGATCGGGGCGGACGAGAAGGGGGTGGCCTGATGGGCGTGAAGACCGCGACCGGCGCCCCGGCCCGCCTGCCGGGGGCTGACGCAACCGGCCGGGGGAGCCTGTGGATCTGGCTCAACAAGCGGCTGCCGATCGGCGAGTTCATCGAGAGCCAGCTCATCGGCTACTACGCGCCGAAGAACTTCAACATCTGGTACTTCTTCGGGTCGCTGGCACTGCTGGTGCTGGTCATGCAGCTCGTGACCGGCATCTTCCTCACCATGTTCTACAAGCCCGGCGAGCTCACCTCGTTCGACTCCGTCGAATACATCATGCGCGAGGTGGACTACGGCTGGCTCATCCGCTACCTGCACTCGACCGGCGCCTCGGCGTTCTTCATCGTCGTGTACCTGCACATGTTCAGGGCGCTCCTCTACGGCTCGTACCGCGCGCCGCGGGAGCTCCTGTGGCTCATCGGGATGCTGGTCTACCTCGCGCTCATGGCGGAGGCCTTCATGGGCTACGTGCTGCCCTGGGGCAACATGTCCTTCTGGGGGGCTCAGGTCATCGTCAACCTCTTCGGCACCATCCCCGGGATCGGGAAGCCCCTGGTGGAGTGGATCCGCGGCGACTACGGCATCGCCGATGCGACCCTGAATCGCTTCTTTGCGCTGCACGTCGCGGCCATACCGCTCGCTCTACTCTTATTCGTGATGCTGCATCTGGTAGCGCTGCGCCAGACCGGTTCAAATAACCCCGACGGCATCGAGATAAAGGCCAGACTCGGGCCCGGCGGCAAGCCCCTCGACGGCATTCCTTTTCATCCCTACTACACGGTGAAGGACATCGTCGGCGTGGGCGTATTCCTGGTGCTGTTCGCGCTGGTGGTGTTCTTCAAGCCCACCCTCGGCGGGCTGTTCCTCGAGGCGCCGAATTTCGAGCCGGCCAATCCCATCTCCACGCCCGAGCACATCACGCCGGTGTGGTACTTCACTCCTTACTACGCGCTCCTGCGCGCGGTGCCGGATCAGCGCATGGGGGCGCTCCTCATGCTGCTCGCCGTCGTGTCGTTCTTCTTCCTCCCGTGGCTCGACCGCTCGCCGGTGAAGTCCATGCGCTATCGGGGCTGGATCTCGCGCACGGCGCTGGCGCTGTTCGTCGTTGCGTTCGTCGCGCTCGGGTACCTGGGGCTCCAGCCGGCGACCGGCGCGTACGTGGTGTTGGCACGCATTTTCGCGGTGCTCTATTTCGCCTTCTTCTGGCTGATGCCCTTCTACACGCTCATCGATCCGGTGAGGCCCGTGCCCGAGAGGGTGACCTACCATGCGCACTGAGCTCGCACCCGGCGCCCGCGCCGGGCGGGCAGCGGCTGTGCTGGCGGCGGCCTTGACGGCGGCGGCGCTCGCCCCTGGCGTGGGTGCGGCCGAGGAGGGGGCGGGGAGTGCCGAAAGCGCCGGCAAGCCCGGCGCCGACTGGGAGAGCTGGCGTGCCGACAACGAGGTCTCGGACATGGCCTCGCTCCAGCGCGGCGCGCGCAACTTCGTGAGTTACTGCCTCGGGTGCCACTCGCTCAAGTACGAGCGCTGGTCGCGCCTGGGGCAGGACCTGGAGATTCCGGGGCGACTGCTGCAGGCGGATCTATTGCCCCCCGGTGACCAGCCGACCGAGTACATCCAGACGAGCATGCCGGCGGCGGATGCGCAGAACTGGTTCGGCAAGACGCCGCCCGATCTGGCGCTCATGGCGCGCGCACGCGGCGGCGATTATCTCTATCAGCTCTTCAAAACCTACTACGTCGACCCGACCCGGCCAACCGGCGCCAACAACCTGCGCTTGCCCAACATCGCCATGCCGCACGTGCTCTCGGAGCTCGAGGGGCTCAAGCGCGCGGTGTTCCGCGACGTGGTCCGGCACGGCGAGGGTGGCACGGAAATTCACGAGCAGGTGTTCGATCACTTCGAGCAGATCGCACCGGGGCGTCTCGGCGCCGCGGAGTACGACGGCTTCGTGCGCGACACGGTGAACTTCCTCGACTACGTCGGCGAGCCGACGCAGACGGCGCGCCGCGCTCTCGGCATATGGGTGGTGCTGTTTCTGCTGGTGTTCAGCTGGCTCGCCTGGCTGGTGAAACGCGAGTACTGGAAGGATGTCCACTGATCCTCGCCTGGGCGCAGGCCGCGGGGCGCCTCCATGAGACGGATCGCGGGAGCGGAAACTTGTCGAGCAGACGATCCATCATGACGCTGTTTTCCGCGCCCAACGACCCGTGGAGTCATCGCACACGGATCGTGCTGGCCGAGAAGGGCATCAGCATCGACATCGTGAGCGTCGAGGCGGGGCGCTTTCCCGAGGATCTGCTCGATCTCAACCCCTACCACAGCGTGCCGACGCTGGTGGACCGTGACCTGGTGCTGTACGACTCGCGCGTCATCATCGAGTATCTCGACGAGCGCTTCCCCCATCCGCCGCTGATGCCTGTGGACCCGGTAAGCCGCGCGCAGTTCCGCCTCGCGCTCTATCGCATCGAGCGCGACTGGTACGGCCTCGCGCGCCAGATCGATTCTGAGCCGGACAAGAAGCAGACGGTGAAGCTCAAGAAGATCCTGCGCGACACCATCGTGCAGAGCACCGAGCTCTTCAAGGTGAAGCCGTACTTTCTGTCGGACGAGTTCTCGCTGGTCGACGCCACCATCGCGCCGGTGCTCTGGCGGCTGCCTTACTACGAGATCGAGCTCGGGCCGCAGGCGCAGCCGATCGAGAAGTACGCACAGCTGGTGTTCTCACGCCCCGCGTTTCGCGAGGGGCTGTCGGAGCGCGAGCAGGAAATGCGGCTCTAGAACCACATGAGCAAGACGTTGCCCAAGCGTCCCTATCTGCTGCGCGCCATGCATCAGTGGATCACCGAGTGCGGCAACACTCCACACGTGATCGTCGACGCCGGGCGCGACAGCACGGACGTGCCGCGCGCCTACGTCAAGGACGGCAAGATCGTGCTCAACCTGAGCGAGGGAGCCACTCAGCGCCTGCGGCTGGGGAACCACGCGATCGAGTTCGACGCGCGCTTCGCCGGCGTGATCCACCACGTGAGGTTTCCGGTGAACGCGGTGCTCGGCATCTACGCGCGCGAGACGGGGGAGGGGATGGTGTTCTCCGAGCAGGACCTCGGGCCGGAGCCCCCGGCCGAGGAGCGCGGTGCGCGCCGCCCGCAGCTGAAAGTGGTGAAGTAGCTCTCCTGCGCGCGCCCCGCGCGCGCCAGCGCGTAGAGTGAGAGTCGGCCTGTAAGCCGGGTTCTGTCGAGGGCGGTCATTCCTCTGGGGTCCCCGTCACCGTGGACCTCTAGCGGCCTACCCGGAAGCGCGCGCGGATCAGCGCTGCGCCGGCCCCTTTTAAAGGACCGGCGCGGCTTCCCTATTTGGCCTTGCTCCAGGTGGGGTTTACCGTGCCGTCGCGTGTTGCCACCGACGCGGTGCGCTCTTACCGCACCGTTTCACCCTTGCCGGTCCCGCGAGGGACTTGGGCGGTCTGCTCTCTGTTGCACTTTCCGTGGGCTCACGCCCCCCAGGCGTTACCTGGCACCCGATCCGCCGGAGCCCGGACTTTCCTCCGCTCCCGCCATCGCTGGCGGAGGCAGCGACTGCCCGGCCGACTCTCGCGAGCCACGATACGGGCCCGCGCGCTGAAGTCAAATGCCCTGGCGCGGGGGCCGACGGGTGAGGAGGGTGGCTCTTCATGTAGCC
Source organism: Gammaproteobacteria bacterium 13_2_20CM_66_19 (assembly GCA_001914695.1). GTDB lineage: Bacteria > Pseudomonadota > Gammaproteobacteria > Steroidobacterales > Steroidobacteraceae > 13-2-20CM-66-19. Next base: position 26,650 of record MNCZ01000098.1, on the reverse strand, counting down.
GATCCCTGCACTCGATCGGCCCCCATGACAGCGAACCCATGAGCCTGCGCGGCCAGCCCCAGGGCGGCGTCATGAGTAGCCATGAGTGGATCAATGCCCATCTCATCTCTCCAAAGCAGTGCGGATGCGAGATGAATCGCATCCAGAGTCCCCAATTCCGTTGGCATGGGTTGCGCAGCGCGATCAAGAACGATGGCGTCGACCTCGACGAGCTCGAGCGAATCGACGAGTGCCAGGATCGTCGAACGGCGTAGCGCAACCTCAGTATCGGGAAGGTGAGCGCGTAGCCTCGCTCGATCGAGCGTGCGCAGGCTCTCGGTTGTAATCAGTGCGCTCGATACGCCGCAGTCAATCCGCCTCCACTCCGGCAGCGCGTTGGGTTGCGCAAAGGCCACGCGGAGCAACACGGATGAGTCGACATAGGCAATCATCGATGGCTCTGCCGCTCTTCGAGCAGCAAGCCGACGATATCCAGGTCGAGTCGCGCCGTCTTCGGTAGGGGGACCCTGTTGGGCGCTGGCGTGCCTGATGCGGGCTTTCGGATCCGCAGGGCCGTGCGTTCCCGGATCGGAACGATGTGCGCGATCGCGGTATTGCGATCCAGGACGGCGAGCGTCTCACCCCGCTGAACGGTGCGCAGGAACTCGCTCAGGCGGGCCTTGAGTTCCGCAATTCGCACCTGCTTCATGACTATATATGACCATAACTAGTCACAAAAGGCAATGCGAAAACCCGGCAATGCGAAAACCCGGCGATGAATCAGGGCATGCCCTCGTCCTCGGTCGCGCCCCGCTCGCCCGGGCCGGAGGCGCCGCGGGTGGCGAGCGCGTACGCTGCGGCGCGGGTGGCCCCGGTCAGCTGCGCGGCGAGCGCTGCGGCTCGCGCCGGCGGCAGCTCCTTCGCGAGGAGCGTCACGGTGCGTTGCAGCTCCCCCTCGTCCACATCGCCCGCGACGGGCGCGGCCGCGCCGTGCACGACCAGCGTCAGCTCACCGCGCCGGAAGTTCTCCTCGGTGCGCGCACGGGAGGCCAGCTCGCCGAGGGTGCCGCGATAGACGGTCTCGTGCGCCTTGGTGAGCTCGCGCGCCACCGCAGCGAGGCGCCCGGCGCCGAATTCCGCCACCATGTCCTCGAGGGTCTTCACGATCCGGTGAGGGGCCTCGAAGAACACGAGCGTCCGCGGCTCGTGCGCGAGGGCGGCGAGCGCGCCGCGCCGCTCGCGCTCGCGAGCGGGCAGGAAGCCCTCGAAGCAGAAGCGCCCGGTCGGCAGTCCCGCGACCGCGAGCGCGCTCACGATCGCCGACGGCCCGGGAATGGCGTGCACCTCGAATCCCTCGCGCGCCGCGCGCTGCACGAGCTCGAGACCCGGATCCGACAGGAGCGGCGTGCCGGCATCGCTCACGAGCGCGATCGTTTCGCCCGCCTCGAGACGCGCGAGGAGCTCGGGCACGCGCTGCGACTCGTTGTGCTCGTGCAGGGACACGAGCGGCCTCGCGACGCCGATGGCCCGCAGGAGATTCAGCGTGTGGCGGGTGTCCTCGGCCGCGATCAGGTCGGCGCTCGCGAGCGCCTCCCGCGCCCGCGCGCTCAAGTCCGCGAGGTTGCCGATCGGCGTCGCCACGACCTCGAGCCGCCCGCGCATCTTCGCCACGTATAATCCCCGCCTTACGCCGCCTGATCCCGCGGCTCCGTTCAGTAAGCGCATCCTGCGCGCCGACGAGAGGCCCATCAACCGATGCTGCTGGCACGCCCGCTGATCCGCCTGATACTCGCTCCCGCCCTCGCGCTCGCCCTCAGCGGCTGCCCGAGCCTTACCGAGCGCGCGGGACTGCCGCCGTCGGTCGAGCGCGCCGAGACTCTCGAGCGCGGCGGCGATGCCACGGGCGCGGCGCGGGTGTACGAGCAGCTCGCGTCCCAGAACAGCGGCGCCGAGCGCAACGACTTAGCTCTGCGCGCGGCGCGCGGCTACCTCGCCGCGCACGCGCGCGAGGATGCGGCGCGCGTGCTGGCGATGCTCGAGGGGCCGCTCAGCGCCGAGCAGTCGACCGAGCGCTCGCTCTCGGGCATCGAGCTCGCCCTCGAGCGGGGGCAGAACAAGGAGGCGTGGCAGCAGCTGAGCGCGCTCTCCGAGCCTCGCTCCGGTCCCCAGGCGGCGCGTTACCGGGAGCTGCTCTCGCGGGCGGCGCTCGCCGCCGGCGGTCCGGGCGCCGCTGCCGGACTGGCGGAGGAGGCCGCACCGCACATCGCGCTGCTGCTGCCGGTCACCGGCCGCGCCGCTGCCGCCGCGATCAGCGTGCGCGATGGCTTTCTGACCGCGTACTACCAGACCCGGCCGCAGGAGCGGCCGCGCGTGCGCGTTTACGACACCGGGACTCAGAGCGTGGCGGACGCGCTCACGCTCGCCACCCGACAGGGCGCCGACTTCATCGTCGGGCCGCTGACGCGCGAGGAAGTCGCCGCGGCGGCGGAATTTCCGGCACAACACGCGCCGCTTCTCGCTCTCAACTTCCTGCCCGCGGAGCGGCCCGCTCCGCCGCAGTTCTATCAGTACGCGCTCTCGCCGGAGGATGAGGCGCGCGTCGCGGCGCGGCGCATTCTCGAGGATCAGCATCGCCGCGGCGTCGCGCTCGTGCCCGCGGGCGACTGGGGCGAGCGGGTGCTCGCGGCCTTCAGACAGGAGCTGCTCAGCGGGGGCGGGGAGCTCCTCGCGACGGCCGCCATCGATGCGTCGCGCACCGATTACTCGGGCCCGATCACGGAGCTCTTGGGGCTCAGCGACAGTACGGCGCGCTTCAAGCGCCTCGAGGCCGCGATCGGCACCAAGCTGCAGTTCGAGCCGCGCCGGCGCGGGGACGTCGAGTTCATCTTCGCGCCGGCGCAGCCGAGCACCGAGCGGCTGCTGCGGCCGCAGCTGCGCTTCCACTACGCCGGCGACATCCCCACCTACGCCACCTCGGACGCGTTCGAGCCCGACGTGCGCGCCAACCAGGAGCTCGACGGCCTGATGTTTCCCGACATGCCGTGGATGCTGGGCGGGGACCTCGCGGAGGCCGTGCGGGCGGTCACCCGCGGGGCGTGGCCCACCGGCGGGCCGTACCGGGGGCGGCTCTTCGCCTTCGGCTTCGACGCCTTTCGCCTGGCTCAGGCGCTGCGCCGCCCCGGCGCCGGCTCCAGTGTCGGCATCGACGGCCTGACCGGGCACCTGAGCCTCGATGCCGAGCGGCGCGTGCGGCGCGAAATCACCTGGGCACAGCTGCACAACGGCGAGTTGCGTCTGCTGCCGGCCGCCGGGACCCCGTGATGTGACGCCCCCGCTCGGCACGCCTCACGAGAGCGGGCGGCGCGCCGAGGAGCTGGCCGCCGACTTCCTGCGCTCACAGGGTTTCGAAATCCTCGAGCGCAACTACCGCCGGCGGCTGGGGGAGCTCGACATCATCGCGGAGCGCGCCGGCGTGCTGGTGATCGCGGAGGTGCGCACGCGCTCGAGCACCGCCTTCGGCGGCGCGGCGGCGAGCGTCGACCGGCGCAAGCAGCAGCGCATCACGCGCGCCGCCGCAGCGCTGCTGCAGCAACGCGCCGATCTCTCGCGATTGCCGGTGCGGTTCGACGTCATCGTCGTATGGGATGCCGTCGGCGCCGCGCCGCGCATCGAATGGCTGCAGCACGCCTTCGAGGCGTGCTGAGCGTGAGCGTCACACTGAGCGTGGGCGGCGCAGCTCCGACCCGATTCGCGGCCAAGCCGCTGATTGCAACAGCGAAAGCGCTCACGAGAGCCCTGCGCTGTGATTCTTAACATAAGGGCTTTCCACATAACTCGTTGTGACTGCGACGAATTTCTCATTATTTTGAATTGACATAGTCCGCCCCCGATTCCATAGTGGCGCCTTGTGGGGCAATGTGGGGGCAAATGGGCGAAATCTCGCCCTGACGGATCATGTTGCGTGGGGCAACGAAGATCACCCTGGACGACAAGGGGCGGATGGTCATGCCCACCCGCTACCGGGCGCAGATCGCCGAACTCGCCCAGGGGAAGCTGGTCGTCACGGTCGACAGGGATCAGTGCCTCCTCATCTATCCACTGCCCGAGTGGGAGCAGACCGAACGCAAGCTGATGAGCCTGCCGAGCCTGAACGCGACTGCGCGCCGGCTCCAGCGTCTCATGGTCGGCTATGCGACCGATCTGCCCCTCGACGGGCACGGCAGGGTCTTGCTGCCGCCCGAGCTGCGCGAGTTCGCCAAGCTCGGCCGGCACGGAATGCTGATCGGTCAGGGCAATCGGTTCGAGTTGTGGGACGAGGCCCGCTGGAACGAGCGGCGCGACCTGTGGCTGAACACCGAGACCGCCTCGACTGATCTGCCGTCCGAGCTCGAGTCGCTGTCGCTGTAGAGATCTCGACGAGGCTGGGTGGGCGTAGGCCGTGCCAAGCGCACTCATGGGGGCGGGACCGTTCCGCTTCGCAAGTGGATGAGCACACACCGGTGCTCGCCGCAGAGGCGCTCGCCGGACTGGCCGTGGAGGCGGGCGGTTACTATGTCGACGCGACGTTCGGCCGAGGTGGCCACACGGCACTGGTGCTCCAGGCGCTGGGTCGGGAAGGCCGCGTGCTGGCTCTCGACCGGGATCCGCAGGCCATTGCGGCCGGCGGGAAGCGCTTTGCCGACGAAGTGCGGCTTACGCTCGTGCACGCGTCGTTTGCCGACCTCGGCACGCTCGTGCCGGCGCACGCGCGCGATCGTCCTTGCCGCGGCGTGCTCTTCGACCTCGGGGTGTCCTCGCCGCAGCTCGACGATCCGAGCCGCGGCTTCAGCTTCCGCGCCGACGGCCCGCTCGACATGCGCATGGACCCGACGCGCGGCGAACCCGTTTCTGCGTGGCTCGCTCGCGCGAGCGTCGACGAGATACGTCAGGTGATCGCGACTCTCGGAGAAGAGCGGTTCGCGCGCCGCGTGGCGCAGGCGATCGTCGCGGCGCGGCGGGAGCAGCCGCTCGACAGCACCCGTGAGCTCGCCGCGCTCGTCGCCTCCGCGGTGCGCACGCGCGAGCCCGGCAAGCATCCGGCGACGCGCACCTTTCAGGCGCTGCGCATGTTCATCAACGACGAGCTCGGGCAGCTCGAGCGCGGTCTCGCCGGGACGCTCGAGCGACTCGCGCCCGGCGGGCGGCTGGCGGTGATCACGTTTCATTCTCTCGAGGACCGCGCGGTGAAGCGCTTCATGCAGCGCGAGTCGCAGGTCGACCCCGCGCTCAGGCGTCTGCCGCTGTTGCCGGCCGCGGCGCGGCCGCGCTTGAAGCTCATCGGGCGCAAGACGCGCCCGAGTGCCGCCGAGCTCGAGCGAAATCCACGCGCCCGCAGCGCTCTGCTGCGCGTGGCGGAGCGACTGGCGTGAGTCCCCGCCGGGCACTCGCGATTGCCGTGCCGCTGCTGTGGCTGGCGGCGCTCGGCTCCGCCGCCGGAGCGATCTACTGCAAGCATCGCGCGCGGGCGCTCTTCGTCGAGCTCGAGGCTCTGAACGCGCGGCGCGACAATCTGGAGATCGAGTGGGGCCAGCTGCAGCTCGAGCAGAGCGCATGGTCCACCCACGCTTTCGTCGAGCGCGTCGCGAGCGCGAGGCTCCATATGGCGATGCCGCCCCCGAAGGAGATCGAGGTCATCAGCCCATGAAACCGCGCAGCCCACGGGAGCCCGTGCCGCGCTCGTTCCGCTGGCGGGCGCGCCTGCTCTTCGCCCTGCTCTTCGGCGGGGCGCTCACCCTCGCCTGGCGCGCGGTGAATCTGCAGCTCGTCGATCACGGCTTTCTCGCCCGCGAGGGCGCGGCGCGCTTCTCGCGCGTGCTGGACATCGCCGCGCACCGCGGCACGATCACGGATCGCTACGGCGAGCCGCTCGCGGTCAGCACTCCCGTCGACTCGGTGTGGGTGAATCCGGGCGAGCTGGCGCTCGCCACCGACCAGATCCCGCGCCTTGCCGCCGAGCTCAAGCTCGACGCCCAGGAGCTCACCCGCCGCGTCACCAGCAGCCTCGATCGCGAGTTTCTGTACCTCGCGCGCCATCGCCAGCCCGCGGAAGCCGAGCGCATCAAGGCCCTCGGCATCCCGGGCGTGTACACCTCGCGCGAGTATCGCCGCTATTACCCGGCGGGCGAGGTGAGCGGGCACCTGCTCGGATTCACGAACGTCGACGACGCCGGACAGGAGGGCCTCGAGCTCGCTTTCGATCACTGGCTCGCGGGCGAAGACGGCGCGAAGCGCGTCATCCAGGACCGGCACGGGCACATCGTTCAGAATGTCGAGAGCATCCGCCCGGTGCGCCCGGGACGCGACCTGGTGCTGTCGATCGACTTGAGGATCCAGTACCTCGCATACCGCGAGCTCAAGGCGGCGATCCGCGACCAGCGGGCGCGCGCCGGCTCGGTGGTGGTGCTCGACGTCGCCAGCGGCGAGGTGCTCGCCATGGTGAATCAGCCGGCCTACAACCCGAATGATCGCGATCAGATCCTCCCCGCGACCTACCGCAACCGGGCCGCCACGGACATCTTCGAGCCCGGCTCCTCGATCAAGCCATTCTTCGTAGCCGCGGGCCTCGCCTCCGGGAAATACGACGAGCGCAGCGTCATCGACACCTCGCCCGGCTTCTTCAAGGTGGGCGTGAAGATCTTCGAGGACGAGCGCAACTACGGCGCGATCGACATCGCCACGGTGCTCGCCAAGAGCTCGAACGTCGGCATGGCGCACATCGCCCTCACGCTCTCGCCGCTCGAGCTCTGGAGCACGCTCACCCGGCTCGGCTTCGGCCAGGTCACCACGAGCGGCTACCCGGGCGAGTCGGCGGGACTGCTGCCCGCCTACTCGCAGTGGCGTCCCATCGGCATCGTTACCATGTCGCACGGCTACGGGCTGTCGGTCACGCCGCTCCAGCTGGCGCACGCCTACGCGACCATCGGCTCATTCGGCTTCGCCCGGCCCGTCTCGTTCCTGCGCCTCGAGACCGCCCCGCCCGGCGAGCGCGCGCTGGAAGAGCGCACCTGCCGCGAGCTCGTTGGCATGCTCGAGTCGGTCGTGGCCGCGGAGGGCACGGGTAAGCTGGCCGCCATCCCGGGCTACCGCGTGTCGGGCAAGACCGGGACCGCCTGGAAAGCGACCGCCGGCGGCTACTCGACCGATCGCTACATGGCCGTTTTCGGCGGCGTGGCCCCGGCGAGCGCACCCCGGCTCGCCGCGGTGGTGGTGATCGACGAGCCGGGCGCGGGGCTGCACATGGGCGGACAGGTGGCGGCGCCGGTGTTTTCCAGGGTGATCGGGGGCGCGCTGCGCCTGCTGGCCGTGGCGCCCGACCGGCCCGTCAACACCCCCGAGGAGCTGCCGCAGAGCCCCGCCCTCGGCGGCACGCGCGCGGCGGCGCCGCTGTGAGCCGCGCGAGCGCGAACGCTGGCCCTGCGGCGCGGCCGCTCGCCGAGCTCACCGCCGGCTTTGCCGCCGTGCCCGCCGACGTGCTGGTGAGCGATGTGACGCTCGACAGCCGCACCGCCAGGCCCGGCGCGCTGTTTCTCGCCTGCCGCGGCCGCACCCATCACGGGCTCGAGTTCGCAGCCGATGCCGTCTCGCGCGGCGCGCGCGCCGTGCTCTACGAGCGCGCTGCGGCGGACGGCGAGCCCGTGCCGGAGCTTGCGGCCGGGACCTTCGTCGCCGCCGTGCCGTCCTTGAGCGAGCGCGTCGGCCTCATCGCGGATCGCTTCTTCGGCGCGCCCTCCGAGCAGCTCACCATCGCCGCCATCACCGGGACCAACGGCAAGACCACCTGCGCGTGGCTCCTCGCTCAGGCGCTCGCGATGAGCGGGCGGCCGGCGGCCTACATCGGCACGCTCGGCTTCGGTCCGCCGGCGCGGCTCACTCCGACGCTGCACACGACCTCCGATGCGGTGTCGATCCAGCGCCAGCTGCGAGAGCTGCGCTCCCTCGGGGCCGAATGCGTGAGCATGGAGGTCTCCTCGCACGCGCTCGACCAGGGACGGGTCGATGCCGTGCGCTTTCACACCGCCGCCTTCACCAACCTCACCCGCGATCATCTCGACTATCACGGCACCATGGAGGCCTATGGGGCGGCCAAGGCGCGCCTCTTCGGCTGGGCCCGCCTCGCGCACCGGGTCATCAACGTCGATGACGCCTTCGGCGCGCGCCTCGCGCAAGCGCCCTCGAGCGCGCCGCTCACCGTCACCACCCGCGCCGCGCACGCTGCCGCGCTGCCGCGCGGGGCGCAGTTCGTGCGCGCCGTGCGCGCCACCCCCGATCCGGCAGGACTCAACATCGAGGTCGAGTCGAGCTGGGGGGCGCTCTCCCTGCCGGTGCGCCTCGTGGGCGAATTCAACGTCGACAACGTCCTCACCGTGCTCGCGGTACTCCTCGCGTGGAGCATCCCACCCGAGGAGGCGGCGCGCGCCCTCGCCGGCAGCCGCGCGGCGAGCGGGCGCATGGAGATGTTCGGCGGCAGCGGGAAGAGCCCGCTGGCGATCGTCGACTACGCCCACACCCCGGACGCGCTCGCCAACGCGCTGCGCGCGGCGCGCCGGCACTGTCGCGCAACGCTGCGCCTGGTCTTCGGCTGCGGCGGCGACCGTGATGCCGGCAAGCGGCCGCTGATGGGAAAGATCGCCGCCGAGCTCGCCGACGAGATCATCGTGACCGACGACAACCCGCGCACCGAGGATCCCCGCCGCATCGTGGCCGACATCGTTGCAGGCATGGGTAGGCGCGCGCCGCTCGTGATCGAGCACGATCGGGCGCTCGCCATCCACCTGGCGCTCGGGCGCTCCGGCCCCGGCGACGTCGTGCTGATCGCCGGCAAGGGGCACGAGGACTACCAGATCGTGGGCAGCGAGCGGCGGCCGTTCCGCGATTCTGCCGTGGTAGTCGCCGAGCTCGCGGGGCGGCCCGCATGAAGCGCACGCTCATCGAATTCGCGCGCGCCTGTGGCGGGCGGCTCTCGGGGGCCGACGCCCCCTACACCGACGTGGTGAGCGACTCGCGCTCGCTCGAGCGCGGGCAGCTGTTCGTCGCCCTCAAGGGCCCGCGCTTCAACGGCAACGAGTTCGTCGCCGCCGCGCACGGCAAGGGGGCCGTCGGCGCGCTGGTCGACGCCGGGCAGCCGGTGCCGTTGCCGCAGATCATCGTGCCCGACACCCAGGCGGCGCTCGAGCGCGCGGCGCGCAGCTTCCGCGCGGCCTTCCGCGGGCCGCTGATCGGGGTCGCCGGCAGCAACGGCAAGACCACCACGAAGGAAATGACCGCCTCGATCCTCGCTCAGGCGGGCAGCTGTCTCGCCACGCGCGGCAATCTCAACAACCACATCGGCGTGCCGCTGACGCTGCTGCGCCTCGAGCCCACGCACCGCTTTGCGGTGGTGGAGATGGGCACCAATCACCCGGGCGAGGTCGCGGCCCTGGTCGACATCGCGCGTCCCACGATTGGCCTCATCACCAATGCCGGCGCCGAGCACCTCGAGGGCTTCGGGAGCCTCGAAGGCGTGGCGCGCGCCGAGGGCGAGATGGTCGCCGGCCTCGCCGAGGGGGCGACCGCCGTCATCAACGCGGACGACGAGTTCGCGCCGCTCTGGCGCTCGCTGACGCCCGCGCGCGTGCTCACCTTCGGCGTGCGCACCGCGGCCGACTACAGCGCCGCGGAAGTGCGCGGCGAGGTTGGAGCCGAAGGGTTCAGCACCCGCTTCCGGCTGAATGCGCCCGGCGGGAGCATCGCGATCCGCCTCGCGGTCGGCGGCTTGCACAACGTCGCGAACGCACTCGCCGCCGCGGCCGCCGCGGGCAGCGCCGGGGTGGGCCTCGAGCAGATCGCGGCGGGACTTGCCGCGGTGCGCGCCGTGTCGGGGCGCCTGCAGTTCAGGCCGGCAGCGAGCGGCGCCTGGCTCATCGACGACTCCTACAACGCCAACCCGAGCTCGGTGCGCGCCGCGATCGAGGTGCTCGCGGGGCTCGCGGGGCGCAAGTGGCTGGTGCTCGGAGACATGGCGGAGCTCGGGGAGTTCGCGGAGGCTGCGCACCGCGACGTCGGCGAGTTCGCGCGCGCGCACGGCCTCGAGCGGCTCTACGCGACCGGTGCGCTCGCGGCGCGGGCGGTGCAGAGCTTCGGGCCGGGGGGCGAGTGGTTCGCCGACGCGACCGCGCTCACCGCGGCGCTCACCGCGGCGCTCGGCGCGGGAGGTGCGGACGTGCGGCTCCTCATCAAGGGCTCGCGCATGAACCGGCTGGAGCGCGTGGTCGAGGCGCTCGCCGCGACGGGCGCCCCGGCCACGGACGGACACTAGAATGCTCTACTGGATCACACAGCAGCTCGCCGGCCGCATCCCGGGTGCGCATGTGTTCGCGTACCTGACGTTCCGGGCGATCCTCGCCACGGCCTCAGCGCTCGGCCTGTCGCTCCTCGTCGGTCCGTCGCTGATCAGGCACCTGGTGCGCGGTCAGATCGGACAGGTGGTGCGCGACGACGGCCCGCCCACCCACCTCCTCAAGGCGGGCACGCCGACCATGGGCGGCGCGCTGATCCTCGTCGCCACGCTCGTCAGCACGCTGCTCTGGGCGGAGCTCACCAATCGTCTCGTGTGGACGGTGCTCGGCGTCACCTTCGCGTTCGGGCTCATCGGCTTCTACGACGATTACCTGAAGCTCATGGTGCGCAACCCCAAGGGACTCGTGCCGCGCTGGAAATATTTCTGGCAGTCGGTCGCCGGGCTCGCCACCGCCGCGACGCTCTACTACACCGCCACGGATCCCGCGCAGACGACACTCTTTCTGCCCTTCTTCAAGACCTTCCACGCGCCGCTCACCGCCTTCGGCTACATCGCGATCGCCTATCTCATGATCGTCGGCATGAGCAACGCGGTGAATCTCACCGACGGGCTCGACGGGCTGGCGATCATGCCGGCGGCGCTGGTGGCCTCGGCGCTCGGCATCTTCGCCTACGCGAGCGGCAATGCGGTGTTCGCGCACTATCTGCAGATTCCGGACATCCGCGGCGCCGGCGAGCTGCTGATCTTCTGCGCCTCGCTCGCGGGCGCCGGCCTCGGATTCCTGTGGTTCAACTCCTATCCCGCCCAGGTGTTCATGGGCGACGTCGGGGCGCTCGCGATCGGAGCGGCGATCGGGGTGCTGGCGGTGATCGTCCGCCAGGAGCTGGTCGTGCTCGTGATGAGCGGGGTGTTCGTGCTCGAGACCGCCTCCGTGATCCTCCAGGTCGCCTCCTTCAAGCTGACCGGCAAGCGAGTTTTCAGGATGGCGCCGATCCACCACCACTTCGAGCTCAAGGGCTGGGCGGAGCCCAAGGTCATCGTGCGCTTCTGGATCATCTCGCTGCTGCTCGTGCTCGCGGGACTCGCGACGCTGAAACTCAGATGAGCACGCCCGCCGTCAGCACACCGTACGCCGTGATCGTGGGCTTGGGCGTCACGGGGCTCTCGTGCGCGCGTTACCTGCTCGCGCAGGGCTGGCGGCTCGCGGTCACCGACACGCGCGCAGCTCCCCCGGAGCTCTCGGCGCTGCGCGCGCTGGGGCCCGACATCCCGGTGCGCGGAGGTGCGCTCGACGCCGCGCTCCTCGAAGGCGCGACGTGCGTCGTCGTCTCGCCCGGGTTGTCGCCCGAGGGCCCGTTCTTCGCCGAGGCGCGCCGCCGCGGGCTCGGCATCATCGGCGACATCGAGCTCTTCGCGCGCGCAGTCGATGCTCCGGTCGCCGGCGTCACCGGCACCAACGGCAAGAGCACCGTCACGACGCTGCTCGCCCGTATGGCGCAGCGCGCGGGAGTGCAGGTGCGCGCCGGGGGCAACCTCGGGGAGCCCGCGCTCGCTCTCCTCGGCGGCGGCGCCGAGCTCTACGTGCTCGAGCTCTCGAGCTTCCAGCTCGAGACGACGCAGAGCCTCGCCTGCCGCGCCGCCACGGTGCTCAACGTCAGCCCCGATCATCTCGACCGCTACGCCCAGCTCGCGAGCTATGCCGCCGCCAAGGCGCGCATTTACGAGCGCTGCGAAACGGCGGTGATCAATCTCGACGATCCGCTCACTGTCGCCATGCCGCGCCGCGCGTCCCGCACGCTCTCCTTTTCGCTCCGAGGGGCCGGCGGCGCCGATTACACGCTCTCGGTCAAGGAGCGCGAATCGTGGCTCGCGCGCTCGGGCGCCGCCCTGATGCCCCTCGCGCAGCTTCGGATCAAGGGACTGCACAACGCGGCCAACGCACTCGCCGCGCTCGCGCTCGGGGAGGCGCTCTCGCTCCCGCTGCCCGGGATGCTGGAAGAGCTCGCGGCCTTTCCGGGACTGCCGCACCGCTCACAGTGGGTGGCCGACGTCGCCGGCGTCACCTACATCGACGACTCCAAGGGGACCAACGTCGGGGCGACGCTCGCTGCGGTCGCGGGGCTCCCGGGACCGCTCGTGATGATCGCGGGCGGGGAGGGCAAGAACCAGGACTTCGCGCCGCTCGCCGCGGCCTTTCGCGGCAAGGTGCGCCACGTGGTGCTGATCGGGCGTGACGCACCGCTCCTTGCGCGTGCGCTCGCGGGCGTGTGCCCGCTCGAGACCTGCGCGACGCTCCCGGCGGCGGTCAGGGCCGCCGCGCACGCCGCGCGCCCCGGCGACACCGTGCTGCTCTCGCCGGCGTGCGCGAGCCTCGACATGTTCCGCGACTACAGCCATCGCGGCGCGGTGTTCGCGCAAGCGGTGCAGGAGCTGGCGGCATGAGCTCGGTCGCCCACTCCTCGCTGCTCGGATTCGCGCGCTCGGGGAGGGGCGGCGGCGGCGTGCACTTCGACCTCGTGACCATCGCGCTCACCCTCGGCATCGTGCTGCTCGGGCTGGTGATGGTGACCTCCGCCTCGGTGTCGATCGCGGGCCAGGCGACGGGCGAGCCCTTCTACTATCTCGAGCGCCAGCTCCTGCTCACGCTCATCGGTGGCGCCTGCGCGGCGCTGCTCTTCTCGATCCCGACGCCGCTCCTCGAGCGCGCGAGCGGCCCGCTGCTGGCGCTGGCGATCACGCTGCTCGGCCTGGTGCTCATCCCGGGCTTGGGTCATGCGGTGAACGGCAGCCGCCGCTGGCTCAAGCTCGCCGGCATCAACTTCCAGGTCTCGGAGCTCTCGCGCATGCTGGTGCTGGTCTATCTCGCCAGCTACGCCGTCCGGCGCGAGGCGGAGCTGCGCGAATCGTTCACCGGGCTCGGGAAGCCCCTCGTGCTGCTCGCCGGCGCGAGCGCGCTGCTGCTCGCGGAGCCCGACTTCGGCGCGGCGACGGTTCTCTTCGCCACCGGCTTCGCGCTGCTGTTCCTCGCCGGTGCGCGCCTTCGCTATGTGATCGCCACGACCGCCCTCGCCGGAGCGGGCTTTGCGGTGCTGGCGGTCAGCTCGAGCTATCGCCTGCGGCGCCTCACCGCCTTCCTCGACCCGTGGGCGGATCCCTACAACAGCGGCTTCCAGCTCACCCAGTCGCTGATCGCCATCGGCCGCGGCCAGTGGCTCGGCGTCGGGCTCGGCGACAGCGTACAGAAGCTGTTCTACCTGCCCGAGGCGCACACGGATTTCCTGTTCGCGGTGCTGGCGGAGGAGCTGGGGCTCGCCGGGGTGGCGCTCACGCTCGCGCTCTTCCTCGGCCTCATCTGGCGCAGCTTCCACATCGCGCGCCTCGCCTCGGATGCGCACCTGAGGTTCCAGAGCCTGCTCGCGGCGGGCTTCGGTCTCTGGGTCGGCATCCAGGCCTTCATCAACATCGGCGTCAACATGGGCGTGCTGCCGACCAAGGGACTGACCTTGCCGCTCATGAGCTACGGCCGCTCGAGCCTCGTGGTCGCGCTCGCCTGGGTGGGGCTCGTGCTGCGCGTCCATCACGAGGCCACGCGCGAGCAGCGCGGCGCGGCCACTGCGAGGAGTGCGGCGTGAGCGGGCCGGTCCTCATCATGGCCGGCGGCACCGGTGGACATGTATTCCCGGCGCTGGCGCTGGCGCGGTTGCTGCGCGGGCAGCAGCTCGAGGTCATCTGGCTCGGAACCGCGAGCGGACTCGAGTCGCGGGTCATTCCGGCGGAAGGCATCCCGCTCGAGCGGCTCTCGGTGGGGGGGCTGCGCGGCAAGGGGATCCTCGCCTGGGTCGGTGCGCCCATACGGCTGACCCTCGCGCTGATCCAGGCGCTGCGTGTCATGTGGCGCTACCGCCCGGTCGTCGTGGTGGGTCTCGGGGGCTTTGTGACGGGACCGGGGGGACTTGCCGCCTGGCTCACGCGCCGGCCGCTCCTGATCCACGAGCAGAACGCCATCGCCGGCTTCACCAACCGCATCCTCGCGCATCTCGCGCGGCAGGTGCTCGAGGGCTTCCCGGGCAGCTTCGGACGCAACATCCACTCGCGCGTCATCGGTAATCCCGTGCGGGCCGACATCAGCGCGCTGCCGCCGCCGGCGGCGCGCTTCGCCGGGCGCGCGGGACCGGTGCGGATCCTCGTGATCGGCGGCAGTCAGGGCGCGGCACGCCTGAATGCGGTCGTGCCGTTCGCGCTCAAGCGCCTCGCCGGCTCGCTCGCCTTCGACGTGCGCCACCAGGCGGGCGAGCGCTGGATCGACGCCGGCCGCGCGAGCTACGCCCAGGCGGGGGTGCGGGCCGACGTGCGCCCGTTCATCGAGGACATGAGCGAGGCGTATGGGTGGGCGGACCTGGTGATCTGCCGTGCCGGCGCCCTCACCGTGTCGGAGCTCGCCGCGGTGGGGGTCGGCGCCATCCTCGTGCCGTACCCGGCGAGCGTCGACGACCACCAGGCCTACAACGCTCAGTATCTCGTGCGCGCGGGAGCTGCGGTGCTGATCGCGGACCGCGAGCTCACCGCCGAGCGGCTGGCCGCCGAGCTCGAGCGGCTCGCCGCCGGGCGCGGCCAGCTCCTCGCGATGGCCGAGCGGGCGCGGCTGCTCGCGCGGCCCCGCGCCGCGGACGAGCTCGCCGCCTCCTGCCTCGAGTGGGCACGGAGGGCCGCATGAGAGGCGAGCGGCGCACCCTTCCCGAGCGGCCGGCGGTCGAGCGTCGCGTCACGCCCGACCGGCGCGACCGGATGCGGCGCATCAACACCATCCACTTCGTCGGCATCGGCGGCAGCGGCATGAGCGGGATCGCCGAGGTGCTGCTGAATCTCGGCTACCGCGTGCAGGGCTCGGACCTGAAGGAGAGCGCGGTGACGCAGTGGCTCGCGGGACTCGGAGCGCGGATCGCCTTCGGTCACGCGGCGGCGAACATCACCGGCGCCGACGTCGTGGTCGTCTCGGCCGCCGTGCCGCGCGACAACCCCGAGGTGCAGGCGGCGCTCGCGGCACGCGTGCCCGTCGTGGCGCGCGCCGAGATGCTCGGCGAGCTGATGCGCTTCCGCTATTCGATCGCGGTCGCCGGCACGCACGGCAAGACCACCACCACCAGCCTGATCGCCAGCATCCTCTCCGAGGGCGGCGAGGATCCGACCTACGTGATCGGCGGACGCTTGAAGAGCGGCGCGAGCAGCGCGCGGCTCGGCGCCGGGCGTTACCTCGTGGCCGAGGCCGACGAGAGCGACGCCTCCTTCACGCACCTTCAGCCCCTGATCGCGGTCGTCACCAACATCGACAACGATCACCTCTCCACCCACGGTGGCGATTTCGGGCTCCTCAAGCAGAGCTTCGCCGACTTCCTGCACAACCTGCCGTTCTACGGTCTCGCGGTGCTGTGCGCGGACGATCCGCACACGGCGAGCATCGTGCAGGAGGTGGGACGGCCGATCCTCTTCTACGGCCTCTCGCCGGGCGCCGACGTGCGCGGCGCGAATCTCCGCCCGGCGGGCCTCAAGACGCGCTTCGAGGTGGCGCGACGGGACAGCGCGCCGCTCGACGTCCAGCTGAATCTCCCCGGCACTCACAACGTCGCGAACGCGCTCGCCGCGATCGCGGTCACCACCGAGCTCGGCATCGACGACCGGGCGATCCTCAACGCGCTCGCCACCTTTCAGGGCATCGACCGCCGGCTCCAGCACATCGCCGACGTGCCGACCGCGGTCGGCTGCGTGACGATCGTCGATGACTACGCGCACCACCCGACCGAGGTCGCCGTGACGCTCGAAGCGGTGCGCCAGGCCTACCCGGGTCGGCGCGTGCTGCTCGCCTTCCAGCCGCACCGCTACACCCGCACCCGCGACCTGATCGACGATTTCGGCAAGGTGCTCTCGGGGGCGGACGCGCTGGCCGTGACCGAGGTGTACGCGGCGGGCGAGGCCCCGATCGCCGGCGCCGACGGCCGCGCCATCTGCCGCGCGGTGCGCAGCCGCGGCGTGCTCGAGCCGCTGTTCGTCGAGAAGGTCGAGGAGCTCGCCGCGGCGCTCAAGGACGTGATCTCGGACGGCGACGTCATCCTCGCCATGGGCGCGGGCAACATCAGCGCCGTCGCGCATGCGCTGCCCGGCGCGCTCGCGGCGCTCCTGCCGCCGGGGAGCTCGCGGTGAGCCTCGCCATCGCCCCGGAGTTCCGCGAGCGGGTGCGCCGCGATGAGCCCTTGAGCCGGCACACCTCCTGGCACGTCGGGGGCCCGGCGGAGGTCTTCTTCAATCCGCGCGATCGCGTCGAGCTCGCAGAGTTCCTGCGCTCGCTCCCGCCCGCGGTGCCCATCCACTGGATCGGGCTCGGGAGCAACCTGCTGGTGCGCGACGGCGGCTTGAAGGGCGTGGTCGTGAGCACGCACGGCGCGCTCGATCTCCTCGACCGCACCGGCGAGAGCACGGTGCGCGCCGAGGCGGGCGTCGCCTGTGCGCGCATCGCCCGGCAGTGCATCAAGTGGGGGCTTGGGCCCGCGGAATTCTTCGCGGGCATCCCGGGCACGCTCGGAGGTGCGCTCGCGATGAACGCCGGCGCCTTCGGCGGGGAAACCTGGGGGCACGTGCTCGCCGTCACGACCATCGACCGCGGCGGCGCGACGCGCACCCGCCCCGCGTCCGAGTACCGGGTCGGCTACCGCGAGGTCATCGGGCCTGAGCCTGATGAATGGTTCCTCGAGGCGAGCTTGAGCTTCGAGAGCCGTCCCGCGGCGCACGAGAGCGAGGTGCGCGCGCTCCTCGAGCGGCGCCGGGCCTCGCAGCCGATCGGCGAGTGGAGCTGCGGCTCGGTGTTCACCAACCCGCCGGGAGACCACGCCGCGCGCCTCATCGAGGCGGCCGGCCTCAAGGGCTTTCGCATCGGGGGCGCCTCGGTATCCGAGAAGCACGCCAACTTCATCATCAACCACGGAGAGGCGAGCGCCGCCGACCTCGAGCGCCTCATCGCCCATGTGCGCGAGACGGTCGCGCGCGTGCACGGCGTCCAGCTCACTCCCGAGGTGCGGATCGTGGGAGTGCCGTAGAGCCATGCGCCTCACCTACGACCCTCGAGCCGAGCGCCGCGTCGCCGCACCGGGCGAGTTCGGACGCGTGGCGGTGCTCTACGGCGGCGATTCCAGCGAGCGCGAGATCTCGCTCCTCTCCGGCAACGCGGTGCTGGAGGGCCTGAGGCGCCGCGGCGTGGACGCGCACCCCTTCGACCCGCGCGATCGGCCGCTGGACGAGCTGCCCTTGAGGCGCTTCGCGCGCGTGTGGATCGCGCTGCATGGACCGGGGGGCGAAGACGGGACGCTGCAGGGCGCGCTCGAGTACCTCGGTGTCCCGTATACCGGCAGCGGCGTCATGGGCTCGGCCATCGGCATGGACAAGGTGCGCACCAAGCGCCTCGCGCTTTCCGTGGGCGTCGCGAGCGCGGACTTCGTGGTGCTGCGCGGGGAGGAGGATTTCGAGCACGCGCTCGAGCGCCTCAAGCTCCCGCTGATCGTGAAGCCGGCCACCCAGGGCTCCTCCGTCGGCATGTCGAAGGTCGAGCGCGCCGCGGACCTGCCCGCCGCCTACGCCGTGGCCGCGAAACTGGAGACTCTGGTGTTCGCGGAAGCCTGGATTCCGGGCCCGGAGTACACCGTCTCGATCCTCAAGGATCAGGCGTTGCCCTCGATCCGTATCGAGACCCCGAGAGTGTTCTACGACTACGAGGCGAAGTACTTCCGCGACGACACCCGCTACTTCTGCCCCTCGGGCCTCTCGGCGAGCGCCGAGGCGCACCTGGCGAGCCTCGCACTCGCGGCCTTCGAGGCGGCGGGCGCCTCGGGCTGGGGGCGGTCGGATTTCATGATGGACGCGGCCGGGCGCCCCCTGCTCCTCGAGATCAACACCATTCCCGGCATGACGAGCCACAGCCTGGTGCCGATGGCGGCGCGCGCCATCGGCGTCGATTTCGATGAGCTCGTGTGGCGCGTGCTCGAGACCAGCTTCACCCGTCGGCCCGCGGACCCGGCAAGAGCCAAGGCTCCCGCGAAGGCGAAAGCCTCCGCGACGCGCAAGGCCGCTGCGAAGCGCAAGGCCGCTGCGAAGCGCAGGGCCGGAAGCCGGGGCAAGGCGTAGGAAGTCATGTTCGGACGACCCAGGAACCGCCGCAGACCCACCGAGCGCGCGCTCAAGGCGCCCGCGACCAACTGGCGCGCCGTGGGACTCACGCTCGGCACGGTGGCGGGCGTTGCCGCGCTCGCAAGCGCCGTGTCGTGGGCGTTCGATCAACCGATCGAGACGGTCGCGGTCACCGGGCGCTTCCAGCGCGTCGCGCCGGTCGACGTCGAGCGCGCGGTGAAAGGAACGCTGCACGGCGTGGGCCTGCTCTCGGTGGACCTCGCCGCGGTGCGCCGCGCCATCCATAAGCTCCCGTGGGTGGAGGCGGTGAGTGTCGAGCGATTCTGGCCGCGGGGACTTGCCGTGCTGGTCGTCGAGCAGAGCGCCGCAGCCCGCTGGGGCGAGCACGGCCTCCTCAACACGCGCGGTGAGCTCTTCGACCCGGACGCGCACCACATTCCGCCCGAGCTCGCACGGCTCGAGGGTCCCGAAGGCAAGGAGTCGGTGGTGGCGCAGCGTTATCTCGCCGCCGAGGGGCGACTGGCGCAGGCGGGGCTGCGGCTCACGGCGCTGCGCCTCGATGCGCGCGGCGCCTGGGAATTCGATCTGGCCAACGGCATCACCGTGCGGCTCGGGCGGCGCCAGGTGGACGAGCGCTTCGAGAAATTCATGAGCACCGCGCTGAAGCTCGTCACGCAGCGCGGCGACGAGATTGCCTACGTGGACATGCGTTACACGAACGGGTTTGCCATCGGCTGGCGCGGCGCCGCCGCGCGCGTGCCCGGTCGCGAAGGTGGTCACGATGCTTAAGCGTGCGGAACGCAACCTCATCGTCGGTCTCGACATCGGCACCTCGAAGGTGGTGGCGCTGGTGGGCGAGGTGGGGCTCGATGGATCGATCGAGCTCTTGGGCCTCGGCTCACAGCCCTCGCGCGGCCTGAAGAAAGGTGTCGTGGTCAACATCGAGTCGACCGTGCAGTCGATCCAGCGCGCGGTCGAGGAGGCCGAGCTCATGGCCGGCTGCGAGATCCACTCGGTGTTCGCCGGCATCGCGGGCTCCCACGTGAGGAGCCTCAACTCCCACGGCGTGGTCGGAGTGCGCGACAAGGAGGTGAGCCACGGCGATGTCGAGCACGTCATCGACGCCGCCAAGGCCGTCGCGATACCCGCGGACCAGAAGATCCTGCACGTGCTGCCGCAGGAGTTCATCGTCGACGGTCAGGAGGGCATCCGCGACCCGATCGGCATGTCGGGCGTGCGTCTCGAGGCGAAGGTGCACATCGTCACCGGGGCGGATTCCGCGGCGCAGAACATCGAGAAGTGCATCCAGCGCTGCGGGCTCGACGTGGATGACGTGGTGCTCGAGCAGCTCGCGTCCAGCTTCGCGGTCCTCACCGAGGACGAGAAGGAGCTCGGAGTCTGTCTCGTCGACATCGGCGGCGGCACCACGGACCTCGCGGTGTTCTCGAGCGGGGCGATCCGTCACACCGCGGTCATCCCGATCGCCGGCGACCAGGTCACCAACGACATCGCGGTCTCGATGCGCACACCGACCCAGTATGCCGAGGACATCAAGATCCGCTACGCCTGCGCGCTGTCGCAGCTCGCCAACCCCGACGAGAGCATCGAGGTGCCGAGCGTCGGCGAGCGCCCCGCGCGCCGTCTCGCGCGCCAGACGCTCGCCGAGATCGTCGAGCCGCGCTACGAGGAGCTGTTCGGACTCGTGCACGAGGAGCTGCGGCGCAGCGGCTTGGAGGAAGTGATCGCGGCCGGCGTCGTGCTCACCGGTGGCAGCGCCAAGATGGAAGGCGCGATCGAGCTCGCCGAGGAGGTGTTCCACGTGCCGGTGCGTCTCGGCGTCCCGCAGAGCGTGCGGGGCCTCACCGACGTGGTGCGCAATCCGATCTTTTCCACCGGCGTGGGGCTGCTGCTCTACGCGCGCGACAACGTGCTGCCCGTGCACCGCGGGCGTTCCTTCGGCGGGAACGGCAAGTCGGTGCTCGAGCGCATGCGTTCGTGGTTCCAGGGCAACTTTTGAAGCTGACAGAGCCAACAACGACGACAGAGCCAAGAACGACTCAACCAACCGTTTGTATTCCTGTAAGGAGCGACGACCATGTTTGAACTGATGGACGCGTACAGTCAGAGCGCCGTGATCAAGGTGATCGGCGTGGGTGGGGGCGGCGGCAACGCCGTGGCGCATATGGTGACCGCCGGTATCGACGGCGTGGAGTTCATGTGCGTCAACACCGATTCGCAGGCCTTGAAGCACGCCAAGGTGAAGACGGCGCTGCAGATCGGCTGCAACATCACCAAGGGGCTGGGGGCGGGCGCCGACCCGGAAGTCGGCCGTCAGGCGGCGATGGAGGACCGCGACCGCATCGTCGAGCTGGTCGAGGGCTGCGACATGCTGTTCATCACCGCCGGCATGGGCGGCGGCACCGGCACGGGAGCGGCTCCCGTGGTCGCTCAGGTGGCGCATGAGCTCGGCATTCTCACGGTCGCGGTGGTGACCAAGCCCTTCGAGATGGAGGGCAACAAGCGCGCCTGCGTCGCCGACAACGGCATCGCCGAGCTATCCAAGTTCTGCGACTCGCTGATTACCATTCCCAACCAGAAGCTGTTGACCGTGTTGGGTCCGCAGACCACGCTCCTCGACGCCTTCAAGGCGGCGAACCAGGTGTTGCAGGGCGCAGTGCAGGGCATCGCCGAGCTCATCACCCGTCCGGGCCTGATCAACGTCGACTTCGCCGACGTGCGCACGGTCATGGCGGAGACCGGCATGGCGATGATGGGATCGGGCGCCGCGAGCGGGGAGGGCCGGGCGCGCGCGGCGGCCGAGGCCGCAGTCTCCTCGCCGCTCCTCGAGGACATCAACCTCGCCGGCGCTCACGGCATTCTCGTGAACGTCAGCGCCGGCATGGACCTCTCGATCGGCGAATTCCAGGAAGTCGGTCAGATCGTCAAGCAGTTCGCCTCGGACGACGCCACCGTGGTGGTCGGCACGGTCATCGATCCGGAGCTCGACAACCAGGTGCGCGTGACCGTCGTGGCAACGGGTCTGGGCCGGCCCGCTGCTGCAGTGCGCTCGCCCCTCACTCAACCCCGCGAGCGCGAGTTTGCGGGCCGAGCCGACCCGCGCGAGCTGCGCGCCGAGCCGCACATGCGCATGGTCCGGCGCCCCCTGTCGAGCAGCGATTACGCCGCGCTCGACAAGCCGACCGTGCAGCGCCAACGGGCGGTCGGAGACGGGCTGCGCACCGATGCCGACCCGGAGGACGTGCTCGATATCCCGGCTTTCCTGCGGCGGCAGGCCGACTGATGTGATACGGTAGCGCGCCTTATAGAGAGCGCCTTGGGGGAGGGGCCGGCGTACCGGCGGTCTCTCTGTCGGCATCGACCCCGATGTGCAGCGCAAGTGCGCGGTCGGTAAAGGAACACGCCAGCACGCATGGTCGGACAACGGACGCTGAAAAACTCGATTCGCGCCACCGGTGTCGGCCTGCACACGGGCAAGAAGGTCCTGATGACCTTGCGCCCCGCAGGCCCCGACGAGGGCATCATCTTCCGGCGCACCGACCTGCCGGACCCCGTGGACATCCGCGCGCATGCGGAGAACGTCCGCGATACCGTGCTCGGCACGACGCTCGGCCGGGGCGAGTCGCGCGTCTCGACGGTCGAGCACCTGCTGTCGGCGTTCGCGGGACTCGGCATCGACAACGCGGTCGTGGAGCTCTCCGCCGCGGAAGTGCCGATCATGGACGGCAGCGCGGGGCCCTTCGTGTTCCTGCTGCAGTCGGCGGGCATCGAGGAGCAGCGCCGGCCGAAACGCTTCATCCGCGTGAAGAAGCGGCTGCGCGTCGAGGACGGGGACAAGTGGGCGCAGTTCGATCCCTTCGACGGCTTCAAGGTGAACTTCGAGATCGAGTTCAACCACCCGGTCTTCAAGCGCCGCTCGCAACGCGCGTCCATGGATTTCTCCACCACCTCGTTCCTGAAGGAAGTCAGCCGGGCGCGCACCTTCGGCTTCATGCGGGACCTCGAGACGCTGCGCGCGCGGAACCTCGCGCTCGGCGGGAGTCTCGACAACGCGATCGTGCTCGATGACTTCCGCGTCTTGAACGAGGACGGCTTGCGCTACGAGGACGAGTTCGTCAAACACAAGATCCTCGACGCGATCGGTGACCTGTACCTGCTCGGTCACAGCCTCATCGGCGAGTTCAGCGGCTACAAGTCCGGGCACGCGCTCAACAACAAGCTCCTGCGCTCGCTGCTCGCGGACGCCTCGACCTGGGAGGAAGTGGTGTTCGAGCGCTATGCGGACGCACCGATCTCCTATATCGAAGGGCCGGCTCTGCACCACCCGCCCCGGGGCTGAGTGCCAAACGCGCGCTGCGCTCAGCCGCGCGGACGCACACGCACGCTGATCGCGGTGAGCGCGGGAAAGTCGGCACGGATCTCGGGCTCGAGCTCCTCGAGCGCGTAACGCAGCCGCGCACACCAGGCCGCCGAGGCCGCGAAAATCACGAGCGTGCCCTCGCGCTCGACGACGCCGGATACGGTGGGCGCGAGGTCTGTCGGCAGATGACGACACAGCCAGCCGCTCCAGAAGCTCGCGCGCGCGGCCTGATCTGTGACGCGCGTCAGAGCGGGCGCGCCGCTTGACAAAAGCTCCTTTACAGAATGAGTCCGCGTGCGGCCGGGACCTGCCGCAGTCCTCATTGCCGATCTGCCACGCTTGTTTCGTGCCATCTTCTTCGGCATATTGCCCTTGCTGCTAATGGGCAAACCCGCCGAAAGGCGGGGACGCAAAGCCACCGGTCTAAAGCGAGGAGCTATGACAGCGGGGTTGCCAGCATGGTATCGAGTTTCGAAAGAGAACAGGGCGCTTAACGCTCGGGCATGGCTCGTAGACCCCAGCTGGCGTTGCCTGCCGACTTTGGACCCTTAGGCAAGAACGCACTGCATGAACATCATTTTCCTGAGACGCAAGGGCAAGGCGCGACAGCTGAATCTCGCGCGGCCGCTCACGTTGAGCGTGGTGGCGGCGCTGACACTGCTCGTTCTCGGCGGCGCCTTCGCACTCGGCCTCCAGTACGGCCTCGGCGCCCACCAGCGCGGCATGCTCTCCGACATTCCCCGCTTCGGGAACGTCCTGGCCGAGCAGAAGAAGCAGCTCGCAGACCTCAAGCAACAGCTGCAACTGCGCGTCGACGCCATGGCGATGCGCCTCGGTGCGATGAATGCGCACGTCATCCGGCTCGATGCCCTCGGCCGGCGCCTCACCGAGATGGCCGACATCGACAGCCGCGAGTTCAATTTCGACGTCGCCCCGCCGAGCGGCGGGCCCGAGAACGACGGCGAGGGCGTGAGCGCCGGGATCCCCGATCTCACGCAGATGCTCGCGCAGCTCGAGCAACGCGTGAACCTGCGCGACTCGCAGCTCGCCGCGCTCGAGAACGTCATTCTCGCGCAGGAGCTGAAAGAGGACATTCATCCCGAGGGGCGCCCGGTCGCCCGCGGCTTCATCTCCTCCTACTTCGGCGAGCGCGCCGACCCCTTCGACGGCCGCGAGGCCTTCCACAAGGGCGTGGATTTCGCCGGTGCGATGGGCGACAAGGTGGTCGCGGTCGCGGAAGGCGTGGTCACCTGGGCGGGCGAGCGCTCGGGCTTCGGCAAGCTCGTCGAGATCAGTCACGGGGACGGCTACGTCACCCGCTACGCCCACAACCAGCGCACGCTGGTCGCCGTCGGCCAGATGGTGAAGCGCGGCGAGTCCGTCGCGCTCATGGGCTCGACCGGCCGCTCGACCGGACCGCACGTGCACTTCGAAGTGCTGCGCAACGGCCGCCAGGTGAATCCGCTCTCCTTCATCGGCCACTGATCGCGGCCACGCTCCGTTTGGGCGTGCCGCGATCGCGCCTATCGCCCTCCATTCGCCGCTGCGTCGAGCCGCCAATCGGACTCCTGGAAGCGGTCCCCCGACCAATGAGCTCCCGGGGCCCAGAACCAATTTGGCGCCGGCCGGTCCCAAGTACGTTGACAACCCGTCGGCTTAACCCTTAAGCGCGGCAGGATGTATGTTCTTACCGCCCACGCGGGTTGTTATACGAACGCACGTTGAATTCGCCCGCGAGTGACTTGGTGGCAGGATATAATTGTCAGATCAGAACGGTCACGCGAAGCTACCGCCTTCGAGCCTATCCGAACGGCGCTCAGCGCCGGCTGCTCGACCGATGGTTCGGCGCGGCTCGCTGGCTTTGGAACACGGCTCTCGCCATCCGTTCCGAGGCGTACCGCGAGTGCGGACTTACGCTCACGGGGAATGATGTCTCGCGCTGGCTGACCCAGTGGAAGAGAACCCCGGGCCACGAGTGGCTCGCACAGGTGCCCGCAACGTGTCTCACTAAGTGCCTGCGCGATCAGGATGCGGCATTTCGCAACTTCTTCGCCCGCCGTGCTCGTTACCCCCGGTTCAAAGGGAAAAGCACCTCCGGGAGTCTGCGGTTTCAGGGTGTGGGGGCGGCTTGGGCGCGCGGGCTGGTGACTCTGCCTAAGCTCGGTGCGCTGAAGCTCGCCGAATCGCTCCCTGAAGTCGAGCGACCGGGGCTGATGACGCTCTCGCGCGACGCCACGGGGCGCTACCACGTGAGCTTCTGTTCGCAAGTTGAGACATCGTTGTTGCCCATCACGCACCGCCTGGTGGGGGTGGATCTGGGACTTAAGGATCTAGCGGCGTTCTCGACGGGGGAGAAGATCCCGAATCCCAAGCGCTACCGCGCCCGCCTCAGATACCTGCGTCAGCAGCAGCGGTGTCTTGCCCGACGGCAGAAAGGCAGTCGGCGGCGTGAGAAGCAACGGCTGCGGGTAGCACGGGCGCATGCGCACGTGAGGCAAGAGCGTCAGGCCGCCCTGCACGCGCTTACTACGCGTCTGGTGCGAGACTTCGATTTGATCTGTATCGAGGACCTGAACGTCAAGGGGCTGGGTCGGGGGATACACGCCCGCGCGATCCATGATGTGGCGTTCAGCGAGGTGCGCCGGCAACTGGCCTACAAGGGCGAGTGGTACGGCAAGATCCTGGTCGAGGTGGATCGCTGGTACCCCTCGAGCAAGACCTGCTCGGCATGCCGGCACACGCTCGATGAGTTGCGGCTGGATGAGCGGCAGTGGAAGTGCCCGAAATGCGGGACCTTGCACGACCGCGATGTCAATGCCGCACGGAATCTGCTGGCGGAGGGTCTTCGCCAGCTGGCCGGTCGTGACGACCGGGACCTGCGCGTGGATGCGGGAGATGCATGCCCGGAAGAGATTCTGGTGCAGGTGCTCGCAGAGGAAGCGCGAAGCGGACAACGGAATCGAGCCTGTGTGGAACAGGCAATATTCGGTTAGTGGCGCAGTCAAGTATTTCGTACAATACGCCGCTTTCGAAGCCCGGCACGCGCGGTAAGTGCTTGTCGGTCATGCTGTTTTCAGGTCAACGGGTCACCTCTTGCGCCAACTCCTCACCCGCGTCTTCGGCAGCCGCAACGAGCGGCTCATCCGTGGCTACGGGCGCGCCGTGCGCGCCGCCAGGGAGCTCGAGCCGCACATCAAGTCTCTCAGCGACGAGGCGTTGCGCGCCAAGACGGACGAGTTCCGCCGCCGGCTGAAGGAGGGCGCGACCGTCGATGATCTGCTGCCCGAGGCGTTCGCGGTGGTGCGCGAGGCGGCGCAGCGCACCTTGAGGATGCGCCACTTCGACGTGCAGCTGATCGGCGGGATCGTGCTGCACCGGGGGATGATCGCCGAGATGCGCACCGGCGAGGGCAAGACGCTGGTGGCCACTCTCCCGGCCTATCTCAATGCGCTCACGGGCGAGGGCGTGCACATCGTCACCGTGAACGAGTACCTCGCGCAGCGCGACGCCGACTGGATGGGGCCCGTCTATCGCTTCCTCGGGCTCACCGTCGGGGTGATCAAGAACGCGCAGAGCCCGAGCGAGAAGCGCGCCGCATACGCCTGCGACATCACCTACGGCACCAACAACGAGTTCGGGTTCGATTACCTGCGCGACAACCTGGCGTTCCGCCTGGAAGAGCGGGTGCAGCGCGGGGTCGCGTTTGCGGTGGTCGACGAAGTCGACTCGATCCTCATCGACGAGGCGCGCACCCCGCTCATCATTTCCGGGCCCGCGGAGGAGAGCACCGAGCTGTACCTGCGCATCAA
>MNCZ01000079.1 GCA_001914695.1 Gammaproteobacteria bacterium 13_2_20CM_66_19 | reverse complement strand
TCCGCGGCTCGGTCGCGCTGCACCTCGCCGCGGCCGGCGCAGCGCTCGCACGCCCGCAGTGGTGGCCGTGGGCGCTGTCGGCGGTCGTGGCCGATCATGTGCTGCTCGGCGCGGTGGGACTGTGGCCGAGAAGTAAGCTGCTCGGCCCCAACTGGACGCGCCTGCCCGAGGCCGGCGCCGGCGGCGCGGCGGCCATCGCCATCACCTTCGACGACGGGCCCGATCCCGACGTCACGCCGCGCGTGCTCGCGCTGCTCGATGAGCACCGCGCGCGCGCGACCTTCTTCTGCGTCGGCGAGCGGGTCAACCGGCACCCCGCGCTGGCGCGCGAGATCGTCGAGCGCGGCCATACCATCGAGAACCACAGTCAGCGCCATCTCCACCGCTTCTCGCTCCTCGGGCCGCGCGCGCTCGCGGACGAGATCGCCCGCGCGCAGCAGGCGATCCTCGCGGCGACCGGGGAGGTGGCGCAGTTCTTTCGCGCCCCCGCGGGATTGCGCAATCCCTTCCTCGAGCCGGCGCTGGCGCGCGCTAACCTGCGCCTGGTGAGCTGGACGCGGCGCGGCTTCGACACGGTGAGCGGCCGTGCGCAGGGCGTCCTCGGCAGGCTGACGCGCGGCCTCGAGGCGCGCGACATTCTGTTGCTGCACGACGGGCGCTCGGCGCGCACCACCACCGGGAGTGCCGTGATCCTCGAGGTGCTGCCGCCGCTCCTCGCGGCCATCGCCGCGGCCGGACTCACTCCCGTGACGCTGCGCGCGGCGGCGGGATCGTGCCGCGCGCAGCCCGTGACGTAGACTAGCGGCGCATGAAGGCGCTTGCGCTCACGAGCTATACGGCCACGAGCTGCATCGGGCGCGGTGTCGAGGCCACCCTCGCGGCGCTACGCGAGCGGCGCACGGGACTTGAGCGCTGCGCCTTCGAGACGGTGACGCTGGACGCGTTCGTGGGCGAGGTCGCGGGAGTCGATGAGGCGCCGCTCCCGCCGGGGCTGCGAGAGTACGAGTGCCGCAACAATCGCCTGGCGCAGCTCGGGCTCGTGCAGGACGGGTTTGCCGAGGCCGTGAGACGCAGCGCGGGGCGCCATGGGCGCGAGCGTGTCGGAGTGTTTCTCGGCACCAGCACCTCCGGGATCCTCGAGACCGAGCTCGCCTACCGGCGTCGCGACCCCGCGAGCGGCGCGCTGCCGGCGGAGTTTCGCTACCGTGGCGCGCACAACACCTTCTCGCTGGCGGCCTTCGCGCGCGAGGCGCTCAAGCTCGCCGGCCCCGCGGTGGTGATCTCTTCGGCCTGCTCCTCGAGCGCCAAGGTGTTCGCCTCGGCGCGCCGCGCCATCGAGGCGGGGCTGATCGATGCGGCGCTGGTGGGCGGGGTCGACTCGCTGTGCCTCACCACGCTCTACGGCTTTCACTCCCTGCAGCTGATGTCGCGCGGCCCCTGCCGGCCCTTCGACCTCGCGCGCGACGGGATCTCGATCGGCGAAGCCGCGGCGTTCGCGCTCCTCGAGCCCGCCGGCGCGAGCCTCGATGGGGATGCGGTGCTGCTGCTCGGGGTGGGCGAATCGAGCGACGCCTACCACATGTCCGCTCCGCATCCGGAGGGCCGCGGCGCCCGCGCCGCCATGCTCGCGGCCCTCGAGACCGCCGCGCTCGATCCGTCCGACATCGAGTACATCAACCTGCACGGCACCGGCACACCGAGCAACGACGAGGCCGAGTCGCGCGCAGTTTCGGGGGTACTCGGCACGCAGGTCCCGGCGAGCTCGACCAAGGGCGCCACCGGTCACACGCTCGGCGCCGCGGGCGCGCTGGAGGCGGTGATCTGCGCACTCGCGCTGCGACACGGGCTGATGCCGGCGGGCGTCAACACCAACGAGGTGGATCCCGCGCTCGCGGTGCACTACCTGCTCGAGAACCGCGCCGCACCGCTCTCGCGCGTGATGAGCAACTCCTTCGGCTTCGGGGGCTCGAATTGCTGCCTGATCTTCGGCCGCGGCGGGTGAGGCCGTGACGGCGCTCGAAGCCTCAGTCGACGGCATCGGCCTCGTGGGACCCGGCATCGCCAACTGGCCCGACGGCGCGCGGATGCTGACGGGGGAGACGCCCTGGGTGCACTCGCCCACGCGGCTGCCGCCTCTTCAGTGCCTGCCGAGCGCCGAGCGGCGGCGCACCGGCGCGGTCGTGCGCCTCGCGCTCACCGCCGGTCTCGAGGCGACGGAGCGCGCCGGAGTCGATGCGGCGAGGCTGCCGGCGGTGTTCACCTCCTCGGGCGGCGACGGCGAGAACTGTCACGAGATCTGCCAGGTGCTGGCCTCGGCGGACCGGCAGCTCTCGCCCACGCGCTTTCATAACTCGGTGCACAATGCGGCCGCAGGCTACTGGGGCATCGCGACCGGCGCGACGGCCGCGTCGAATGCCTTATGCGCCTATGATGCGAGCTTCGGCGCGGGGCTCCTGGAAGCCCTGACGCAGGTGGTCGTCGAAGGGACCGCGGTGCTCCTCATCGCCTATGACGCGAGTTACCCCGAGCCCATGCGGAGCGCGCGCCCCATTGCGGACGCGTTCGGCGTAGCGCTGGTGCTCTCGCCGAAGGCGGGTGCGGCGTCGCTCGCGCGCGTCGTGACCACACTCGGGCGTGCTCCCACGGATCGCATGCCGGACGCCGCACTCGAGAGCCTGCGCACCTCGATTCCGGCCGCCCGCAGTCTCCCGCTGTTGGCGCAGTTGGCGCGGCGCACCGCGGGCAGCGTCGTCCTCGACTACCTCGACGGTGAGCGCCTCACCGTGCAGGTGCGCCCATGCCTCTAGACCGGCAGTGGATCGAGCAGCACATTGCGCACAAGGGCCGCATGTGCCTGCTCGACGAGGTGCTGTCGTGGGACGCCGCGCGCATCCGCTGCCGGAGCGCAACGCATCGCAGCGCCGACAATCCGCTGCGTCTGCACGGCCGACTCGGCGCGGCGTGCGGCATCGAGTACGCCGCGCAGGCCATGGCGGTGCACGGAGCGCTCATTGCCGCCAGCGCGCCGCTTGCGAGCACCGTCGCCACGAGCGTTCGCGGCAGCATCGGCTCGAGCGTCGGGTACCTGGCGAGCGTGCGCAACGTGTCGCTGCGCGTCGAGCGGCTCGATGACCTGGAGGCCGATCTGATCGCCGCCGCCGAGCGCCTCACCGGCGACGGCCGCACGGTGCTCTACGAATTCTCGGTGTCGAGCGGGCGGCTGCAGCTCGTCAGCGGACGCGCCAGCATCGTGTTCGACGCCAGCTTCGGGCTGCCCGCCACCGGAACCCACGCATGAGCGAGCCGCGTGCGACGAGCGCCACCGGGCGACGCGCCCTGGTGACCGGCGGCAGCGGCGCGATCGGCGGCGCCGTGTGCCGGCGGCTCGCGCGCGACGGACACCACGTGTACGTGCACTCGCACCGCGGCGTCACCGTCGCGGAAGCGCTGGTGGGCGAGATCCGCGCGGGCGGCGGTGAGGCGACGCTCGTCAGCTGCGACCTCACCGACGGCGCCGCCACGCGCGCCTCGCTCGAGGCGGTGCTGGAGCAGGGCCCCATCCAGATCCTGGTCAACAACGCCGGGGTGCACGACGATGCGGTGCTGCCGGGCATGAGCGCGACGCAGTGGCAGAGGGTGATCGATGTGTCGGTCAACGGCTTCTTCAACGCCACGCAGCCGCTGCTGCTGCCCATGATCCGCACCCGCTGGGGCCGGATCGTCAACGTGTCATCGGTCGCCGCCCTCATCGGCAACAAGGGTCAGGTCAACTACGCCGCCGCCAAGGGTGCCCTGAACTCGGCCACCAAGGCGCTCGCGCTCGAGGTCGCAACGCGCGGCATCACGGTGAATTCGGTCGCGCCCGGCATCATCGGCACGCCGATGACGGCCGGCCTCTTCGATGCGAAGGCGATCGAGCGAATGGTGCCCATGAACCGTCTCGGCTCCCCCGAGGAAGTCGCCGCCCTCGTGTCGTTCCTCGTGTCCGAGGAAGCCGCGTACGTGACCGCGCAGGTCATCTCGGTGAGCGGCGGCATGGCCTGAGGGAGATCAGTATGCTCATCAGCCTCGCCGCACCGAACCCCTGACGCTCAGCGGAGATGCGCATGCTCGTGAGGCCCCGAGTCGACTTTTGTGGGACCGCCCGCCGTGTACTCGTCGCGGCGGCCGCGACCGTGACCCTGTGCGTCGCGGCGACGGGCGCGCGGGCGGCCACTGCGCAGCCCGCCCCCGCCGCGGCGCCATCGGCCGCCCATCTCATCGAGACCCTCGGCCTGCACGTCGCGCCGCAGCCCGTGCGCGAGCGCCAGGGGTGGCACTCGCCGCGCATCGTGCTGGTGAATCCGGAGCTGCATGAGCTGCTGCCGCAGCTGCAGCAGGCCGCCCCGCACGCGAAGCTCATCGAGATGAGCGCCGCCTCCGCGCGGGAGCTTGCCGGCGCCGATGCCGCGCTCGGCGTGTGCTCGGCGGAGGTGCTCTCGAAGGCGAAGCAGCTGCAGTGGATCCAGTGGCTGGCGGCGGGGGTCGAGCGCTGCGTGCAGCAGCCGCTGGTGCGCGAGCGTCACATGCTCCTGACCAACCTGCAGCGCACCATGGGTCCGAGCATGGCCGAGCACGTGCTGGGAATGATGCTCGTGCTGAGCCGCCACCTGGACTACTTCCTGAAGCAGCAGCAGCAGGCTCACTGGGTGAAAGACGACGACGCGCAGGCGCCGCAGCTCGCCGACCTCGAGGGCAGGACGGTGCTGGTAGTCGGCCTCGGCGGCATCGGCACCGAGGTCGCCCGGCGCGCCCATGCCTTCGGCATGCGCGTCATCGCGACCCGCGCGAGCGGACGCACCGGACCCGATTTCGTCAGCTACGTGGGCCTCCCCGACGAGCTGCCGAAGCTCGCGAAGGATGCCGACTTCATCGTCAACTGCACGCCGCTCACACCGCAGACGACCGGCGTCTTCAACAAGGAGTTCTTCGCCACCCTCAAGCCCGACGCGTATTTCATCAGCGTGGGGCGTGGCCGCAGCACCGTGACGGCCGATCTGATCGCGGCGCTCGCGAGCGGAGGGCTCGCCGGCGCGGGCCTCGACGTGGTGGATCCCGAGCCCCTGCCGCCGGACAGTCCGCTCTGGCATCTGCCGAATGTCATCATCACGCCGCACGTCTCGGCCGACACCCCGTTCGCGGAGGAGCAGCGCAACGCGGTGGTGGTCGAGAACCTGCGCCGCTATGCGGCCGGCGAGCCGATGCTGTCGGTGGTGGATGTCGAGCGCGGGTACTGAAGCTCCGCGCGCTGTCCACCCGCGCGTCGGGCGCCGCTCTAGGGGCGCTCGCGCAGCCAGGAGATGATGCGGGAGGGGATCTCGTCCGCCCCCTTGCGGCTCGCGTACATGCCGATGTGCCCGGTGTCGATTCCGCAGCCGGTGTAGTCGCGGCTGCCGAGGCAGCGCTCCATGGCGGCCGAGGCGCCCGGCGGCACGATGTGATCGCCGAGGGCGTAGAGATTCAGCACCGGCTGAACGATGGCGGCGAGGTCCACCCGCTTGCCGCCGATCCGGAGCGTGCCGCGGATCAGGCGGTTCTCCTGGTAGAACCAGCGGACGAACTCGGCCAGCGCGACCGCCGCCTGCGGCGGGCTGTCGAAAATCCAGCGTTCCATGCGCACGAAGTCCTCGAGCGCTCGCTGATCGCTGTTGCCGGCGAGCAGGCGCACGTACTTCTGCTGCGTGAGGCGAAAGGGCATCAACGCCAGGAACAAGCCGTTGAGCGCCTCGCCCGGAACGTTGCCGCTCTGCCGGAGCAGCTCGGTGTCGAGCTCGCGGACCCATTTCGAGAGCAGATTGTCGGGCGTGTGGAAATCCACCGGCGTGGTCAGCGTGACGAGGTTGGCCACCTCCCGTCGGTGCAGCGCCGTGTAGCACAGGCTCAGCACCCCGCCCTGACACACCCCGAGCAGGTCGAGCGAGCTCGTGCCCCGGCTCACCAGGATATGGCGGACACAGCCCCCGAGATGGCGCTCGACGTAGTCCTCGAGATCGAGGCAGCGGTCGGCGTCGTCGGGATCGCCCCAGTCGATGAGGTACACGCTCAAGCCCGCATCGAGCAGCCGGCGCACGAGCGAGCGGTCCGGCTGCAGGTCGAGCACGTACGGGCGGTTGACGAGCGCGAAGCAGATGAGGAGCGGCCGCGCGGCCGACCGCTGCGGCGCATCGCGGGCGGCCTCGCGGAGGGGCAGATACTCGTAGAGAGTCGTCTTGCCGAAGCTCCACACGGCGCGCTTCGCCGAGCAGCCCACGGTGACGTCGCGCGCCTGGCGCAGCCGCGCCAGCGTGTCAGCCACACGCAGCGTGAGCTCGGGAACGAATGCCCCGGCGGCGCCGGCGAGGAACGAGGCGTCGGCGCCGAACGGCCTCAAGCGCGCGGCTTCCGCGCGCGCCGGGACCGTCGATCGCGCGCCGGTGCGCTCGCGGGTCGCTTTCCGGCTCCTCGCCCCGCAGTCGCTCGATCGGGCTGCGGCGGTTTTGCGCTGCGCGCCTCAGTCAGCTCGGCGAGCTGCGTGCGGAGCTCCTTGAGCTGCGCGTAGAGCGCGTCCACTTCGTTGCGGCTCGGCAGGCCGAAGGCGCGCACCAGAGTCTCGGCGTGGCGGCGTTGCTCGACGAGCAGCGCCGCGGAGGCGTTCGCGAGCTGCGCCTGCAGGCGGCAGAACTCCTCCTTGCGCACGGTCGCGGCGTAGCTCTCCTCGGCGCAATTCACCCACAGCTCATAGAGCTTGAGCGCGCCGTCGAGGGTCGGAGCGCCGCCCGCGGCGGCGCCCATTCGCGTGACGAAGCGCTGCGCGGCGTCGTGGGCGATCTCGCCCCAGTAGGAGGCGAGCTGCGCCTGCAGCTGCGCGAGGCGCGCCACGAGGTCCCAGCTGCGCTGGGCGTCCTGTTGGGGAGCCGCGCCCGCACCGAGCGGTAACGGACCGAAGGAGGAGGCGGCGGCGCCGAAGCCCGCGCCCGAGCCGGGGGCGCTCGCGGCGGTGAACCATGGGCCCGCCGACTGGGAGCTCTTCAGCCATTGCTCGAACTGCCCGGCGAGCGAGCCGGCGATCGCCGACCAGTCCGGCGCCGCGCCGGCCGCGCCGGCCGCGCCGGCCCCCGGCAGGCTGAAGCTCTTCAGCAGCTCGAAGAAGCGCTCGGCCGCTCCGGTGAAGGCCAGATCGGGCTTGAAGGCGGCGCTCATGAAGGGGTTTTGCATGGCTGTATGCGCTGCGGAAAATCAGGGTGCGGGGGTCAAGACGCCGTCAGATAACCCATGGGAAACAAAGGCGAAAAGCCGTGGCTTCATCACCGCGAATCGCTACCGGAAGCGTGAAGGCCGTCATTGTGCGCTGCATACACAGAGGCTACCCTCTCCGTGCCGAAAACCGTGCGCGGCCGGCTGAAAGAGCGGTAAACATGGCCGAAGAGCGCCTGATACGCAAATACGCCAACCGGCGCCTCTACGACGCCGAGGAGAGCCGGCACGTCACGCTCGACGACCTGCGCAAGCTCATCGCGAGCGGCCAGCGCATCAAGGTGATCGACGACAAGAGCGGCGAGGACATCACCCGCGGCGTCCTGCTGCAGATCATCGCGAGCCAGGAGCAGTTCGGAACCCCGGTGCTGAGCCTCCAGCTGCTCGAGGCCATCATTCGCTTCTACGGCAATCCCATCCAGCAGATGCTGACCTCGTACCTCGAGCAGAGCATCGGGGGACTGCTCCGCCAACAGAACCTGATGCAGCAGGAGATGGCCAAGGCGCTCGAGACGCCGATGGCGCCGATCGCGGAGATGGCGCGCCAGAACATGGAGATGTGGGCCAAGATGCAGGCCTCGATGCTATCGGCCTTCACGCCCACGCCGGCCTCCGGCGCCGCGGGCACGCCGCCGCCCAAGCCCGAGTCGCCCAAGCGACGCGGCTGAGGCGCGCCGCCTGAGCGCGCGCCGCCAGATGGCCGGGTCCCCTTCGAGATGCAAGCCCGCTTTCGAATTCAAGAACGACCGGAGTGACAGCCAAGTGGATGTCCGCGACAAGACCATTCTCGTGACCGGCGCCGGTCGCGGCATCGGCCGCTCCCTCGCCCTCCACTTTGCCCGCAAGGGCGCCAATCTCGCGCTGATGGATACCAACCGCGAAGGGGTGGACGAGACGCGCGCCCAGTGCGCCGAGGCCGGAGTGACGGCCCGCAGCTACGTCGCCAACGCGGCCGACGAGGACCGCGTCATCGGCGCGCTCGATGAGGTGACCGCGGATTTCGGGCGTCTCGATGGTCTCGTCAACAACGCCGGCATCGTGCGCGATGCCCTGCTGGTCAAGGTGAAGGACGGCCAGGTGGTCGGCAAGATGACGCTCGCCGACTGGCAGGCGGTGATCGACGTGAATCTGACGGGCGTCTTCCTGTGCGCGCGCGAAGCCGCTGAGCGCATGATCAGGCTCGCCTCGCGCGGGGTGATCGTCAACATCTCGAGCATCTCGCGCGCCGGCAACATCGGGCAGACCAACTACACGGCGGCCAAGGCGGGCGTGGCGGCGATGACCGTGGTGTGGGCGAAGGAGCTGGCGCGCTATGGCATCCGCGTCGGCGCTGTCGCACCCGGTTTCATTCGTACCCCGATGGTCGAGAGCATGAAGCCCGAAGCGCTCGCGAGGATGACCGCGCCCATACCGCTCGGGCGGCTCGGGGAGCCCGAGGAGATCGCGCACGCGGTGGGCTTCATCTTCGAGAACGAGCTGTTCAGCGGGCGCTGCCTCGAAGTCGATGGCGGCCTGCGCATGTGAGCGCTCCCGCGCCGCCGACCGGCGCCTCGATCCTGATATTTGTTTGCGATGCAAAATGACTCCATGACAATACGTACTATACGAGAAGACGGGCTATATCTCTATTTTTATCAATATATTCATATAGTTCTATGTTTCGTGACTCAGCTTCTATCCTGAGAGCACTTATTTTTATCTTGCAATGCATACAAACATGGGTAGAATGCTCGGCGTGGATGGATCAGGATCAAACGCATCGGAGACGACCATGAGCGACAGAACTTTCGACCCCAACACGATGATCGCGGCCGCCCGCGAGTCTTTCGCGCCGCTTCTCAAGGCGCAGCAGGAAGGCTTCAAGGCCGTCGAGCGTTTCGCACGGCTGCAGTACGCCTTTGCCGGTGACGTCCTCGAGACGGGCCTGGCGCGTGTGCATGCCGCGTTCCACGCGACCAGCCCGACCGAGCTGCTCAACCAGCAGACCGAGCTCACGACGCAGTTCGTCGAGAAGGTGCGGGCCCGTGCCGAGGAGTTCGCGAGCTTCACGACCGAGATCCAGAGCAAGATCACGCAGCTTGGCAGCGAGATCGCCGCGAAGGCAGTGCCCACCAAGAAGGCCGCCTGATATCTTGGCGGTATCCCACACCCGGGGGGGCGGACGCCCACCCGGGTGTGTCACTTTGAGGAGACCGCCTTGAGCGCTCATGCGAAGAAGAAACCGGGGGCGCGGCCGCAGCCGCGTACACCCGGAGCGCGCAACGCCGGCAGCGCGCAGCGCGCCCGGAAAGCGCGCGCGGCGGCCCCGAGTACCGAGGCCGCGTCGAAGGCCGAGATTGCGCGCCAATTGCGGGCTCAGCTCGCGGCCCTCACCGGAGGGCTGGCTCCCGATGACTATCTCAAGGCCTGGTGGGAGTGGTACCTGAAGCTCGCCACTCAACCGCCGCGGCAGGCGCAGCTCGCGCACAGCGCCTACGAGAAGACCCTCGACAGCCTGCAGTTCATGACCCGTGCCGCGGGCGGTGCGCCGCTCGCCCCCGGTCACGAAGACCTCGGATTCACCGACGCCGCCTGGAACGTCTGGCCCTTCAACGCCTACGCGCGCGCCTACGGCAACTGGGCTTCCTGGTGGAAACAGGCGCTCACCCCGGCGACTGCAGCGGCTGATCCCGACCTGTCGCGCGTGAATTTCACCGGGCGGCTGCTGCTGGAAGCCGCCTCTCCAGCGAACTTCCTCTACACGAATCCGGAGCTGCTCGAGCGCACCGCGGCGGAGTCCGGCCAGAATCTGATCCGGGGACTCAAGAACTGGCTCGAGGATGCGCAGCGCGTCGCCCGCGGGGGCCGTGTCGGCGGCACCGAGCATTTCGAGGTCGGCAAGGACGTCGCCGTAACACCCGGCAAGGTGGTGTTCCGCAACCGGCTGATCGAGTTGCTGCAGTACGCGCCGCAGACGCCCGACGTGTACGCCGAGCCGATCCTGATCACGCCCGCGTGGATCATGAAGTACTACATCCTGGACCTCTCGCCGCGTAACTCGCTGGTGCG
>MNCZ01000119.1 GCA_001914695.1 Gammaproteobacteria bacterium 13_2_20CM_66_19 | reverse complement strand
CGATCGCTCGCACGCTCGGGGTGACGCACCTGCTGGAAGGCAGCGTTCGCAAGGACGGACAGCAGCTACGCATCACCGCGCAGCTGGTTCGCGGCACAGACGGCGTGCAACTGTGGTCGCAGATCTACGATCGCAACTTCGTCGACATTTTCAAGGTCCAGGACGAGATCTCAGAGAAGGTTTCCCAGGCCCTGCGAGTGGCTTTGCGGAACGGCCATGGGGCTGGGAACCGGGAGCCTGATGTCCGGGCCTACAACCTCGTTTTGGAGGGAAACTACTTAAAGGCACGCAGGACCCTGCGCGATGTCGAGAAAGCCGCCCAGCTCTACCAACAGGCGATCGACATCAGTCCCGATTACGCGCTGGCGTGGGCACGTCTGGCGAGCGCCTACCTGTACGAGGAAGTTCTAAAGGGACCACCATCGGAGGACCAGAACAGGCGAGTTCTCGATGCGCTGGACCGCGCCGTCCAGCTCGACCCGAATCTCGTCTGGGCGTATTACACGCGAGGCGGATTCGAATTGAACGTTACCTGGAATTGGGAAGCTGCACAGGCGGACGCGGAACGCATGCGCGAAATAGACCCCCGATCTGACTTGTTGCCAGGCGCTTTCGGTGACCTCGCAATCCTGTTCGGGGAGGTCAACCGGGCCGTAGAGTTGTACCGAGATAAAGTCGACCGGAATCCGCTCGACCCGAACACCCTGGACTCGCTCGGCGTCGCACTCTGCGCGTCCAACCGGCTTCAGCAATGCCTCGAGACCCGCCTGAAGGTGCTTCATTTGCATCCAGAGTTCGACGGGGTTAATAGCTCGATTGGCATGGCTCGCCTGTACCTCGGCCAATTCGCCGCAGCACTCGCAGCGATGCAACGGGAGCCCAACGAGGACTACAGACTGCGCGGTTTCGCGATCGCTTACTCGGCATTGGATCGGCCCACCGAGTCGGATGCCGCGCTGAATTCACTGACAGGGAAATTCGCTGCGACAGACGCCTACGGAATCGCCGAGGTGCACGCATACAGAGGAGAGCTCGATGATGCTCTCCGGTGGCTCGATCGCGCCTATCGACAACACGACGCCGGAATGCTCTACCTCAAGACTGATCCCCTGCTGCGCAATCTGCACGGCGACCCGAGATTTCAGGCATTGCTGACCCGCATGAGGTTGACCGGCCTGCGGTAATCGATGAGCGCGAGTTGTCCGGGGTTGAGATTCAAGCAGCATCTCTGGTGTTTCAATTTGATCAAACGAGGATTGAAATATGGCATCGAAGAGAACAGTCACGAGAACAACGACGGTAAAACGCGAGAAAGCGAAAGCCGCCCTCAGGCTTGCAAAGAGAGCTCAAGACGAGCTCGACAAGCTGCTAAAGCGCGATCAGGCCGGAACGATCAGTCGGGAGGAATTGGAGACGGAGTTGAAGGAAATATACGAGAACCTGAAACGGATGCACATGTTCATACTCGCCTCCTTGTAGCCCACTAGTAATCCGGACCTTGCGGATGGGCCGAGAATCATGAAGCTGAAGAGCGCATCCTGTCAGATCGCATACTGGGAGGGCGGCAAGCTGCGGATCGCGAATTACCTCACCAGAAGGACGTTCTCAGCAAATCCGGCAACCCTGGACGTGATCCGTTTCTTCTTCACCCCGCGAACGATCCGGGAGGCGCTCTTCGAGTTCCGCGCCTACAGCCGAGAGAGCGTCGCAAGAGCGATACTGCAGCTGATCGATGCCCAGCTCCTGCTCGAGTACGGCTCGGCAGAATGGGAGCGGGATGAACTGGTCGGGACCTCATGGAGACCCTGGCTTCCGGAAGGCGGGTTTCACTTCATGACAAAGGACACCCCGTACGTCCCCTGGGAGTGGCCCATCGAGAAGAAAATGAAGACACTCCCGACAACTCCGGCCCCGCCTCAGTTCAAAACGATTCGCGGCGCCGATGCCCTCCGGCTGCCCCAGCATGAAATAGCGAGTGACACTTTCTTCGAGACGCTGCACGCCAGGAGGACTCACAGAGAGTTCGCGAAAGGGAAGGTATCTCTGGAGAACGTCTCGAAGCTGCTGCAAACGACGTGGGGTGTCCAGGGATACATCCAGACGAATGTATTCGGAAGGCTTCCGTACAAGACGAGCCCTTCCGGCGGTGCCCGACACCCCGGCGAGGTATATCTGATGGCGATCAGCGTGGACGGGCTCGAGAGGGGGATGTATCACTACCAGGCCAGGGAGCACCGTTTGGCAAGGCTCCCTGCCAAAGTAAGTCCGCGCCTGGCGAGTGCGTATTGTGCGGGTCAGCCCTATTTTGCCGGGGCGGCGGCTCTGTTCATCATGACAGCGGTTTTCGCCAGGACCATGTGGAAGTACGGTAGAGCTCGGGCGTATCGGGTTGTTCTGCTCGAGACCGGCCATCTCTGTCAGACGTTTTGCCTCACGGCGACGAGGCTGGGACTGGCTCCCTTCAGCACGGCCGCACTCAAGGACTCGCTGATCGAGAAGGACTTGCGAATAGACGGAATTTCGGAATCGGTGCTTTATGTCGCGGGAGTCGGCTTGGTCGCACCGCCCGGTTCCGGCCTTCGCCACGGGAACCAGCGAGTTACATCATCGCCGCAGCCCGTTCGGTAGATTTCCGGTAGACGTCGCGGCTGGACAGCCGCAGACCGCGAGTCTCGAACCGACAGTTCAGCCTTTTAGAAGCCGATCCAGGGATTCCGACGCCTCTGTGCCGAACCGCTTCGAGAGGCGGCGGACCAGATCGAGGTCGAGAGACGCTCCGCCTGCAGTGATCGCGCGTGCAGCATCAACCAAGTCCATCGGGCCGCCAGCGAACGCCTTCATTGCAATAAAGTCTTCGCGCCCGATGAACCTCAGCGTCTTTCCCTGAAATGGAACGTCGATCGCGCGCGAGAACGCCTGAGGATCAAGCCCCTTCAACCCGATCAATAGATCCACGCGATTGCCGAAGCGATCTGTGACTTTGAGCAGGGCTGGGATAGGGTCCTCCAAGTCGCCACGAGTCAGCTCCGTTTGAAACCCGGCCGCCGTAAGTGTGCTCCCAAGGTCTTTCGCCTCAGGCAGGCGTACGGACAAGACCACGTCGGCGTCCATGCTCGCTCGGACAGCACCGTGGACAGAGGCCGCCAAGGCGCCTATTACTGCGTACTCGATCTTGTGACTCGCCAGAAGGTCGATAACGTCCAGCAGCAGAAGTGCAGATTCACCTGACCGGGTCGTTCTCATGGCTGCCGTTGCGTTTGGCGGATCTGCACCTTCTGGCCAGCCTCGAACAGCTCCATCACTAAACGGCAATGTGCCAAGAACGCGTTCACGCGCTCTTCAGGGCTGAGCCGCTGGGTCGCTTCGATTAGGGCCCGCTCGGCTTCTTTGGCGATTTTCGACTCCATACCTCGAAGTCTAGCGGACCCTCAAGCCCAACGTCACTTCCGCAACGCGAAGGTGCGTAAGTCAGCATCGCCCGAGTTGCCCGAGGTTCCTCTGGAAATTCACGGGTGAGCGGCAGGACAACATCGAGTTATATGTAGGCACGACGCCGTTGACGACTACGAGAAATGGATACCAGCAGCTGATTGGTAACACAGGAGGGGAAAGTGCTGTCGAACGAGGGATAGCGGTTTGACTGTCTCCGATGAGTTCTATCTGGCAAGCCTCTCCAGCGCCGGACAAGAATCCCCGGTATTTGCATCGCATGCCGCGACCCATATGCGCAGCCCACGCCTCAGTCGGCTCAACGTCCGAATTCCTTCCTCGATCGCTTCCAGTTTCTTCGCTGCCACGGCGCGGCTCGCTCGACACGCTGGCCGGCCGCTCAATCCGAGGAGCGCATTCACCTCGTCCAGGGAAAACCGCTTTCCTGCGCATGCTTGATAAAGCGCAGTCGAGAAACGTCGGCGGCAGCGTAGCGGCGAATCCCATTGAGAGCCCGAGCAGGTTCCCGCAATAGACCGCGTCGCTGGTAGTAGCGGACGGTCTCGACGTGCACGCCAGCGGCCTTTGCCAGCCCACCGATAGTGAGTGATTCGGACACCACTTGACTCCGTACTCAGCTACGGGAGCTATGACTTCGCGACGGAACCCTCAGCGCACCGTCGACTGTACCTTCTCGCCCAGCTCCAACTCTTCGGATTTGAAGGGGACCCCACACCCTCCAATCCCGCAGTACCCGCCGGGATTCTTCGCAAGATATTGCTGGTGATAGTCCTCGCCGTAAAAGAACTCCGGCGCATCGCGAATCTCCGTGGTGATTACGCCCCGTCCGGCGGCCGTGAGGCGCGCCTGGTAAGCGCGTCGCGAGGCTTCCGCAGCCTGACGCTGCTGCGGATCCAGCGTGTAGATCGCCGAGCGGTACTGAGTGCCGAGATCGTTTCCCTGGCGCATGCCCTGGGTCGGATCGTGCGATTCCCAGAACGCCTTCAGCAATTCTTCATAGCGGATCTTCTGCGGGTCGTAGATCACGCGTACGACTTCCGCATGGCCGGTCTCCCCCGAGCAGACTTCCTCGTAGGTCGGGTTCGGCGTGAAGCCGCCCGCATACCCGACCGCGGTCGAATAGACGCCGGGGATCTCCCAGAAGAGCCGTTCCGCGCCCCAGAAGCAGCCCATTCCAAAGACGGCCTCGTTCAGTCCCACCGGAAACGGCGACACGATGCGATGGCCGTTCACAAAATGCTTCTCCGGGACCCGCAGTGGCGTGCTGCGTCCGGGCAGGGCCTCCTCGACCTTCGGCATCGTGGCCTTCTTGCGTAACAGCGCCATAGCGGGCCTCCTGAACCGGGTGAGCCTACAGTGTGGGGACGGCTCCCGCATGACTCAAGCCCGCGGCGGCTTGCGTCCCGTTCGCGCCGCCCCTTAAATTGGGGCCGTATGGGAATCAGCCAACCGCAGAACCTTCGCACCCCGCCGATCGAGAGGCTGCGGCCCTACGGGATCCGCGTGAGCCTTCCGGTCGGTGATCCGTTCAGAAAGCTCCTGGGGCCCGACTGGCAGCGCCAGCATTGGTATCCGACCGCGGCCGAGCGCGACGCCGCGCTGGAAGAGATGAGCCGTCGGCACGAGTACTCGCGCGCCGGCGACAAGCCGGCGCTCGTGTTCCAGAAGATCGAGAAGCTCGCCGAGAGCCGGGGACTGTAGCCGACATGAGCAAGCCCGCCGACTACCCCTACGCCACCCATCTCGACATCAAGTTCCCGCCGCTCAGCGTGGTCGACGTGCCGACGCTCGTGGCGCAGTGCCGGGACCGCTGGTACAACCAGACGCTCTGCAAGGTCAACGACTCGGTCATCCGCCTCGGGGTGATGCAGGGCGAGTATCACTGGCACAAGCACGACCGCGACGATGAGTTCTTTTTCGTCCTCGAAGGGCACTTCATCATCGATCTCGAGGATCGCTCGATCGACCTGCAGCCGCAGCAGGGCTTCGTGGTTCCCCGGGGCGTCATGCATCGCACCCGCGCGCCCGAGCGCGCCGTGATCCTGATGGCGGAGACTGCCGCCATCGTTCCGACCGGCGACGCCTGAGCGGAGAGTCACTCCCGCCGTCTCGCCGCGCGGGTGAGCGTTGACAGCGCGCGCCTCAGGTGCGTTGCGCGCTCAGAACGTCCGTCCGAGGAACAGATAGAACGCCTGGTTGCCGTGATCGTCGAAGCCGCTGGCGAGATACACGGGGCCGATGAGCGTGTCCAACCCGATGAACACACTGGCGTCCTTCTGGGTGCTGCCGAAGCTGCGCTTCTGCCACACGTTGCCCGCCTCGAGCGACATCCCGAGATAGG
Organism: Gammaproteobacteria bacterium 13_2_20CM_66_19; assembly: GCA_001914695.1. Taxonomy (GTDB): domain Bacteria; phylum Pseudomonadota; class Gammaproteobacteria; order Steroidobacterales; family Steroidobacteraceae; genus 13-2-20CM-66-19. The sequence continues at coordinate 3,292 of MNCZ01000119.1, read as the reverse complement.
TCGGCACGTCGAGGTAGCCGGGTCCGCCGCGGCCGATCTGGCGGTAGGCGAGCACGCGGGCAATGCCGAAATCCGGTCCGAAGAGTGAATTCACCCGAAGACCAGAAAGGTCGAGGAAGCCCCCGAGCGAGAACAGCGAATTGACGTCGGTGACCCTCGACTGCAGCGTCATCCCCCCCGAGGCCGAGAACGAGACGGTGGTCCGCCCGAGCGTGTAGGCGCCGATATAGTTGAGTGTCACCTGGTCGGAAGGCCGCTCGGCGCCCGAGACGTTGCGCTCGCCGGTCCATTGCAGGGTCGCGAGCTGGCCGCGGTGCGGGAAGTTGACGTCATCGAGCCGATCGTAGGTGAAGCGCACGAAGTAGTTGTGTGTGTTGAAGGGCGTGAGCGTGAAGTTCTGCTGCTGCAGATACTGCTGCAGATTCGGATCAGCCGTATCGCCGATCTTGAGGTGGAAGTGGCCCTGCTCGCGGAACACGCCGCTGCGGATCTCTCCCCAGTTGCCGAACTGCCGCCCGAAGTCGAGGCCGAAATCGAGCGAGTGCACACGGTACTCCGCCAGCAGGCTCTGGTTCTGCTGGATAAGGTCCAGGTCACGCGAGCTCGTTGACCCGTGCGGCATCGCAAACCAGCCGGAGAACTTGGCGAGAGGCAGAAAGAGCTCGGTCGACACCCGCGAGATGTTGCCGATCTGCATGTCGGTCACCCACTCGCCGGCATTCGGAGTGACATCCGACATGACCAGGCGCACCGCCGCGTTGTAAGTCGAGTTGCCCTGGAAGTCGTCCTGCAGACTCAGCCCGAAGCGCAGGTAGTGAGGGCCGAGCGAGCTGCGGCGCGCATCGATCGCGAGCCCATAGCGGCCGCCCTCCCCCACCACCCGGTAGTCGAGCGTGTCGAGTCCGCCGCGTCCGTAGAGCTCGGTCACGCGCTCGGCGGCCGCCTGCGGAGCGAGCGGCTTGCCGGTCAGATCGCCGAACAGGTCATCGACCACCGGCCGGTAGGCCTCGGACCCCGGATCCACCCGCACGAAGTCGATGCTCGGCGGCGGCGAGCGCAAGGACTCCCGCCGCTGCACGTAGCGCTGCATGTCCTCATCGCTCACGGCCAGCGCCGCCAGCCCCCCCGCCTCGTCGCGGGCCGCAGTCTCACCGACGCCGATTGCGCCGGAGACGATCCCGAAGTCGAACGAGGACGCCTCGCCGAGTGCTGGCTGGATGAGTATGTCGTGCGGCGTGAGCGTGGCGAGCTGCACCTCGGCGTTGCGCCGGATGAGAATCGCCAGCATCTGGGTCGAGATCGTCGGGGCGCTGCTGAGCTTCTGGCGCGGCAGCAGCGGGAAGCCGACGTTCACGGCGATGACGACATCCACTCCCATGGCGCGCGCGATGTCGATCGGGACGTTGTCGGTGATGCCGCCGTCGACCAGCAGCCGTCCCTCGCGCTCGACGGGCGCGAATACCCCGGGCGCGGACAGACTGGCGCGCATCGCGCTCGTCAGATCCCCGGAGCGCATGACGATCGTTTCGCCGCTCTCGAGGTCGGTGGCCACGGCGCGAAAGGGCGTCGGCAGCTCATCGAAGTCGCCGATGCGCGCCACCGGCAGTGTCAGGCGCCGCAGCGTCTCGGTGAGCTTCTGACCCTGGATCAGCCCCTTCGGCAGCAGGACGCGGCCGCCGCGCACACCGAGGGGAAACTTCACCAGGAAGTTCTGGTCCTCCTGCTTACGCCGCAGCGTCAGATCCTCGCGCGACGGGCGGTCGCGAAAGGCGTCCTGCCAGTTGATCGAAGTCATGGTCTTCTCGATCTCGCCCGCCGACAGGCCGCTCGCGTAGAGCCCGCCGACGACCGCTCCCATGCTGGTGCCGGCGATCGCATCGACCGGCACGCGCATCTGCTCGAGAACCTTCAGCACCCCGATGTGCGCCACGCCACGCGCGCCCCCTCCCGAGAGCACGAGTCCCACCCGCGGCCGGTGCGCGGCCGGCGGCGCGGCGACGGCGACGACGGCACTCTCCGGACTACCGATGGCGGGGGCCGCGAGCGACTGAGCTGCGAGGATGAGACTCAGTACCCCGAGGCGGGGCGTGGTCGCCCGTGTTGAACGCACGGGGGCCAAGAATACCAGCACCTTGGGGCGAAATCCCGGCGCCGCCGGGCCGGTCAGCCTCGCGTCATGACAACGACACGCCCAGAGCGGTGCCGATGCCGTAGGTGAGAGCGGCCGCCGCGCATCCGAACAGCGTCTGCCGCGCGGCCGAGAACCAGGCGCCGCGGCCGTTGAAGAGCGAGGTCAGGACCCCCACGCCGCACAGAGCCACGGCGCTGGCGGCGATGCTGGCGATGATCGCCGGAGCGCCGTGCAGCAGGATGAACGGCGCGACCGGGCAGACGGCGCCGGCGGCGAACAGCGCGAACGAGGTCACGGCCGCCGCTAGCGCACTGCCGCCGAGCTCGCCGGGATCGATACCGAGCTCCTCGCGCGCGAGCGTGTCGAGCGCGGCCTTCTTGTTCCTCATGAGCTCCGCCGCGATGCGCTCGGCCTCGGGCTTCGGCAGCCCCTTCGCCTGGTAGATGAGCGCCAGCTCGTGCTGTTCGGCCTGCGGCGTCTGCTCGAGCTCCTCGGCTTCCTTCGCGATCTGCGTGCTCGCGAGCTCCCGCGCGTTGGTGACCGAGAGCCACTCCCCGAGCGCCATGGAGCAGGCGCCGGCGATGAGACCCGCAAGGCCCGTGAGCAGAATGATCCGGCTGTCGGCTCCTGCCCCCGCGACCCCCATGATCAGGCAGAAGTTGGAAACCAGGCCGTCGTTGACGCCGAGGACCGCCGCGCGCAGGTTGTTGCCGGAGGCGCCGCGATGCCAGGGCTCGGCGCGCGCGATGTCGGCCCCGCTCACGGTGCCGCGCGGCGAGGTGCGCGCCATCTCCTGCACGATCGCGGCGTGGCCGCGCTCCTCGGCGGAGATCGACCTGGCGTCGGCCTGAATCGCGTACTTGTTGCGGTCGGCGAACTCCGCGGCGGCAATCGTCGGCATCACGAAGCGCGGACCGAACCGCTGCGCGAGCTTGCCGAGGAGGCGCGTGCGAAAGCTCGGGACGTATGGTGTCGCCTTGACACCCGCTTCCGCGAGCTTGGCGCGCCAGAGCTCCGCGTGCCGCGCCTCCGCCTGCGCCAGCTGCAGGAACAGATCCTTGCGCAGTGGATCGGGCTCGGCCGCGGCGATGGCGGTGTAGAGCGCGGCGCCGTCGAGCTCGTCGCGAAGATTCGTCTGATAGCGCCTGATGTCGTCGGTGA
>MNCZ01000110.1 GCA_001914695.1 Gammaproteobacteria bacterium 13_2_20CM_66_19 | reverse complement strand
GCGAGAAACTGCATGGCGCCGTCACTCGCCCAGGCGACGTGAGGCGTCAGAATGAAGTTGGGCAGGCGCAGCTCGAGCAGCGGGTTGCCCTCCCTGGGAGGCTCCCGGGTGAGGACGTCGAAGCCGGCGCCCGCGATCAGGCCCTCCTTCAGCGCCTGCACCAGAGCCCGCTCGTCCACCAATCCACCCCGCGCCGTATTGATCAGAATGGCCGTGCGCTTCATTCTGCGGAACTGCTCGATGCCGATCACGTTGCGAGTGTCCGCGGTCAGCGGCACGTGCAGCGAGATCACGTCGCTCTCGGCCAGCACCTGATCCAACGGGGTGAATTCCACCCCCGGCGCCTTGGGCGGTGCGTGATCGGCGAACAACACCCGCATGCCGAAGCCGCGGGCGATATTCGCCGTTCCCTGGCCGAGCACGCCTTCGCCGATGATGCCGAGGGTCGCGCCGTACAGATCACGGATCGGGTGGTCGAAGAAGCAGAACTGATCGATCTGCTGCCAGCGGCCCCTTTCCACATCTTCGCGGTATGCGATGAGGTTGCGCCGCAGCGCCGTGATCAGCGCGAACGCGTGCTCGGGCACGGTGTGTACCGCGTAGTTGCGGATGTTCGCGACCGCGATGCCGTTGGCCTGGCAGTAAGCGATATCGATCACGTCGTAGCCGGTGGCGGCGACCGCAATCAGCTTCAGCTTCGGCAGGCGCCGCAGCGCTTCGGCGCGCAGCGGTACCTTGTTAGTGATGGCAACGGTGGCCTCCTGCAGCCGCTCCACGAGCTCGCCCGCGCCCGTAACCGCGTATTCCTGCCACGTGTGCTCGAACGCGGGGCGCCTCACCCTGGCCTGTAACGTCGAGCGATCGAGAAAAACGATGCGATGGGTCATCGGGGTCTCCGTTCAGCCGTACCCGGGCGCCTGAGCTGGCCTCGCGGAGCGTCCGGCCAGCCCTCACGCGTCAGCCCTGAATCGAGCCGGTCGAGTGGGACGCGTAAAATTGCTCTTCCTGGCTCACCTTCTTGCGCGGGATCGGATCGTGCGAGCGCCAGTACTCGGCGGCGGCGGCCACTCCGCTCCCGGGGGTGACCTTGATGCCCACGTCGAGCATCGCCATTTCGGCGCCCGCGATGGCCCCCATCAGCATCAGCTCGTTGAGATCGCCCAGATGTCCGATGCGGAAGACCTTGCCGGCCACCCGCGCCAGACCCGCGCCGAGCGCGAGGTTGTAGCGGCGGAACGCCACGTCGATCACGTGCGCGGCGTTGCTGCCCTCGGGCACGACGATCGCACTCACGGTGTCCGAATACCACTTCGGTTCCGTGGCGCAAAGCTTCAGGCCCCAGCCTCTAATGACGGCCGCCCGTACCCCCTCGGCGAGATAGTGGTGCCTGAAGAAGATGGCTTCCAGACCCTCCTCGAAGATGATGTTGAGAGACTCGCGCAGCCCATAGAGCATCGGCAAGGCCGGAGTATAGGGGAAGTAGCCCGTGGCATTCGCCTGGATCATGGCAGCGAGATCGAAGTAGCAACGCCTCGACTTCGCGCCCGCGATCGCGCCCATGGCCTTGTGACTCACACCGAGAATGCCCAGCCCCGCAGGCAGCATCAGCCCCTTCTGCGAGCCACTCACGGCGAGATCGACCTGCCACTCGTCCATGCGAAAGTCGATACTCGCCAGCGAGCTCACCGCATCCACGAACAGCAACGCCGGGTGGTCGGCGGCGTCGAGAGCCCTGCGCACGCCGGCGATGTCACTGGTGACGCCGGTGGCGGTTTCGTTGTGGCAGGCCAGCACGCCCTTGATCTGCTGCAGCTTGTCGGCCCGTAGAATCTCCTCGTAGCGGTCGAGCGGCACGCCTTCACCCCATTCGACGTCGAGCACTTCCACCTCGTAGCCGAGGCGCTGCGCCATGTCGATCCAGAGATGGCTGAACTGCCCGAAGCGCGCGGCAAGTATTTTGTCGCCCGGTGAGAGGGTGTTGGTGAGTGCCGCTTCCCAAGCTCCCGTGCCTGAGGACGGAAAGATGAACACCTGCCCGGTGGTCGTCTTGAAGATGTTCTTCAGATCGTTCAATACGCTCGTCGAAAGCTCGGGGAACTTCGAGGAGCGGTGATCTTCCATCGCCACCATCATGGCCCGCTGCACGCGGTCGGGAACGTTGGTCGGTCCGGGGACGAAAAGGAAGTTTCGACCTGCTATGCGGGATCGCATCACACTCTCCTTTTGGCGAGTAACCATCTCCCGGCAAAGCCGGGGCCTTTCGAAAATGTGAGCCGCTCAAAGCGGCTATGCGGGGTCGCTAACGCGGCCCCCAGCTCGTCGGGCCACCTTATGGTGGCCCATCACCTCAACAGGTTCATCTGCTCCAGGCGCTGATCTTCGCGCTCCTGGTGACGGATGTACTCCCGGATCACTGCTTCGTCTCGACCCACTGTGGAGACGAAGTACCCTCCTGCCCAGAAGTGCTGCCCCACGAAGTTGCGCTTGGGCTCCCCGTACACCCGTGCGAGATGAATCGCGCTCTTGCCCTTGATGTATCCGATCACCTGCGACACCGCGTACTTCGGCGGTATCGCAATCATCTGTGCACATGATCCGGCATCAGGTGCCCCTCTTCGATCCGGCTCTCCTTCTGGGCCCCAGATAGCGCCTCAGATGCCCATACAGCGTCTCCGGCGACACTTCGGAATGAACACCACATGGTACCTGCACTCCTGCTGGGCTGGGATCGAAACTGCATCGCAAGTACCGTTGGATGCCACCGACATAGCGCTCTCCAAGTTGGAGCCCAATGCGGAACGGGACCGCGAAGATGTCCTGCGTCTCGCCGGCGCCGGATATATCGACCCTCAGGTCCTGAAAGACCGTTACTACGAGGAGCTACGGCCGTATTTGCTCAGCAAGCTCCCATGGCACGACAAAACGCTGGAACTCTGGCTTGAGATGGCGTGGCCAACCACGTAGACCTAAAGCCGTATCGCCCGGACGCAGTTATTTCGAGCATGGAGGCTACAGATCGATTTCATGTGCATAACGCTGCTGGGTCGCAGCCCGCGGCCGTCAATGGCCACGCTTGCCAAGCCTCCAAGTGATACTATAGTATCACTTCATGCGTACCGAGCTCGTCACCACGTTGAAGCGCAAGGCGACCCAATTGCTCAGCGAGCTGGAGAGCGAGCGGGCGCCGATCCTGATCACGCAACACGGTCTCCCGGCGGCGTATCTCGTCGACGTCGCGACCTATGAGCGCCAACTCGAGCGGTTGAGTCTCCTGGAAGGGATCGCTCGAGGTGAGAAAGCGATCGAGGACGGCCGCGTCCTGACGCACGCCAAAGCGAAAAAGCGCCTGGCGCGATGGCTGAAGTAATCTGGACTGAGCCGGCACTCAATGATCTAGACGCGATCGCCGACTACGTCGCGCTCGATGACCCTGCAGCGGCGCGCGAGCTGGTGCAGCGCGTATTCAAGCACGTCGAGCACCTGATCGCTCACCCGGACAGCGGCTCAAAACCACAGGAATTGCGTGGCTGGCGCTATCGCCAGATCGTTGAGCCACCCTGCCGGATCTTCTATCGTCGCGACCGTGATCGCGTCTACCTGCTGTATGTGATGCGTGGCGAGCGAAAACTCCGCAAGGCCGCGCTCACCCAACGAGACCCGCGCAAGTAGAGATCGCCCCAGTCCCGAAAGACGGTGCGTCGCCAACCGAGTGTGGAAAGGCGGCTGAGACGCCCTGATCGCTTCCAGTTCCACATTCGTGGCGGCCGCGTTGCGTTCGGGTTCGATCGAGGTCTCTCGGGGGTCGCTCCCGGCCAGCTGCAGCCGTGCGAGAATTCATTCAGTCGAATGAACTTTTGCGCACACGCGCGGGCCGTCGCGGACTCACGATAGGTCCGGGAATTGACTCAGCGCAGCGGCAGGAAGCGACCGGCCTTTCTAAGGCATGGCTGATGCAAGATGTTGCAATCTGTCTCATGTGGTTGCGGTGACGCTGGCCAGGACCGCCGGCACCCGAATCGGGTAGGCGCTATAAGCTCACAGCGACCCCCCGCTACCACGGTTGCAAGTCACTGAATTTACCTGAGTTCACCGCGACCGAAGCAGCAGGCCAGCGTCCACCTCTGCACGCAAACAGCCTTGCTTTCGTGACGAATCATCGCGCGACCGCCGAGTAAGTCGCCGATGAGCGCGCGCTTCGGCTCGGTCCGGCGGCGCGCCGAGCCCTGCTTTGATCGTGCACGGCATCGCGACAAAGCACTCGCGGCTTGCCAGATCGGCCTTGATGCCCGTGAGAGGCCGACTTCGACAAGCGTTCTCTTGATCCGCACGTCCCCCGCGCAGGCCCGCATTCCACCGTTCACGCGCGAGCTGCAAGCGCAACTTCGCTCGGACGTAACAATGTCAACACCAGCGAAGAGTCGCTGCAGCGGAATTCGCGTCGACGATGCCCAAGGATAAGTAAAGAGCAGCTCCGTTTTCGTCGGGCTCATCCGACACAGTGAGTTCATGCAAGTCAGCTGCTACGCTCATCGTGCTTGCTCTGAGTGTCTTCCTGGGAGAATTCAATGAAACGGTCATCTATGCTTTGCGCGCTTGCCGTGCTCGCGGCTGCAGTTGCCACCCCTTCGTTGGCAGGTGGCATCAACCTCAATGGCCCGCATTACAACCTCAATATTATCGGCGTCGAGAATCCGAAGACCGATGCGATGACCGGAGGCGATCGGCACACGATCTTCGTGGCTCTTGGCGCCAAGAATTCCGCGGTCACCAGCAGGATCTACCTGACTCCGGGGCCCTTCGCGGTTTGCGACGGCAACGCCTTCGATCCGGCCTATGCCTGCGACGGGACCCTCCTGGCGCAACAGGGCGCGGTATTTCAACTTCCCTGCGACACGGCCGTCACGACGACCAACGGCTGCGCAAGTGGCATTGCCTCGGCGTCGTATCTGATCTGGGCGCGCGCGTTGGGCACGCCTGGCGGTACGGCGACCGTGACCACGTGCGCCTACGACCTCACCGGCGCGCTCGTCTGCTCGACGGACAACGCGGTGCAGTCACGGACCAAAGGCAAGTCGACGTTCTACAATGTCACCAGCGCGCTCACCACGATCAACGCCTGTTTCGATGTGGGGGGAGTGGTGACTTGCCAAACCGTCAGCCTCTTCGACCCCGTACTGCAGGATTACTTCTGGCAATACGCCAATTCCGGGCTTCGCCTGCTGCAGCTTCGGTTCTATCCGCAGTAGATCGCACCGCCTGAATCAGAAAGGACGGGCTGAGCGCCCGCCCCCCTTCAGTTGTTGATGGTTCACATATGCGCCAACGCTGGTCGACGCTGATTACGGTCTTGGTCACGGCAGGTTCGGTACCTGCGTTGACGTACGCGGAGACATCGGCGCCACGCGGTGTGGTTGCGGACGACACTTACAATTTCGGATCAGTCAGACAGGGTAGCCTCGTCAGCCACGCCTTTACGATCAAGAATACCGGCGCGGCTCCGCTGCGGATCACTGGCGCAACGCTGTCGATACGCGGGATGAACCTACGAGTCGCTCCGGCGGAAGTGCTTCCCGAGGGCGGCGGGACAGTATCGGTTGAATTGAGTACCGGAAGCATCGCCGGCGAGGTCGATGGGGAGGCACAGATTCATTGGAACGATCCGACCCGCCCGGTCGTTATCCTGAAGCTCAAAGGCTATGTCACTCCACCCATCGCAATCGAGCCAGTGCCCGCGATTTTCATGAGCGCGTTCTCGGATGAGCCGGCCGAGCGGTCCCTGACGATCAGAAACAACGAAGCGCGGCCCCTGGCGATCTCCAAAGTGGAGCACTCGCAGCACCTGACCGTCTCCGTCGCGAACCTCGAGCCTGGAAAACTATTCGTGCTGACCGCACGTTCTGCAAAGGGCGCACCGGTGGGGCGCTTCGAGGAATCTCTGACGCTCGTGACTGACAAGCCGGGCGCAAGTCGGATCGACCTTCCCGTGCATTTGTGGGTCAAACCGGACCTTTATGCGAATCCTGAGACGATCGAATTTGGTAACGTCCGCATCCAGGATGTCGAGCGACCTGATATTGCGGCACCCCTGACACAAACGTTCTTTGTCAAGCACAGCAGCGGCGCATTCGAAATTACCTCGATCGACTGCGACTTCGCGGCGGTGGCCGTGACGCAGTCGCCCGCGGGGCCCAGCGACAGCTTCCAGATCAATGTGCGGCTGCGGCCCGAAGCGCTGAGTCTCGGCAACATCAACGGGAAAATCCGGGTCACGACCACCGTCCCGCGCTACCCAGAGCTCGTGATACCGCTGACTGGCGCCATAATCTGACGCCTTCAGGCCGTACGGTCGGCGATAATAACTGCGGCGGCTGACGCTTATCGCAGCCCGGTCATCCCGTCGACCTGCCGGGCCGACGTTCGGTACACGGCGACCAACTCGGCAGCTACGGAACAGTCCGCTCGGAACTCCTCGTCACGGCGACCGCTGAATAGGCAGCGCCTCAGGATGATCGGGGGCTGCGTCTGGCCGCTGTCTCGTCCCCGTTCGCCGGTTCCGCGCCAAAACCATCGGCACGCGGATGGGATAGGCGCTATAAAGCTCGAAGCGGCCACCCGCTACCAAATTCGACACCACTTCCTGCGGCCTGAAGCTGTTCAGGCCGACGCGGGCAACCAAGTAAGGCGTCTCGCCGAGCCGCGCCGGTGCCGCCCAGACACGGGGTTCAAGCCGCGCGCCCGCAACGCAGGAGCGGGAAGGTAAGTGTCGAATTGTGGCTCGCACTGACTGGACGCAGCCCCGCGATCTGTGTACATTCCGCGCCGCCTACCGTCCTTAAGTGCTCGGTCAGCACCCGGGCGCATCCGATTTACGATTAACTTAAGCCTCGCATCTGACCGCCGCAGCCGCCAAAAGGCTGCCGGGCGAGCCGGAAAGAGGTTTCACCAAGATGTCATTCAATGATCTCGGGCTCACGCCCGAGCTGGCGCGTGCCGTGGCCGAAAAAGGCTACACCACCCCGACTCCCATTCAGCGCGCCGCCATTCCCGGCGTACTCGCCGGCCGCGATGTGCTCGCCGGTGCGCAGACCGGCACCGGCAAGACCGCGGCGTTTGTGCTGCCGATCTTGCAGAAGCTGGCGACGCAGTCCGGCCGCCTGCCGCGCGCACTAGTGCTCACCCCCACGCGCGAACTCGCCGCGCAGGTCGCCGAGAGTGCCCGCGAGTACGGCCGTCACGTTAACCTGCGCACCCTCGTGATCTTCGGCGGCGTAAGCGAGAAGCCGCAGATCGAGGCACTGCGCAGTGGTTGCGATCTGCTGGTGGCGACGCCCGGCCGACTGCTGGATCTCGTCGAGCGCGGCCTGCTCGATCTGGGGCAGGTGCGCTGCTGCGTGCTGGACGAGGCCGACCGCATGCTCGACATGGGCTTCATTCACGCGATCCGCCAGATCCTCAAGCTCCTGCCGCGCGAGCGCCAGACGCTGATGTTCTCGGCGACCTATTCGGCGGACATCCGAGCGCTGGCGGCCCGCTCGTTGCGCGAGCCGCTGGCCGTTGAAGTCGCGCCGCGCAACGCGGCCGCCGAGCGCATCGAGCAGCACGTATATCGCGTGCCCCAGGAGCACAAGCGCGACCTCTTGGTGCATCTCATCGACAGCGGCAACTGGCACCAAGTACTGGTATTCACCCGCACCAAACACGGTGCCAACCGCCTCACGCAAGGGCTGGTGGCCGGCGGCGTGCGTGCCGCAGCGATTCACGGCAACAAGAGCCAGGCGGCGCGGGTGCGCGCGCTCAGTGACTTCAAGCAGAACCTCATCACCGCGCTTGTGGCCACCGAGGTGGCGGCGCGCGGTCTTGATATCCGCGAGCTGCCGCACGTGGTGAACTTCGAGCTGCCCAATGTTCCCGAGAACTACGTGCACCGCATTGGTCGCACGGCGCGCGCCGGCAGCAGCGGCTCGGCCATCTCCCTGGTCGCGCCGACGGAAGCGCCACTCCTAAAGGACATCGAGAAACTTCTCGGCCACTCCTTGCCGCTCGCCACCCTGCCGCCTTATACCGTAAATCCGCCGCGGCGCAGCGCTGCCGCGGCGACGCCAGTGCCCGCCTCCGGCGGCATGCCGCGCATTCCGGTCTACCGCGCGCAGCCGCGCCGCCATGGCCGTCACCCGAGCCCGCGCAGTTACCGGGCGCAGTCGCGGAAGGAACGCTCATGAGTTACCGGGCGTTCGTCCACGATCACTTCTTGATGCGCAACTTGCCCATAAAATTGCGCTTCCCAATGGGCACTCCCTTCCAGCGCAGAATGTCGTAGGTCGTCGCCGCATGAAAGTAAAAATTCGGTTGCGAGAAGGACAGGAGAAAATTCTCGGCCGTGAAGTCGAGACGGCGGTCGCCGGAGACGAAGCGCATATCGCGGCCGACGAAGGCGTCGACCTCGGTCGGCTGGAGCGCGCCGAGTGCCGCGAGCGTATCCTCGATTCGCGTCTTGAGCGCCGCGAACGTCTCGGGAGGGGTGCTCACGTCGGGTGAGAAGGCGCCGCGCCGCACCCCCTCGATGGCACCCAGGGAATGCACCACGGTCGACTTCACCTGGTAGGCAAAAGGCTGCATGTCTTCAGCCAGCCGCGCCTGGATGATCTCCTCGTGCGCGAGGCCTTTCTCGGAGCAAAAGGCCTCGGCGGTGATCAGCAAGCCGGATACGGCTCCCAGAATCTGCTGATAGGAGGGGATCGTGGCTGCGTAGAGCGAAAAGGCCATGGTTTCCTCGAGATCGATCGTGGCGAAGTATGCGGATCTTAGCCCGCGGTTTGCCCCAAAGCACTTATCCAGTGTTTCCGCTGAAGTGACGCGCTTGGCAAGATCGAGGTGCATCAAGCCGATTGCGAACGCCCGCGTTCCAGATAATTGGGCGGCGATGCCGAATGACGGCCGATCCGCCCCTATCCGTCTGCCAAAATTCTTTGAGGACCCGCGCAAGGAATTGCCCGTTAGCGGGGTCTTCTCCTGGAAAGACGGCCGATTGCGCCTGGTCACCCACGAGCCGCACAACTTCGCCTGGGGTGGGAAGGACGGCCGCACGCTCTATCTGTGTGCGCGCAGCGCGCTCTATCGCATCGAGCTGCTGCAGCCGGGAATT
>MNCZ01000041.1 GCA_001914695.1 Gammaproteobacteria bacterium 13_2_20CM_66_19 | reverse complement strand
CGCCGTATTACTACTCGGTGCTCGTCGATGCCGGACACTCGCGGCAGATCCGCACCGAGATCACCGCAACCGACCACTGCGGCCTCATGCGCTTCACCTTTCCCGAGAATGCAACGGCCAGTGTCGTGGTCGAGGCGACGCGCCCGCACATCGAGGGATTCGTGCGCGTGGATCCCGCGGCGCGCGAGATCGCCGGCTACAACCCCGACCGCATGGACGCGCACCTCACCAATGTATCGCTGCCGAACTTCAAGGGCTATTTTGTGGTCAGGTTCAACAGGAGCCTCGCCACGCACGGCGTGTACCTGCGCGAGGCGGCCGAGCCGGGTGGCACCACGGCCACGGGGCCGAATGTCGGCGCGTACGCGAGCTTCGATACCGCGGCCGGCCGGGTCGTGGAGGCGAAGGTCGGCACCTCGTTCATCAGCATCGAGCAGGCGCGCGCGAATCTGGAGGCGGAAATTCCCGCCTGGGACTTCGAGGGCGTGCGCACGCAGCTCGCGCGCATCTGGAACGGCAAGCTCGGCATGCTGTCCATCGAAGGCGCCACCGACGAGCAACGCCGCATCTTCTATACGGGTCTCTATCACGCGCTGCTCTATCCGAAGCTCATCTCGGAGCACGGACGCTACTACAGCGCCTTCGACGACCAGGTGCACGAGGGCGTGTCCTACACCGCGTATTCGCTGTGGGACACGTTCCGCGCCGAGAACAGTCTCTTGACGCTCCTTGCCCCCGAGCGCATCGACGACATGGTGCGCTCGCTCCTGCAGGACTACCGGGAGGGCGGCTGGATGCCGAAGTGGCCGAATCCCTCCTACACCAACATCATGATCGCCACGCACGCGGACGCGCTGGTGGCCGAGGCCATCAACAAGGGCTTCCACGGCTTCGACTATCAGCTGGCGTACGCCGCCGTCTACAAGGACGCGATGACCCCGCCGGAGGGCGATACGACGCGCGACTGGCACGACCGCCAGCCCGGTGTCCCCTATGAGGCTCGCCCCGGCCTCACCTACTACAAGCAGCTCGGCTACATCCCGGTCGACAAGACCGCGGAGTCAGCCTCGGAAACGCTCGAGGACGCCTACGACGATTATGCGGTCGCGCAGGTCGCGCGAGCCGTGGGCCGGAAGGCGGATTACCGCTTCTTCGTCAATCGCGCGCACAACTACCGCAACATCTACAACAGCGCGCGCGGCTTCATGCAGGCGAAGCACGCGGACGGCTCCTGGGCGCGCCCCGAAGAAGGCTGGACCGAGGGCGACCAGTGGGTCTACACCTATTCCGTGCTCCACGACATCCCGGGGCTGATGGCGCTCATGGGCGGGCCGGGCAAATTCAATGCGCGGCTCGATGAGCACTTCCAGGGCGGGCACAACCAGCACGACAACGAGCCGAGCCACCACTACGCTTATCTCTATGACTTCAGCGGTCAGCCCTGGAAGACGCAGCTTCGGGTGCGCGAGATCGCCGACCGTTATTACAAAAATCGCCCTGACGGCGTGGCGGGCAACGAGGACTGCGGCCAGATGTCCGCGTGGTACATCTTCACCGCGCTCGGCTTCTATCCGCTCGATCCGGTGTCGGGCGAATACATGATCGGCAGCCCGCTGTTCCGCAAGGCGACGCTCGATGTGCCGAACGGCAGGCGCTTCGTGGTGTCGGCGCCGGCGAGCTCCGCGGCCAATCTCTACATCCAGTCGGCGCGCTTGAACGGCCGGCCGCTCGATGTCCCGATCGTCACCTACGCTCAGATCGAGGCCGGTGGGCTGCTCGAGTTCGACATGGGCCCGCAACCCTCGAAATGGGCCTCCCTCTGGAGGGAAAGCCCGCTGCCTTCATTCCCGCAGTGAGCGCCACGGCGCTGGTGTGCCGAAGCACCGATCAGTCAAGCCTTCGCCCGGGCTACGGCGCGGCGTTCCCGGACGGACTACCGTACACACCTCATTGCCGGAAGCGGCGCGAGCGCCTATAACGCGCAGCGGGGAGCTTTCACGGAGGAAACACCCATGCGCAACCCCCTAGCGTCACGGCCGCTCAGGCCGTTCCTGTGTGCGCTGTTGGCCTCGTTGATCTGGACCGCTTCCGCCGACCGGAGCGTCGCACAGACTTCCTATCCCGATCCGGCGAACGAGCACCTGTGCCCGAGCCAGACGGGTGCCGGAGGCGGCGCCGAGGCCATCCCGGCCTTCGTCGGTCCGGGCATCGACGGCTTCAGCCCCAGCCAGAGCCTGTGTCTGCCTCAGCTCGCTCCGGTTCCGACGGGGCTCAGCCCCCTCGCGTTCATCGTGCAAGGCGTCGAGCCCGGCGACCGCGTCGATTCCCAGGGGACGATCTACGTCGAGTCGATCCGCGGCGTGCCCGGGGGCGTCGATCTGTGGCGCTGGGATGCGTCCATCGACGGCTCGCCGAATGCTAACGGCACCTTGCCTTTCAAGTACGAGGGCCAGCCCGACAACTGCGGCATCTTCGGACTGAGCGGCGGCGGATGCGCCCAGAACGTCGGCAGTCCCACCAACCTCGGCGTGGCGCCCGGAGGAGGTGACGCCGACATCGCCGTGAACGCCCCCGACCCGAACAACTCCGCCATTCCCAACCTCGCGTTGACCAGCCTCACGCTCGCTCCCGGCGTGACCGCGACCCGTTCCAGGAATCGCGGTGACACCTTCTTCACTCCGCCGAACCTGCTCAGCGCGACGGTTCCGGGCGACGACCGCATGTGGAACGATGCGGTCGACGATCCTTCCACGGTCTACATGAGCTATCACGATGTGGCCACTTTCAACATCGAGGTGCAGCGCTCGAGCGACGGCGGACTCACCTACGCCGCCGGTACCGGCGAGGCCATCGACGCGGCGACTCTCCCCGCCGCCGGCAGCGTCGTGCCGACGGGCAGCGCGAACGTGGCGGCACAGATCAAGGTCGACCGCAACACGAGCGGGTGCCCCAGCAAGGGGAATCTCTACGCCGCATTCGTGGCGCCCGACAATGCGATCGATAACGCCCACAGCGCACCGCAAGGCACCGTCTACGTCGGCGTGTCCACCGACGCCAAGCTCGGCGCCGTGTCCTTCACCTTCACGGACCACAAAGTCTTCACGAGCCCCGCCGGCTCGCCCGGAGCCACCACCGGCACCGCGAACATCTTTCCGGCGCTCGCCGTGGACAACTTCGGCCACGCCTACGTCGTCTGGTCGGACAACCAGAGCATCTTCCTCTCGTCGTCCTCCGACGCGGGAGGACACTGGACCGTGCCGGTGCGCGTGAACGGCGGAGCGACCGCCGGCAAGTCCAACGTCTTTCCCTGGGTCGCCGCGGACGCGAACGGTCACGTGGTGGTTACCTGGCTCGGCTCGAGCCTTCCCGGGAATTCGAACAGCGTCGCCGCGATGCAGCCATCCTGCGCCGGCGGGACCACCGACTGCTGGGCGAAGTGGAACGTCTACATGGCCGAGAGCGTCAATGGCCACGACGCGGTACCGTCGTTCGCGCAGCACGTCGCGAGCGACCACATCATTCATTCGGGAACGGTCTGTACCAGCGGCACGGGCTGCTCGAGCGGCGACAGTCGCAGTCTTGCGGACTTCTTCCAGGTGGCTCTCGATCCGCAGCATCGCGCCAACATCGCCTACGCGGACGATCACCTGGCGAGCCCGCTCTGCTCGCAGCAGAGTCCAGGGCACTGCGCGAACAACGATCCGCAGACCTTCCGCGTCGCAGTGCCGTACTTCACGTACCAGGTCAAGCCCAACAAGAAGGTCGTCACCACAGGGTCCTGCGCCGGCTGACCGCACTGCCCACGGTGGTGAGTGCCAAGGCCGGGGCGCGAGACTCGTGCCCCGGGCTGCACTCCTATGCGGCGCTGTGGCTTGGGAGCGCTGCTGCACTTGGCCGTACACTCGATCTGGCTGTCCGTGATCACCACCTTTTTCCCGGCGCTCGGCGCATCGCTCCACGGCGCCATCGCGCAGTCCGAGGCCCATCGCCTCGGCACTACTTCCGAGGGGCTGGTAGGCAGGCTCGAAGGCGCGATCGATCGCGTTCGTGCCGCCACCCGGGCGAGCGCCTCGGGCGGCGAGGTCGCGCCGCTCAAGGTCTCGATCCGGCACGCCATCGCGCTCATTCTCGAAGAGCACAAGGACTGGTATCTGCTCGTGCAGCCGCATCGCTTGCACCTCGCCTGAGCGTGCCGCAGCATCCATATCGAACAGGAGTCTGGTGCGCGCGTGACCCACATCCTGGTGACTGGGGCATCGGGCGGCATCGGGGCCGCCATCTGCAGGGCGCTGGCCCGGCGGGGCGTCACGCTGCTGCTGCACTACCGCTCCAACCGGACCGCGGCCGAGGCCACGCGGCAGGCTCTCGAGGGCGGCGGCCACAGCCTCATCCAGGCCGACCTCGCCAATCCGGAATCGATCGAGCGGCTCTGGCGCGAGGCCGCCGCGCGTCAGCCGATCGACACCGTGATCAACAACGCGGGCATCTATTCGCATCACCCGCCGCTCGCGACCGCCTACGCGGACTGGACCGCGGCGTGGCAGCGCATGCTCGCGACCAACCTCTCGGGTCCCGCACACCTTTCCTATTGCGCGGCGCGCACGATGGCGGAGCGGGGGCACGGCCGGATCGTCGGCATCTCCTCGCGGGGCGCCTTTCGGGGAGAGCCCGATGCGCCCGCGTATGCCGCGAGCAAGGCTGGCCTGAACGCCCTCAGCCAGTCTCTCGCCAAGGCGCTCGCGCCGAAGGGCGTCTACGTGTTCGTCGTCGCTCCGGGCTGGGTCTCGACGGAGAGAGTCGCCCCCTTCGTACGCGACCCGGCAGTGCTCGCCGACCAGCCGCTCGGCCGCGTCGCGACGCCGGAGGAGGTCGCGCAGGTGGTGAGCTACCTCGCGCTCGACGCGCCGGCGAGCATGACGGGCGCGATACTCGACGTGAACGGCGCCTCGTACCTGCGAAGCTGAGGCGCGGCGCCGGACGGGCGGCCCCAAGTCAGATCGGCTGCTCCATCGACTTCGCCAGCGGCGTGAAGGTCTTCGGCCCCGACTCGGTCATGTACCAGCAATCCTCGAGGCGGATGCCGAACTCGCCCGGGATGTAGAGTCCCGGCTCGTCGGAGAAGCACATGCCGGCCTCGAGCGCCGTAGCGTCGCTTCGCACGAGGTAGGGCGGCTCGTGCACGTCCATCCCGATGCCGTGGCCGGTTCGATGCGAGAGCCCCGGCAGGCCGTAGTCCTTGCTCCAGCCCTTCTGCTCGTAGAAGGAGCGCACCGCCTTGTCGATCGCCCCGACCGGCGCGCCGATCTTCGCCGTCTCCAGCGCGAGCTCCTGTCCGCGCTTCACCGTGTCCCACAGCTCCCGCTGGCGCGGCGAGGGCTTGCCTGCAACCCAGCTGCGGGAGATGTCGGACTGGTAGCCGTGAACCGAGCAGCCGGTGTCGACGAGGATGAGCGAGCCTTCGCGCACGCTCTGCGGCTTGATCGAGCCGTGCGGGTAGGCGCTCGCCTCGTTGAGCAGCACCAGTCCGAACTCGTGCGTGCCCCCGAGCGCGGTGTGCGCCGCCACCATCAGGCTCACGATGTCGGCATTGCGCATGCCCACCTCGATGCGGCCGTGCACGTAGCGCAGCGCCGCGATCGTGACGCTGTTGGCGGTTTGCAGCAGGGCAAGCTCCGCCGGTGACTTGATCATGCGACAGGCGCGCACGAGCGCATCGCCGGGGACGATCTCACGTCCACCTCCCGAGGCCTTCCTCACCTCATCGAGGAGGAAGTAGCGCGTGGTCGCCTCCACCGCGAGGGTTCCTTTGGCCGCGGCGCGCTCGCGCAGTGCGCCGGCGAGCAGCTCGAAGGGGCTCTCGTCCTCCTTCCACGGCCGGAGGTCCCCGGGGATTCGCAGGGTTTCGCGGATCGAGGGCTCCTCGAAGAAGGGCGTCACCACCACCACGCGACCCTCGGCGGGCACGAGCGCCGCGGTGGTCCGCTCGGATCTCCACCAGCGGACTCCCGTGAAGTACTCGAGCGTGGATCCCGCCTCGACCAGGAACGCGGCGATCCTCAGCCGCTGCATCAGGCCCTGGAGCTTCGCCAGGCGCGCGAGGTGCTCCTCGGGGCTGATCGGCGCCACGCCGGAGGTGATCGGGCTGAGGCCGGTCGCTTGCGGCGGCTCGGCTGCCTCAAGCCTCGCGCCGGCGGCGGTAACGGCCGCGGCGCCGGCAGCGGCGCCGAGCAGGGCACGTCTCGAGACGCTCATGCGTTTTTTTCCCGGGGAGTCCAAGTCAGGATGCGGGCGGGGCGCCGCCTTCGCGGCGGCGCCGCTCGACGAACGCAGTGAGCGCTTCGCGCACGCCCGCATCGAGCGCAGGCGGCTGGAAGGACGCGAGCGTCTCGCGCCAGCGCGCGTTCGCTCGCTCGGTCGCGGTCTTTGCGCCATCCGCCGCCCAGGTGCCGTAATTGCGCCAGTCGGAGACGAGCGGGGAGTAGAAGGCGTCACGGTAGCGCTGCATGGTGTGTGCGGCGGCAAAGAAATGCCCGCCGGGCCCCACTTCCGCGACCGCCTCGACGCCGATCTCCTCGGCAGAAGCGAGCACCGGCTGGAAGAGCTCCGCGAACATCTGCAGCATTTCGACGTCGAGGATGAATTTCTCGAGCGACGCCGTCAGCCCGCCTTCGAGCCAGCCGGCGGCGTGCAGCATGAAGTGGCAGCCCCCGAGCAGCGCCCCCCACAGGCTCATCTGGGACTCGTATACCGCCTGGGCATCCGGGGCGTTGGAGGCCGTCGCACTCGAGCAGCGCCAGGGTGCGCCGATGTAGCGGGCCAGCTGGCCGGCGCCGAAGGCCGCCTTGGCGTACTCGGGCGTGCCGAAAGCCGGCGCTCCCGACTTCATATCGACATTCGAGGTGAAGCTGCCGTACATCACCGGGGCGCCCGGCCGCACGATCTGCGAGAGGGTGATGCCGAAGAGCGCCTCGGCGTGCGAGAGCGTCAGCGCCCCCGAGATGGTGATCGGCGCCATCGCGCCGGCGAGCGTAAAGGGCGTGACGATCATCAGCTGCCCGTTGGCCGCGAAATCGATGATGCCGTCGGTCATCGGCACGTCGAGCTGCAGCGGCGAGTTGGTGTTGCAGATGCTGTAACAGCGCGGCGCGCTGCGAAACGTCGCCTCGTCGATCCCGTTCGCGATGCACAGCATCGCGAAGCAGTCCGCGAGCTGCGCCTCGCCCCGGCAGTAGAAATGCGGCACCTTGTCGCCGAGCGTGAGCTGCGCGAGCGAGGTCTCGAGGTGACGCTCGGACACCGAGGTATCCTGCGGCTCGACCATCTGCCCGAGCACGTGGATGACGTCGAAGGCCTGCGAGAGCCGCACCAGGTCGCGATAGTCCTCGAGAGTGGCGGTGCGCTTGCCGCGCTCGAGATCGCTCACGCTCGGAGGGCCCGCGACCGGCGCGAACACGACGTGCCGTCCACCCACGCGGCAGCAGCGCGCGGGATTGCGGGCGATGAGAGCGACTTCCGCCGGGATGGTCGAGATAGCCTTGCTGACCATGCCGGGGTCGAGGCGCACCATCTGGCTCGAATCGTCCACCGGGGCCCCGGCCGAGCGCAGCACCGAGCGCCCGCGCGCCGACAACACCCGCATGCCCTGGTGCTCGAGAATGTCGAGCGCCGCGCGATGCATGCTCGCGACCTGATCGTCGGAGAAGATCCGCACCGGCTCGAAGGGGTTGACGAGGTTTCGGTAGCGCGTCGAGCGCGGCTCGGGTGCCGCGGCGCCGGCTCTCTGGGCTTCTCGCCTGCGAGGTCTCATCCCGTCAAGTCTATGCCACCCCTCGCCGCCAGACGAGCAGCGTTCCCGTGGCCTCCGCTCGCCCGTTGACGATAGTATCAGTTAACTCGAGCATCCCGATCGGACTGCCCATGTCATCCCTCGCCAGCCCCTCCGCGGCCGGCTCGTCCGTCGCCGGCGTCGAAGAGATCCGCGGCCACTTCCCCGCGCTCTCCCGCAGGCACAACGGGTTCCCTGTCGCCTATTTCGACGGTCCCGGCGGGACGCAGGTCCCGCGCCAGGTGGCGGAGGCGATGACCGACTACCTCCTGAACCACAATGCCAACACGAACTGGGCGTTCCCGACCAGCGAGGAAACCGACCACGCCCTCCT
Source organism: Gammaproteobacteria bacterium 13_2_20CM_66_19 (assembly GCA_001914695.1). Lineage (GTDB taxonomy): Bacteria > Pseudomonadota > Gammaproteobacteria > Steroidobacterales > Steroidobacteraceae > 13-2-20CM-66-19. Next base: position 31,161 of record MNCZ01000041.1, on the reverse strand, counting down.
CGAGGCGCGTCGCGCGCTCGCCGACTGGATCGGGGGCTCGCCCGAAGAGATCGTGTTCGGCGCCAACATGACCACGCTCACCTTCCACCTCGGCCGTGCGCTCGGGCGCGAATGGCGGGAGGGGGACGTCGTAGTCGTCACCGAGCTCGACCACCATGCGAACTCCGACACCTGGCGGGCGCTCGCGAAGGAGCGCGGAGTCGAGATACGCACCGTCAGGATGCGACGCGAGGACGGTCGGCTCGATGAGGAAGACCTCGCCGGCAAGCTCACGCCCGGAGTGCGTCTGCTCGCTCTCGGCGCGGCCTCCAACGCGCTCGGCACTATCAACGATGTGCCGCGACTGACCAGGCTGGCGCATGCGGCGGGGGCACTGGTCTTTGTCGACGGGGTTCACTACGCGAGCCACCACATGCCCGACGTGCGCGCGTGGGACTGCGACTTCTTCGCCTGCTCGGCCTACAAGTTCTACGGTCCGCACGTCGGGGTGCTGTGGGGCCGGCGCGAGCTGCTCGAGAGGCTCGACTCGCCGAGGCTGGCGCCTGCCTCCGCTCAGGCGCCCGATCGCCTCGAGACCGGCACGCTCAGCCATGAAGGCATGGTCGGCGCGGCAGCCGCTGTCGACTTCCTCGCCTCTCTCGTTTCGGCCCGGCTGCCGAGGCGCGAGCGCCTCAGGCTCGTATCGCAGAGCCTCGAGGAGCGCGGAGCGCGGCTCCTGGGGCGGCTATGGCAGGGGCTCGAAGCGATTCCCGGTGTCGAGCTCTACGGGGTGCCGCCGGGCGGCGAGCGCACTCCCACCGTTGCGTTCACGCTCCGCGGAATCGATTCCGGCGACGTCGCGCGCTCGCTCGCCGGGCGCGGCGTCTTCGTCTCGCACGGCGACTTCTACGCGGCCACGGTTGCGCGGGTGCTGGGCCACGAGCGCGACGGATTCGTGCGCGCCGGCTGCGCGGCATACACCACCTCGGAAGAGATCGAGCGGCTCATCGACGGCGTGCGGCGCCTGGCGTGAGGACCTCCGGGCCCGCCGCCCTCCCGGCAGCCCCATCGGCCGTGATACCGTCGGGAGCGGGAGGCCTTGCTCCCGCAGCATTAATTAAGGAGTCGGTGCCGGATGCCGAGCAGAGTTCCCCCCGGCGAGAAGCGTGGCTGGATCGTCCCGATCGGGGGCGCGGAGAACAAGGAGAATGACCGCCGCATCCTCGAGCGCTTCGTGCGCGAGTCGGGCGGGGGTGAGGCCGACATCGTCGTCATCCCCACCGCGAGCCGGCTGCACGAGACCGGCGCGCGCTACGAGGAGCTGTTCCGGAACATCGGCGCCGCGCGGGTGACCGTCATGGATTTCGACACCCGCCGCGACTGCCGCGAGCCGGGGCGACTCGAGCGAATCGAGGAGGCGAGCGGCATCTTCTTCACCGGCGGGAACCAGCTGCGGCTCACGACGCTTCTCGGCGGCACCGCGGTCGCGAAGCTCATCCGCTCGCGCAACACGAGCGGCGTCACCGTCGGCGGCACGAGCGCCGGCGCCAGCATCCTCTGCGAGCACATGATTGCCGCGGGCGATGAGGGCTCGTCAGTGATCGCCGGGAGCGTACGGCTCGCGCCGGGCTTAGGGTTAACCAACCGCTTCATCATCGATCAGCACTTCCGCCAGCGCGACCGCTTCGGGCGGCTCCTCACCGCGCTCGCCTACAACCCGTTCGCGGTCGGCATCGGACTCGACGAGGATACCGCCGTGTTCGTCGGGAGCGACGAGACCGTCGAGGTCGAGGGCAGCGGCGGAGTGACGATCGTCGATGGGGCGGAGGTGAGCTACTCGTCCATCCACAGGGCCGAGGACGGACAGCCGGTGTGCATGCTGGGCCTGCGCCTGCATGTGCTGGTTGCGGGCGCAACCTTCAGCCTCAGCACCCGCCAGGCCAGCGCCGGAGCCCTCAATGCAGTCAGGGAGTGATTGACAGGGAACATGAGGATCACGCGCGGGGCCGCATCCGAGCGAGCTCGAGGCCGTGCATTGCGCGCTCGAATGGGCGCAGCCCGGCGACGTGCTGGCGCTACCGGTGCACTCCGCGGCCGCGCGGGCCGACGTGCTCGCGATGCTGCAAACGCCGAGTCCGCGTCCGTGATTGCCCTTGCCTGTCCGTCGAGCTCAAGTCCGGCTGTGCGGCCGCTCGGGTTTCCGAGGTGGGAAATCTCGGTATCTGCAGACCGCAAGCTGCGTGATACGCTCGAGCGAGGATTGTGGGACGCTTCAGGGAGGCGCCGGTGCGATCGCCCCTTCGGCACGCGATGCTCGGCGCATGGATGTTGTGCGCCGCGGTGGCGTGCGGGGGCGGCGGAGGCGGCGGGGGAGCGCCCGGAGGGGGCGGCGGCGGAGGCACGTCCTGGACTCCCGGAGTGTTCCTGCCCGAGTCGCACTTTGCCGCGCAGTGCGCCGCGCCGCGCTCAGGCGTCGACCCCTACACGAAGCAGCCCTACCCGGACGTCATCGGCACCTCGGTCGATGAGAACAACTGGCTGCGATCCTGGACGAACGATCTGTACCTCTGGTACAGCGAGGTCCCGGACCTCGATCCTGGCCGCTACACCACCGCGAATTACTTCCCGCTGCTGAAGACCTCGGCGACCGACGCTCAGGGGCAGCGGAAGGACAAGTTCCACTTCATCTATGCCACGGCTGCGTGGGAGGCCCTGGCCCGGTCCGGCGTCAACGTCAGCTATGGCGCGCACTTCGTCGTGCTGCAGCCGACACCCCCGCGCAAGATCCTGGTGGCGTACACCGAGCCCGGATCGCCGGCGACGATGGCTCCCGCCAACCTGGCACGCGGCGCGAGTGTGCTCGCCATCGATGGAGTCGATGCGGTCAACGCCAACACGCAGGCGAGCGTCGACATCCTCAACGCGGGCCTCAGGCCTGCGGCTGTCGGCGAGTCGCACACGTTCTCCTTCCTCGATCAGGGCGCCACGAGCCCGCGCACGGTGACCCTGCAGGCAGCCGACGTCACCGACGTTCCGGTCCAGCAGGTCGAGGTGTTGCCGGGCACGGCCGTGCACATCGGCTACATGCTGTTCAACGACCAGCTGGCGACCTCGGAAGCCGCGCTCATCAGCGCCGTGAATACTCTCAAGGCCGGCGGTATCACCGACCTCATTCTCGACATCCGTTATAACGGCGGGGGGTTTCTCGATATCGCCAGCGAGGCCGCCTACATGATCGCGGGCACCGGACCGACCGCCGGCCAGACCTTCGAGCTGCAGCAGTTCAACTCCAAATACCCGAGCACCAACCCGGTGACCGGCAACCCCATCACGCCCACTCCGTTCCACGCGACCGCGCAAGGGTTCTCGACGAGCTTCGGCCAGCCGCTCCCCACGCTCAATCTTCCCCGAGTGTTCGTGCTCACGACGCAGGCGACCTGCTCGGCGAGTGAAGCGATCATGAACGGGCTCGCCGGCGTCGGAGTACACGTCGTCCAGGTGGGCAGCACGACCTGCGGCAAGCCCTACGGCTTCTATCCCCGGGACAACTGCGGCACGACCTACTTCTCCATCCAGTTCCAGGGCGCCAACGCGCAGGGCTTCAGCAACTACCCTGACGGCTTTACGCCCGGCGCAACCGTGGGTGCGGGCTTCCCGGGCTGCCCGGTGACGGACGACTTCACCCATCAGCTGGGAGACCCGAGCGAGAGTCTGCTGTATGTGGCGGAAGCCCGGGCGACGGGCAGCGCCGCGTGCGTGATACCGCCCGCAGGCACGGCGCCGCCGGGACAGACGGCTCCCCGAGGCATCGCCATCCGCTCGCCGCTGCGCGAGATGCGCCTCATGCGGCATGATTCCGGACCGCCGCGCTAGAGCACCCCGGGAAATCGAGCATCTCGCGAGCGGCGAGTGATCGCCGGGAATCAAGACGCTCGATTTCCCGGGGACCCCCGCCAGCTCAGTGCGGGGCGACGAGGGCGCTGTAGCCGTTCCAGACGATCTCGATCCCGATGCACATCAGGATGAACGCCGAGAGGCGCACCAGCACTTCGAGCCCGGTCTCGCCCAGGAGTCGCGCGATGTGATCGGCGAAGCGGTACGCGAGATAGATAGAGAGAGCGATCGCGACCATGCCGAGCACGGCTCCGGTGGCGTACTCGGCGAGCTGCGAGAGCCGCGGGGGCCCCGCGGGCTTGCGGCTGCCGATGGTGATGGCGACCGACATCGAGCCCGGCCCCACGGTGAGCGGCATCGTGAGCGGAAAGAAGCTGCCGACCTTCTTACCCGGCCCGCCCTGAAGACCCGAGCCTGTGTGGTCGGACCATTGCTCCTCAGTTAGAAGCTTCCAGCCGAGGGCCGCGACCACGAGTCCTCCGGCGATGCGCACCACCGGCAGCTCGATGCCGAAGAACTCGAGCAGCCAGGGACCGAGCGCCATGGAGCCGAGCAGCAGCGCGAACCCGTTGACCGCCGCCTTGCGCGCCAGCACCGTCCGCTCCGCCGCGGACAGATTCGCCGTCAGCCCGAGGAAGAACGGCGCCCCCTCGAGCGGATTGACAATCGGAAAGAGTCCCGCAAAGGTGAGCAGGAACGCGCCAATGACGGCGTTCACGGTTCCCGCGCCTTCAGCAGCTGATCGATGGCGGCTTCCACTTTTCTCGCCGACGCCTCGCCCACGTGTTCACCAGTATGAACGGCAGGATCTGCCTCGTCACCGGGAGCACACACGGCATCGGGCTCGCCACCGCGCGCGCGCTCGCCGAGATGGGCGCGACGGTGCTGGTCCACGGGCGCGACGGGGTGCGCGCGCGCGCCGTGGCCCGGACACTCGGCCGTGACACCGGCAACCTTAACGTGCGCAGTGTGCACGCCGACTTCGCCGAGCTCGCGCAGGTTCGCCGCCTGGCGCAGGAGCTCGAGTCGGGCCTGCCGCGGCTCGACGTGCTGATCAACAACGCGGGAGTCATGGGCGCCCCGGGCGCGCGGAGCGCCGACGGATACGACCTCACCTTCGCGGTGAACCACCTTGCGCCCTTCCTGCTCACGAATCTGCTCCTCGGGAGGCTCCGGCAGTCCGCACCGGCGCGCATCATCGTGGTAGCCTCAGAGGCGCATCGGCGCGCCGCGCTCGACTTCGGTGATCTCATGAACGCGAGGGTCCCGGGATTTCTCACCGCCTACGAGCGCTCGAAGCTCGCCAACCTGCTCCTCGTGCGCTCGCTCGCCCGGCGTCTCGCAGGGAGCGGTGTCAGCGTGAATGCGCTGCATCCCGGCCTGGTCGCGAGTCAGCTGTTTCGCGGCCTGCCGCTGCCGCTCAGGCTGCTGCTGCTCGGCCCCGGGCGGCTCGCCATGATCTCGACCGAGCGGGGTGCGCGCGGCAGTGTCTACCTCGCGAGCGCCCCCGGGCTCGCCGGTGAGAGCGGCGGCTATTACCGCCGCTGCCGGCGCGTGGCGCCGAGCGCAGAGGCCGAGAGCGATGCCGACGCCGAGCGGCTGTGGTTGGAGAGCGCGCGGCTCACGGGACTCGCCGCATGAGCCGCGCGTTCGTGCGCGAGTCGGATGCCGATCCCGCGACGCTCCCCGAGCGAGCCGTCAGCCCGCATCCGAACTTCGTCACCCCGAGGGGCCTGAAGGCCATCGAGGCGCGCGTGCGCGAGCTCGAGGCCGAACGACAGGCCGCGCGCGACGGCGGCGACGAGGCGACCCGCGCGCGCGTCGAGCGCGACTTGCGCTACTTCAGCGCACGGCGTGCCAGCGCCCGCCTCGTCGAGCCGGCCGCCACCGCGCAGCGGGTGCGCTTCGGCGTGCTCGTGACGCTCGAGCTCGAGGGCGGCGCGCGCCAGCAGTTCCGCCTGGTGGGCGAGGACGAAGCGGACGCCGCCCAGGGACTGCTCAGCTGGGCCGCACCGCTCGCGCAAGTCCTGCTCGGCAAGCGCGCCGGAGACAGCGTGCCCTTTCAGGGAGGCGAGGCACTCATCGTCAGCATCGAGCCGTGAGGCAGCTGCGCCAGCACGCGCTTGACGATGCGATCGAGCCGCTCGGGGGCGAGCTCGAAGAGGCCCTGTGCCAGGCGCAGGCGCTGCACCAGCTCGGCCCCGAGCCGCCGCTGCGCGCGGTACATGCGGGTGCGCACGGTCGTCTCGTGCACGCCGAGCGAGGCGGCGGTCTCGATGCCGCTGATTCCCTCCACCGTGCGCAGCACCAACACCGTCCGGAAGACTTCCGGCAGAGCCATGATCGCCTTCTCGAGCTCGTGTCGTTCCAGCGCTTCGCGCGCCTCGGCCGCGCCCGGCTCCTCCGCCGCCAGCTGAAGCGGCGTGGCCGGCTGCCCGGGCCGGGTGCCGGCGGCGGGCGCGCGCGCCTGCGTGAAGGTGAGCCGCGTGAGCCAGGCGGCAAATTTTCCGGTGGGCGTGTAGCGACTCAGATCGGCAAATGCCGCGAGATAGGCATCCTGCACGGCCGACTCCGCCGCATCCTCCTCGACGAGCACGCTGCGCGCGACGCGGAACAACCGGCGGCTGTAACGGCGCACCAGCGCCTCGATCGCACGTTGCTCCCCGCCCCGCGAGCGCTCGATGAGCAGCAGATCGGGCAGGCTGTCCACCGCGGCGTTGTCCCCCGGGCGCCTGCCGTACACGCCGTTCGGCGCGAGGCTCTGGACCTGAGTCAGTGGTAGGAGCATGGGCGTCGACCTCCGGTGTGTATCCTATGAATCAGCACGCAAATGAGACCGGGCGGCATCGCGCACTATTGCGCGCCGTACCTCGGGGCGCTGTGCCTCCTCAACCCGCCGCTCGGGCGCGCGGCGGAGACTTCCGCCGCGCAAGCGGTGCATCCGGAGCGCTGGCCGCGGCTCAAGCCGGCGCTGCCGCGCGATCCGGATCTCGAGAGCCGCATCGAGGCACTTGTCGCGCGCATGACGAGCGCGCAGAAGGTCGGCCAGCTCATCCAGGCGGACATCGACAGCATCACGCCCGATGATCTCGCTCACTATCCCCTCGGTTCCGTTCTGAACGGCGGCAACTCATCGCCCATGGCGATAAGCTCGCTCCACCGGGTGAGTGGCTCGCGCTGGCCGACCGGTTCTATGACGTTTCGCTCGGGGCAGGGGGCTCCTCCGGGATCCCCCTCCTGTGGGGTACCGACGCGGTGCACGGCCACAACAACATCCCCGGCGCCACGATCTTCCCGCACAACATCGGCCCCGGCGCGACGCGCGACCCCGCGCTCATCCGCCGCATCGACGAAATCACCGCTCTCGAGGTTCGGGTCACCGGACTCGATTGGGCGTTTTCCCCCAGCGCGGCGGTGGCCCGGAAGGCGGCGGCGTCACCGAGGTGCTGTTCCGCGCACCTGGCGGGGCGGTGCGCTACGACTTCTCGGGCAGGCTGCCCTTCTCGTGGCCGCGCTCGGCGCGCGTGCCGGCGGTGGACGGCGGCCCCGGCTGTCCGTAGTCAGTCCGCCGCGCTGGCGCCCACCGCCACCCAGGCAAGGTCGGCGTTCGATACCGAGCCGAGATTGAAGCTGCGGGCCGCGGCGGCCATGCGCGTGAGGGCCTGCCCGAGCGGCATCGGCGGCTTCGTGTCTCCCTTCTTCGCCTTGTGAAAGCGCACCGGATTGATGCGGGCCACCACGTAGTTGCGCAGGTACGGGGACTTGAAGCCGCGCGCCTGCAGTGCGCTGATGAGGGACTTGACGCGTGCGTCGATCTCGATGAGCCGCGCGGCCGAGTCCGATCGCTGCCTGAGGCTTACCGCGAGCGTCTGGTCGCTGAAGCGGTCCACCTTCTTCAGAAACGAGCTGTAGGCGCCGCCGGCAAAGCGCGGCCACTTCTCGTAGACGATGCCGAGGGTCAGGAGCTCGGGGGCCTCGAACTGCGCGGCAAACTGCGACTCGCGCTCGCGGGCGCGATTTCGGGCCAGGTTGCGCGCCATGCGGATCACTTCGAGGCTCCGGTCCCTGAGGTTGTGAGCCTTCTCCGTGTTCAAGGCCAGTATCCGGTAGGCGAGCGACTCGTCGGGCGATATCAGCGCCGTGATCTGTTTCATGCCGAGCACCTTGGCCGCGGCGAGCCGATGCCGGCCATTCGGCGTCCACAGCCGCCCGTCGTCGCCCCGCACCACGATCAGGGGATCGAGGAATGCGGCGGTCTCGTCGATCTTCGCGGCGAGCCGCTTGGCGTGCGTCGGGGACAGGTCGCGCTGAAACGGAGTCGGCTGCACCGCATTGAGCGGCAGGCTCGCGAGCAGCAGGGGGCGTCCGCCGAGGGGCTCCTGATAGGCGCCGATGACGGCGCCGCCCGCCGCGCGCACCAGCGTCGCGAGATCCGCGACGTGCTCGCTGTCGAGCGCGATGGCAACCTGCGCGGCCTCGAGTCCGCGCGCTTCCTTCCCCGGCGCGAGCCGACCGCGGCGGCCGGCGCCCGCCGGGCGGCCCCGCGTGCGTGCGCCGGCGGTCCTCGAGCGTGTTGACATGGCCTCACTCTTCGAGCGCAGTCAGTGTGCGAGAATGACCGATTCCGCAGGATGTTGCCATGGATTCCTTCACCGCGATGCCGCCCGCGAGCGCCGCCGGGCACCTTCCGGCCCAGCGCATCGACGCCGCCGGACGCACGCACGTCGATCAGCGTGCGGTGCTCGCGCTCGCCCTGCCGCTCATGGCCAACAGCGCCGTGCAGATCGTCCTCAATCTCACCGACATGTGGTTCATGGGACGCATCTCCACCAGGGCGCTCGCCGCGGTGGGAGCGGTGCAGTGGCTGGTCATCGCCGTGATGCTGGTGCTCGGCGGCGCCGGCACCGCGGTGCAGACGCTCGTCGCGCAGCACTTCGGCGCGCGCCGCTACCGGCGCGCCGGCCAGGCGGTGTGGACCGCGCTGTGGGCCATGGCCTGCACCGCGCCGCTGTTCGTGCTGGTGGGCGCCGCGCGTCACCTGATCCTCGCGCCTTTCGGCTTCGACAGCCGGGTCGAGCAGCTCGCCTCCGCGTTCTGGTTTCCACGCGTCGGCGGCGCCTTCCTCGCCGCCGCCGTGTGGGCGATGTTCGGCTTCTTCAACGGCATCGGCCGCCCGCGCGTGACGCTCGCCATCAGCATCGTGGCCACGGTCACCAACGCGCTGCTCAACCCGCTGTTCATCTTCCGCCTCGGCTGGGGCATCGCCGGCTCGGCCTGGGCGACCAACGCCGCGCAGCTGGTAGGGCTGCTCTATGCGCTCGCGATCTTCATGCGCGCCGACTACCGGCGCCGCTATCGCTCGAATCTCACGTGGCGCCCGCACCGCCGCGTGCTGCTGCAGCAGCTGCGCCTCGGCGTCCCGATGGGGCTCTCGCCCGCGGCCGACCTGTTGGGTTTCGCCGTCTTCCAGATGATGCAGACGCGGCTCGGCACCGCCGGCGGGGCCGCCACGCAGATGGTGGTGATCCTGACCTCGATCGCCTACATGCCCGGCTTCGGCATCGCCTCCGCGGGCACGACGCTGGTCGGGCAGTCGATCGGCGCACGCTCGCGCGACTGGGCGCTGCAGGTGGGCGATCGCGTCATCCTGCTCGCCGCGCTCTACATGGGCGCCATCGGCGTGCTGATCGCCCTCGGCGGCCCCTGGGTGCTGCCGTTCTTCATCGGCTCGCACGACAGCGAATCGGCGCAGGCGGTGGTCATCGGCACACAGCTCCTGTGGCTCGCCGCGGGTTACCAGTTCTTCGATGGCCTGAACCTGGGCAGCAGCATGTGCCTGCGCGGCGCGGGCGATGTCAGGATCCCGGCGGCTCTGGTGCTCACGGTGTCGCTGCTGCTGTTCGTGCCGCTCGCCCATGCCTTCACGTTTGCCTCCGGGCAGGGCTGGGTGCGTTTCCTGCCGCAGTTCGGCTGGGGAGCCGTCGGGGGGTGGGTGGCGGTGCTCATCTACGTCATGGTGCTCGGCAGCACGCTGTTCCTGCGCTGGCGCTCCGGCGCCTGGCAGAAAATACGACTCTGAAGCGCACGCTCCCGCACCGCCCCTCATGCTCGTCATGCTGAAGACACTGTTGCACACGGTGCTCCTGCCGCCCGGTGGCCCGCTGCTCGTGGCGGGCGCCGGCGCCTGGCTCGCCCGCTCGGGCGTCACGGCCCGCGTGCGCCGCGCCGGGTGGCTGCTGCTCGCCGCCTCGCTCGTCGTCTCGTGGCTGCTCGCGACGCCGGTGGTGGCGGACTGGCTCGAGAGGGCGGCCGAGCGCTCACCTCCCCTCGATCTCACCCGGCCGGTCGCGGCCGAGGCGCTCGTCATTCTCGGCGGGGGCGATGAGCGTGTCGCTGCTCCCGAGTACGGCGGCGCGCCGGCGCCCGGGCCGCTGCTCCTCGAGCGGGTCGCCTATGGCGCCTTCGTCGCGCACCGGACGGCGCTCCCGGTGCTCGTCTCCGGCACCGCGCAGGAGGCGCTCGCCATGCGCACCTCGCTTGCGCGGGACTTCGGCGTGGAAGTGCGCTGGGTCGAAGGGCGCTCGCGCGACACCTTCGAGAACGCGCAGTTCTCGGCGCCGCTGCTGAAGGCGGCGGGGGTGTCACGGATCATTCTGGTGACCGACGGCGCTCACGCGTGGCGCGCAGCGCACGAGTTTGCGGGCACGGGACTCGCCGTCGTGCCGGCGCCCGTGGGACTGTGGGCGCCGCGCGAGACCGGGATGCAGCGCTACCTGCCCTCGACCGCCGCTCTCAACCGCTCGAGGAGTGCGCTCTACGAGCTCCTCGGGGACCTGGTGCGGCGCGTGCTCGCCGCGCTCCACCTGCGCAGGCACACCGCATGGACGACGCCGGGCTGACCATCGTGTTTCGATCGCGGCGCCGGCGCGAATGCGACGAGCGGCTGCTGGTGCTGACGGCGGTTGGCGTCGAGGGGTTCGTTGCCCCGGCCCCCGACTGGAGTGAGTTCCTGCTGCAGGTCGACGTGGCGCAAGCTGAGCTTGCGGTGCGCCACCTCGCGCAGTACGAGGCGGAGAACCGCGCGCCGCTCCCGCCGCCGCCGCCGCCGAGCCTGTATCCGCACGCCTGGATCGGCTGCGCCGCGTACGTCCTGGTGCTGCTCGGTGTCGCGTGGGTGCTCTCCAACGGTCTGGTGCGGCTCGACGCCTTCGATCAGGGCGTGCTCGATGCCGCCCGCGTGCAGGGTGGCGAATGGTGGCGCGCCTGGACCGCCCTCACGCTGCACCTGGACGGCCCGCACCTCGCGGCGAACCTCGGCGCGGGCGTCTGGTTCGGATACCTCGCGGGCCGTCAGATGGGCGTCGGCACGGCGTGGCTCCTCACCGTGACGGGTGCAGCGCTCGCGAACCTGCTGGAGGGCCTCACGGGTCCGCCCGAGCATCAGGCGGTCGGAGCCTCGACGGCGGTGTTCGCGGCGCTCGGAGCCATGTCGGCTCACTCCTGGCGCGAGCGCCTGCAGTTGCCGCAGCGCTGGGCGCGGCGCTGGGGGCCGCTCGTCGCCGGCGTCATTCTGCTCGGCTGGACCGGGTCCGCGGGGGAGGGCACGGACCTCGTGGCGCACGTGGCGGGATTTGCCGTCGGGGCCGCGCTCGGCGCGCTCGCGGCGCTGCCGGTCGTGCGGGCCGCGTTGGATCGGACGCCGCAATGGCTCACCGGGGCCGCGGCGCTCGGCTCGGTCGCGATCGCGTGGAGCTGCGCGCTGCTCGACTGACCCGCCACCGCGCTCACGGGCCCTCGACGACGTACCCCTTGGCCCGGAGCGCGGCCAGCCCGCCGTTCTCTCCCAGCAATCTGTCCATCGACTGAACGGCGAGAGTTCCGCGATTGCGGGTCAGGCTGTCCTCGACGGCGATCAGCCAGTCATCGAGCGCCCGCGAGATGAGCTTGCGCACCCGGTCGGAGGTCGAGACCGCCGCGACGCACGCGGTGCGGTCGTCTACGTGGGGAAGCCGGCGCAGCGTATCGACATCCCCCAGCGCCCAGGCGCGCGCCTTGGCCTGCATGGGAGCGAGATCGGTTTCCAGGAGCGTCACCACGGCCTCGAGACACGCGACCTCGCTCGTCAGCGGCGTCGCCTCCACATCCTTCAGCACCTTGACCGGATCTTCGATCCGGAGCTTGTCCTGGTGCACGCGTACCCCCTGCGAGCGGGCGAGCTTCAGCACCTCTTGCTGCACCTCGTTCTGCACCGCGAGCCCCGAGGCGTCGAGCACCCGCAGCAGCAGCTGCCTGGCGGCGAGCATCGGGCGCATCTCCTCGAGCTTTCCGTCGTTCGGGTCGAAGCGGGCCTTGAGGGTCTCGACCCGCGCATACAGCGGCGGCGGCAGCGCCTGCTCGAGCGGCATGTGGTCCGGAGGCTTCTGCAGGTGTCGCCATTCGATGTACACCCTGAGCGCCGTGAGCGGATTGGCGCCGATGCTGTAGGCGGGCCATGCCGGGACCACCTCCTGGACGTTCCGCAGCACCTCCTGCACCGCATCGGGCTGCCACACCATCCTCTTCGGGAGGGGGGAGAGCGTGCCGAGGATCCACAGCGTGTGGTCGCCCTTGCGCACGGTCCACATTCGCGGGCCTTCGTGACGCCCCTCGACCACGACCTCCTCGGGCGGCGGAGTGCCTGCGTCGACGCCCGACGGCGGCTGCTCGCGCGCCGCCGTGCCGAGCGGCGAGAGGAGCCCCCATCCCGCGATGAAAGTCAGGGCCGAACGCATGGCAGGTGAAGCTCGCCGCATCGCGCCCCGCTCAATCGTTGGTAGGCGTCTGCCGCGGGGCGGTTTGGTCGGTCGGATCGTACACTCGTGTGAGATCGACGGCCGACAGCTCCTCGGGCGCAATGTGCAATCTCTCGACGAGATGACGGCCGTCGCCCGAGAGGGCGTAGCGCTCGGTCACGTCGGGACCCGCCTGCGCGCGTACCTCGATGACGTACTCCCGGCCCTTCCAGCCGCAGCTCTGATCCGCCACGCCGCTCTCGGCCGATACCACACTGTGCGCGCCGGGTGTGAAGCGGCGCTGCGAGTTGCCGTAGTCGAGCACGAGCTCTCCGGATGACTGCCGCACGGTGAGGAAGTCGCCGCGGCCGATGCTCGCGAGCAGCGCGCGCGCCATGGGCGATCGCTCGAGTGGATCGGGCGGCACGCCGCGCCCCATGGGCACCGGGACGGGGTCTCCATCGACGGCGGGATCCTGCGGCCGCGCGGTGCGGGTGGGCGCACCGCGCGCACCCCCGCGCGGCGGCCCGGTCGCGACCACCCTCTGTGCCATCCGTCTCAGGGCCTCGGCGCGCATGCGCGCGAGCACTCTCTGCGGGTCGTCGCTCGCGGCGCGATCGAGCTTCCACGCGCCCGCGAGCGAGAGACCCGCCGGTGGATCGGGGGCCAGCCGGCTCCCCGCACACCCCAGGAGAGAGGCGGCGGCGCACACGAGGAGCGTGCCCGCCCGGACCATCCGCATATTGGCGTATCCTCAGGCTGTTTAAGAGCTGAGCGCAGCATCGCAGTTAGGCGCACCCGCGCGCAAATCGCCCCGTCCCATGAAGTCACGCAATCTCACGCAACTCGAGCTTCTCCGACGGCGGATCACCCGTCTCGATGAGGCGAGCGTCGATCGGCTCTACGGCCTCGAGCCGGTGTGGGAGCCGGGAAGCGCCGCCCCGGGCGTCGCGCTCGAGGAGTTCGTGGCGGTGCGGTGCCCGTATTGCGGCGAGCGCCTCGAGACGCTCGTCGATCTGACCGCGGACGAGCCGGCGTACGTCGAAGACTGCGAAGTCTGCTGTCGGCCGATCGAGTTTCACGTCGAGCGCGACGAGGGCGGGACCTTTCTCGCGCTCGAGGTGAGACGCATGGATTAGGTCGCCGCGCTCTGTCGCCAGGCGGCGACATTTATCCGGAGCTTTCCCGCAAATCGGCACCATTCCAATGGAATATTGCTGCGGCATCCCTAATATCCGCTGCGGCCATCGGGTGCCACGGAGGAAGTGGAGAGTATGAACAAGTCAGCCGTAATCGGGTCGGTGATCGGCGCCGCCATCGTGACCACGGTCGGTGCGGTCGCCGGCTATCGCGTTGTCGAGGCCTCACGCGGAGCCGAGGTAGTGAGCGTCAAGGCCGTGAGCAGGACAGTGAGCACACCGCGGCAGGAATGCCACGATGAGCAGGTGACCCACACCAAGCCGGTGAAGGACAAGGACCGTCTGCTCGGTACCGGAGTCGGTGCCGTGGTGGGCGGGCTTCTCGGCAATCAGGTCGGCGGCGGCAGCGGCAAGGTGCTCGCCACGGTCGCCGGAGCGGCCGCCGGCGGCTACGCCGGCAACAAGATCCAGGAGAAGGTGCAACAGGGAAACACCTACACCGCCACGGAGCAACGCTGCACGACCGTGTACGACCGGAGCGAAGCGCCGAACGGCTATGAGGTGGAGTACGTGCTCGACGGCAAGAAGCACCGCGTGCACATGAGCCATGATCCCGGGAAGCGCATCCCGCTGAAGAATGGTCACATCGTGACGGAGGAGAGCGGCCGCAACTCGGCCGCCTCCTGACGCGCTTCGGCTTCGGCGCGCTCGTCCCGCTCAGCGCGAGGCCGCCACCGCGGCCTCGAGGAACGTGAGGGTGCGCCGGTCGGCGTCGAGCCGCACCCGCGCGCCGAGCGGGAGGGGCTCGTTGACCTCGCCGTGGCCCACGGGAAAGCCGCCGGCGCACGGGAGCCCCGTGGCGCGGGCGAGGTCCCCGAGGACCTCGTCGCTCGTGTACGAGGCGTCCTTCTCCTCGCAGCCGGTGAAAGAGCCGAGCGCTATGCCGCGTACGCGGCTGAACACCCCGGCGAGCTCGAGGTGCGTCCACATGCGGTCGAGCCGGTAGGGACGCTCGCCCTGATCCTCGAACAGCAGGATGGCGCCATCGAGCGCCGGCATGAAGGGCGTGCCGAGCAGGCGCGTGAAGACCGAGAGGTTCCCTCCGAGCAACGGCCCTTCCGCCACACCGCCGACGTGGGTCAGTGTTCCCGTGAGCGGCGGGGGCGGCTCCGCGGATTCGAGCAGCGAGAACAGACGCTCGCAGGTCGGGGCGGGAAGCCTGCCAAGCTGCGTGAGGACCGGACCGTGCACGCTGATCCGGCCGCGCGACTGCATCCACAGGTGCAGCGCCGTGATATCGGAGAAGCCGACCAGCACTTTCGGCGGACCGGGCGAGCCCGCCGCCGCGAGCCGCTCGAGCAGCCGCGTCGCGCCATAGCCGCCGCGGGCACAGAATACCGCGCGGATATCCGGATCCGCGAGCGCCGCGGTGAGCTCGCCGAGGCGTCGCGCATCATCGCCCGCGAGATATCGATGCCGCTCGAAGACTCCGGGCCCGTGCTCGGCGCGGTAGCGGGCGTTGATCAGGGCGAGACCGGCCTCGAAGGAGGCCCGATCGAACGCGCTCGCCGGGGCGATCACGGCGACGCGGTCGCGCGGACGCACTGCGGGAGGCGGCTTCAATCTCTCGATCAACGGTGGGTCCCTTACATCAGGCGTGGGGCTACAATGAGCCGCAGCGGACTCTAGGCACGACCCAAAAGGATCGTCAATGATCGCCTTCCTCCTGTGGCTGTTGCTGCTGGTGCTGTGCTGGCCGCTGGCGCTCGCGGCGCTGGTGCTGTACCCGATCGTGTGGCTGCTGCTGCTGCCGCTGCGGCTCGTCGGGGTCGTCGTCGAGGGTGTATTTGCGCTGCTCCGGGCCCTGATACTGCTGCCGGTGCGGGCCCTGGGGGCGCGTCGCTGAGGCACGCACGGGGCGCAGTGCGCCGCCGCGAGGGTGAGCCGGGCGGCTCTAGTCCGAGAGCGCCTTCATGTCCGACATGAGCGCCGCACGACCGCGCTCGAGCCGGTCGAGACGGCGGGCGGCATCGCGCAGTGCCGGCAGATCCGGCACCCGAGCGTCGTGCAGCCGGCGGCAGGTATTGGCCGCGGTGCGCCACCGCCGCGTCACACGCGCATAGCGCGCCGCGACTTCGCGGCGCAGGGTGATGAGCTCCAGGGCGTGCGCTTGCATCGGCCTCATCACGCTCGAAAGCGCAGCGTCACAACAGTGCAGCCGTCACAGTTCGGGCGCCTCGGCCCGCGTTTCCTCACGCGGCCCTCACAACGGGGAGCCGGCTAGTGGCCGTCAAGGGAGGCCGAGCGACAAGCGATCAGGTCCTCCATGCACAAGCGCACGCCTTCCCGCCAATCGGGAAGGCGCAAGCCGAATCTTTCAGCGAGTTTGCTCGCCAGCAACATCGAATTGGCGGGCCTACGAGTAGCGCTGCGGTACTGCGAGGTGGGGATCGGAATCACCGGCACCAGAGGGCAGAGGTGCATCGCCGCGCCGAGTGTGACGATTTCCTGCGCAAATCCATGCCAGGATGTCCCACCCGAGGAGGCAAGGTGATAGGTTCCGCTGCATTCGCGCAGCGAGCCTCGAGTCGCAGCCAAGAGAATCGCGGTCACTTCTGCGATCAATCGGCTCCAGTTAGGCGTGCCTAACTGGTCGTCGACCACACGCAACTCCGGCTGGCTATTGGCGAGACGCAGCATCGTTAGAAGAAAGTTGCTACCGCGCGCCGCATACACCCAGCTGGTGCGAAGAATGAGGTGCGCACACCCCGACGCTTCTATGGCGAGCTCACCGCCTCGCTTGCTGCGCCCGTACGCCCCGAGCGGGTTGACGGCATCCTGTTCGATATACGGCCCTGACTTCGCGCCGTCGAAGACGTAGTCCGTCGAATAGTGTACGAGCGATGCCCCGCTCGCCGCGGCCTCGGACGCGAGCACACCGGGTGCTTCGGCGTTCACCGCAAATGCCGCCGCCTCCTCAGCTTCGGCACGTTCCACGGCCGTGTACGCCGCCGCATTCACGATGACGGTTGGTCGCGCCGCCCGAACCGCCCTGCGAATGTCCTGCGGGTAGCTCAGGTCCAGATCGGCGCGCCCCAGCGCAATCACCTCGCCAAGAGGGCCGAGGGCCCGCAGCAGCTCCCAGCCAAGCTGGCCATCCTTACCTAAAAGCAGGACACGCATTACTCGAACAAATCCGCGTCACGCAGCGCAACGCCCCGCCGGTCGTTGAGCGACAGAATCGGTGCGCTCATGCCATGCGGCAGCGGCCAGGGGATGTTGAGATCGGGGTCATCCCACCTGATCGTGCGGCTATCATCCGGCGAATGGTATTCCGTGATCTTGTAGAGCAGATCCGCGTGACCTGACACCACCAGGAATGCGTGTCCGAAGCCCGGTGGTATCCACACGCTGCGCCGGTTCTCGGACGACAATTCAAGACCGACCCAGCGAGCAAAAGTCGAGCTGCTGCGCCGCAGGTCCACGACGACATCCAGCACCTTGCCAGCCAGAACGCTCACAAGCTTGGTCTGCGGGCGTCGCAACTGATAATGAATTCCGCGCAGCACTCCTTTCTTGGAGCTCGAATGCACATCGACCACGAACTCAGCCGACGCTCCAGTCGCTTTGGCGTGAGCATCGCGGTTGTACCCCTCGAACAGAAAGCCGCGTTCGTCACGGAATAGCTCGGGCTCCAGAAGCAGCACAGAGTCAAGCTCAGTACGGGTC
Source organism: Gammaproteobacteria bacterium 13_2_20CM_66_19 (assembly GCA_001914695.1). GTDB lineage: Bacteria > Pseudomonadota > Gammaproteobacteria > Steroidobacterales > Steroidobacteraceae > 13-2-20CM-66-19. Next base: position 13,649 of record MNCZ01000041.1, on the reverse strand, counting down.
ACGCGCATGTCAGACGATGTGTACCGACGGGATTGGAAGGATGAAGCGGCTGCGGCGATTCCCCGCTTGCCGAACCTTCGCGATGATCTCCTCCTTGTAATTCCACGCAGTTAGCAGAAAGTAGTCCGGCGCCCTCGCGTAAGCGCTCTCCTCCGAGATTATCTCGATTCTCGACTGCGGTAGGTACTTCCCTTGCTTGATCGTGGTGCTGTCCACGCAATAGCGGATGTCCTCGCGCGTCAGTCCGACATAGTTCAGAAGGGTATTGCCCTTCGCAGTCGCGCCGTAGGTATAGATGTCGTGGCCACGAGAAGTCAGCTCGGTGATGAGCGTACGCAGCGATCTGCGAATGCCGGCCGCGTTTGCGGCGAAGCGCTCGAAGGCGGTAGCGGTCAGCGCCTGATCCTCTCGTACTGCGAGACTCTCGACCTCGGGAGCTATGTGATCATCGGGAGACTTTCTCTTGGCAATGAAGACGATCGATCCGCCATGCACCGGCGTCAGGAACACGTCCACCAAATGCATCCCATGGCTGGCCAACAGCGTCTGCATCGAGCGCACGCTGTAATAGAACATGTGCTCATGGTAGATCTGGTCGAACTCGTTGTTCTCCACGGTGTTCAGCGCGTATGCATTCTCGATGACAAGGTGAGCGGATTTGTCGAGCAGTTCGGCGGCGGCGGCTATCATCGCGTGAGGATCCGCATTGTGCGCGAGACAATGCCGTGCGATGAGCAGGTCCGGCATGCCGTAGGTATCCCGTATGGCACGGGCGGACGTGACGCCCAGGAACTCACATATCGTGTTGACACCGGCGTCCCGAGCCATCCTGCAGATATTCGCTGCGGCATCGATGCCCAGCACCTTGAACCCTTTTCGTTGCAGATACTGCAGGAGCAGTCCGACGTTACTTCCCACTTCCAGCACGAATCCGTGCGGAGCGAGGTAGCCCCGCGCCGTTAAATACTGATGCAGCTGCTCGTAGTGCTCCTGCAGAACGCGCGAATCTGGCGTTACGTACAGATAGTTCCCGTATAGCTCAGTGGCATCCAGGCAGTCGCGCAGCTGGAGATTAGCGCAGCGGGGACAATGCTCCAGCACCAGCGGGAAGCAATTCTGAGGCTCGTCGGGCCGATCCAGTAGCGAGTTCGCAGGGGGTGAGACGCCAAGATCCAACACCGTGCGCATGGCACTGGCACCACAGATCCGACAACTCATGTTCCAAGCGGTGGACAACTTCCGGCCAATAGCCCGCGTGCACGTCCTCAACGAAGTATAGCCCCGGACTCGTCAAAGGAGGCGGCCGGCTGGCCGCGGGCGGGCCGTGAGTGGGCGGTGCCCGCGCGGCGCTGCGCGAGCCGCGCCCTCAGGTGAGCGACACGATCAGCTTGGCGGAGTGACTGCGCCAGTTGATCGGGATGATGAAGGAGCGCACTCCGGGCTTCTGGGGTATCTGCGGCTTCTCGCCCGACAGCACGCTCGGCACCGAGATCACGAAGTCGCGGCCGAAGTCGCGCCGGGCGTTGCCCGAAATGGTGTTGGCGACTTCGCCCACCAGATCCTTCATGGTCTCGTGGCTGAAGTCGTTCTCCTGCATCTTCATCAGCAGCACCGTCAGCATCGCCTTGGGGGCGGTGAAGTACACGACCCCCTCGCGCTTCCCGGAGATGTTGATGACCCCGGTGTACTCGTGCACCGCCGGAGAGCCTTCCATCAGGTACGGCGAGCCGATCGAGGCGGGCTGCTGCGCGGCCACCTCGAAGAAGTTCGTCGTCCCCTCGACGAAGGTCTTGAGCTCCTGTTCGTACAGCATGGTCGGATACTTCCCTCGCGCCCTAGCGCATGAGCTCTGCGATGGCCTCGTTCAGCTGCCGGTCGGTGAACGGCTTGTTGAGGAAGCCGTTCGCGCCTCGCTCCATCGCCTCCACCGCGGTCGCCTTGTCGGCCAGAGCCGAGACCACGAGGATGCGCACCGCGGGCTTCATGGCCACGAGTCTCGCGATGCACTCGATGCCGTCCATCTGCGGCATGGTGATGTCCATGGTCACGACATCCGGGTCGGTCTTCTTGAAGAGCTCGAGCGCCTCGAGCCCGTTGCCGGCGGTGCCCACCAGCTCGAGCTGCTCGAACCGCTGCGAGCGCTCGATACGCCGGCGCATGATGTTCGAGTCGTCGACGATCATCAGCTTGAGCGTGCGCTTGCCGCCGTTCTTCGCTACCGCTTTGCCGTTGCGCATGGAATTCGCCCTTGGGTCCTCAGGCGACCGCGCTGCTCGCCGCCCGCCCGGCCGGCAGCACGATCTTGAAGCGGGTGAATCGGCCGGGGTGGGTGGTGACGCCGATCTTGCCGCCGAGCGCGTAGACGCTGCGCGCCACGATGTCCATCCCGACGCCGCGGCCGGCGTCCATCGACACGTCCTCGCAGGTCGAGAAGCCGGGTCGGAAGATCAGCGCCATCGCGGCGCGCGTGTCCATCTCGGCGGCTTCCTGCTCGCTGATCAGCTGCTTGCGGACCGCGGCGGCCTTGAGCGTCTCGGCGGCGATGCCCGCGCCGTCGTCCTCGAATACCAGCTCGTAGCCGTCGCCGTTCTTTCGGAAGTGCACGCTGACCAGGCCGATGTCCTGCTTGGTGTTCGCGCGGCGCGCCTCCGGCGGCTCGATGCCATGCACCGCGGCGTTGCGTAGCATCTGGATGATGCAGTCCTTGATGGTCGCGGCATAGGACGGCGGCACGTCGGCGAGTCCGCCCAGGGTGAGCCGGAAGCGCTTGGAGTTGTCGGCGGCGAGCCGCTTCGCCATGGCGAGCAGCGTCGGCGAGAGGTCCTCCACCACCCGGGGCTGCGAGCGCCCGGGGGCGTCGGCGCCGCTCGCGGCCGCGGCACCCGCCGCGGCAGCCATCGCCGCCGCGCCCGGGGCGGTGTCCTTGAGCGCCGTGAGGCGGGCGGCCATCTCGCGGACGCTCCGCAGGTGCGCGAGCAGCTCATCGAGCTTCAGCACCATCGGCAGGAAGTCGCTGCCGCTGAGCTCGGGCTTCTTCTTGCACTCGCTCACCATGTCCTCGAGCGTATGCACGCGGCCGGCGATGCTCTTCAGGTTGAGCGCCTGGGCCTCGCCCTTGATGCCGTGCAGCTCGCGGAACAGGCCGCCGAGCTTCTTGCGGAACTCGGCGTCGGTCCGCGCCGGCTCCTTGAGGATGGTGTTGACGAGCTTCAGGCTGCTGTCGGCGGTGTCGAGGAACGACACCAGCTGCAGCGGGTCGACGTGCAGGAGTCCCAGCATCATGTCGACCTGCGCGCTGGCGTTCTCCTGCGACTCCTCGAGCTCGTGCGCCAGCAGCACGCTGGAGGTGATGTCACCGACGGCGCACAGCACGTGCTTGACGCCGTCCTGCCCCATGACGCGGTGGAAGTCGAACTGCAGGTAGCGGGTCTCCCTGCCGCCGTGCCCGTTGTCTATCTTCACTTCGAGCTGACCGAGGGGATTGATGCTCTTCATCAGGTTCTCGTGGGCGCGGTCGCCCCACAGGAGCTTGATGTACTTGGTGGCGGTGGTGAGGGTGGCCGGCGGCACCAGGTCCTTGAGCAACCGCTCGAAGGAGAGGCCCGCAAAGTCCTGACGACTGAACATGCGTGTCAGCGCGTCCGACCACACCGTGCCGATGTGATGCTCCGAATCGAGCAGGAACAGTCCCTCGCGCACCGTCTTCAGGATGTCGCGCGTCTGCTCCTGGGCTTCGAGCGCGGCGCGCTCGTGCTTCGAGCGCGTCAGCTGGAAGTAGCCGGCCGCCCCGGCCAGCGACAGCGCCGCGAGCACGCCCGCGAGGAGCAGGGTCCGCAGCCGCGCGGCCGCATCCGAGGAGCTGCGCTGCAGCGTCGCGCTGAGCGCCGCGAGCTGGGCCTGCAGCGGTCCGGCGCTGTCGCTCGCGAACAGCTGCGCGCGCTTGACCGCGGCGTAGTGCGCGCGTCCCTCGCGCGAGAGCGAGCTGCCGGCGGTGTCGGAGTCCACGTACGGCTGCCCGGTGAAGGAGACGACCGGATCGAGCACCGGGGCGTACTGATGCCACAGCAGCAGCGGCCGGCCGAGCTGCGGCGAGTCGGCGGCGTGCGAGCCGGCGAGCTGGTTCAGCTTCTGGTCGAAGCGGCTGACCGTTCCCTGGAGGTCGGCGAGCGCCTGGCCCGAATAGGCGCGCACCTCGAGGCGGTCGCGCAGCGTGCTCAGCTGGCGGGAGATCTCCTCCGGATAGGTTTGCAGGGTGCTCGCGGCCTGCAGCGCGCCGATGCCGGCGCGCATGTTCGTCGCGAGCCGGAATCCCATGACCAGTACCGCGCCCATGACCACGGTGAGCACCGTGCCGAGGCCGGCGGCGGTGACGAGTTGGCGGCGGCGTGCTGTGCCTGCTGCGCGGGTCATTCCTCGGCTCTCCTCATATTCGATTAGTTCGGCAGCTCGAAGCGCATTCGCGTCCTCACCGGCACCTCCATCGCGGCGCCGTTGACGAGCAGCGGCGCGTAACGCCAGTGCTTCACGGCATTGATGGCCGCCTGGTCGAAGATCCCGGGAGGCGTCGCCTCGACGACGTGCACGTCGCGCGGCTCGCCGCTGGTGCTCACGGTGAATTCCAGCGTCACGTTGCCGGTGATGCGCTGGGTGAGCGCGCTCGGTGGGTAGTCGGGCGGCGAGGCCCGCAGACGCTTGAGACTCGAAGCGAGCGATGCGGTGTCGACGCTCGTCTTGGCGACCGGCGCGCCGAGCTGCTGCACCGCCTGCACGTCCTTCGGATCCGCGCCCCAGCGCTTCGCCTGGGCGAGATCGGCGTCGGCGGACTTGCCGGCGAGCACCGCGGCGCGGGCGCGCTCGAGGAGCCTGGCGGCGAGCTCACGGCCGAGATCCGGGAGCGCGGCGTTGGCAGGATCACTCGATTGCAGCTGGGAGAGGTACGAGGCGGCGCTCCCCTCCCCGGGATCGGTCAGCCGCCCCTCGCGCAGCGCAGCGCGCGCGAGCCGCAGCGCGCGCTCGGCATCGGCCTGCACGGCCTTCTGCCGCGCACCCGCCAACTCGCGCTGCAAGGCGCCGATATCGGCCGGCTTCATGCCGAGGCCGCGTGCCTCGTTGAGCCAGCGTTCCTGCTCGGTGCTGTTCCCGGCGATTGCCGCATCGCGCGCCTTCTTGAGATACGCGGCGCTCAGATCGTGCACGGCGCGCTGTGTGCTGGCGCTCGAAGGGGCGCTCGACTCGAGCTGCTGCAGGTAGATCTTGGCGCTGTCCTCGGCGTCGGTGAGCTTGCCGTCGCGGATGCGATCCGCGATGAGGCCGGCGAGGCGCTGCACGCGGGCCTCGTCCTGGCGCCGGGCGAGGTCGCTGCGCCATCGGGCAATCTGGTCCGGGGCGGAGCTCCCGGACTGCTGGGCCTGGCGGAGCAACGCGGCCGCGCGCTCGAAGTTGCCGTCCGTCAAGGCCTTGGACATCTGCGCGGAAGACAGACGCTGCTCGAGCGGCCCGCTGCGCAGGTCGTTCGGGGCAGCCGATTTGAAACTGGCCAGCGTGAGCGCGGCTTCATCGAGATGGCCGCTGCTGATCGCGTCCTCGACCCGGCCAGCGAGCACGCCGGCCACGCGGCTCAGCCCATCGAGCGCCTCGCCGTTGTGCGGGTCCTGCGCGATGGCCGAGCGGTAGTAAAGCAGGGCATTGTCGCCGGCGGGCTCGGTGTAACGCCGCTCGTGCATGGCGAGACGCGCCTTTTCCAGGAGATCGTCCACCTTGCCCTGCACGAGGAGGGCCTCCGAGGCCGCCGCGGACGCGCCGCCCGGGCTCTCCGTCGCGGCAGCGGTGACTGCGGCGGGCGGCGCCGCGTGTGTCGCCGCTGCGGGCGCAGCGCCGCGCGTCGAGAAGCCGCTCCCGGGCATGAAATACCAGAATGCGCCTCCCACCACTGCGGTTGCGGCCACTGCGGCGCCAATCAACACCAGATTCGGTTTTTGCGCGCCTTCCTCATCGTCGGTTGACGCGCCCCGGGGCCGGAAGGCGCCGATGGTGAGGGGCACGTCCGCGGCGCCGGCGCGAAGTGCCGCACCGGCCTTGCCCTGCGCCGCCTGGGCCATCGCGGCCTCGAGCACTGCTTGAGTCTTGCGCGCCTCGATTTCCGCCGGCAGCACCGCGAAGACGCTCGTGCCCTTGAGGGCTGCGGCGAGCTGTTTCTCGGCGGCGGCTTCCGCGAATACCAGGATCACGGCGCGGGGCACCCTGACCTCGGCGGCTTCCACGGCGGCGCGCACGTTCTCGACCGCGCGCGCGTCGATCACCAGCATCTGGGCTCGCTTGCTGCCGGCCATGCTCTGCAGGGCCTCGTCCGGGGATTCGACCGGGCGCACCCCGGCCTGCCCGCCGAGCGCCTGGCCGAGCTCGAGCAGGAAGTCATCGCGGCTGGTTACAACGGTGACATCGACCACCGGCAGTGACGCCGATGTGCCCCCGGCGGCGCGGGTCGAGGTTTCGGGACTGCGGGATGCAGTCGATGGTGCGCTGGCCACGTGACGTGTCTCCAAACAAAGACGGCCGACAGACTCATGCGAGCCTTTCCATGGCGCGAGCCGGCCGCGACATCGCGGCGCGCGCAGGCGCGGAAACCTCGCTGTGCCAGCATATGTTGCGTTACGGGGCGCGCAATGCGTCAGTTCACAATTGCGTCAGTTCACAATAACGAGAGCTTGCGTCCGGAGCGACTGCCGCTTTCGTCGGCCGCCGCAACGCTTCAGAGCGCGAAACGCGAGACCGCGAGGCCCTCGGCGAAGCCGCCCCACGCACCGTGCGCCGAGCGCCGGGCGCCCCGGCCCGGTGCGCTCGATCGTCCCACATTGGCAGTCCCCCACCCGAGTGCCAGCGCGCGGACCGCCCGGCCCCCGTGCCACTGGCGCAAGCGTGTCCTTAGGTGAACAATCCGCGCCTGTGACCGTCTTAACGTAATGCGTGGGTCGGGATCTGAAGGCCGTCACTCATTGTGCGAGGCGGGGGGACTAGCGTAAGCACCACGCCGGCGTCGCCGGTATCGCCGGCATCGTGCTCGAGCACCACGAGCCCAACGGGAGGGAAGGACGATGCGACAGAGCTCTCCTGAGCAGACTTCCAGCGGCACTACCGCCGACTTCATCGACACCCTGAGCTCCTTCAGCCGCCTGCACCGCGCGCAGCGCTGGGAAGGCACCTTCGGCGAGTTTCTGAGCAACATACTGCCGGGCAACGCCGCGGCTCTCGCCCGCTGCAGTCACGAATACATCTGGGACATGCTGCGCTGGCACGGGCGCGCGGCGCAGCCCGACGCCCCCGAGAGCGCGCGCGCGCGGGAGCTCTTCAAGCGCGAGCTCTTCGGCATCGACGAATCGCTGTCCCGCGTGGTCGATTACTTCAAGGCCGCGGCCGCCGGCTCCGACGTCGGCCGGCGGCTGCTGCTGCTGCTCGGCCCGCCCTCGGGCGGCAAGTCGACGCTGGCGATCCTCATCAAGCGGGGGCTCGAGGAATACAGCCGCACCGAGGAGGGCGCGCTCTACGCCATCCGCGGCTCGCCGCTGCGCGAGAACCCGCTGAACCTCATTCCGACCAGTCTCAGGGCCGAGTTCCGCGAGCGCTACGGCGTCCTCATCAGCGGCGAGCTCTCGCCCTGGGCGCGCGACTTCGTCGAGCGCGATTACGAAGGCGACTTCGTCCGGGTTCCGGTCGAGCGGGTGTTCCTCACCGAGGCCTCGCGCACCGGCATCGGCACCTATGCGCCGCACGATCCCACGACCGCCGACATCGCGGACCTCGTCGGCTCGGTGGATCTCGCCAAGGTCGCGCAGATCGGCGACGAGGGCGATCCGCGCGCCTGGTCGTGGTCGGGGGCGGTGTACGCGGCCAGCCGCGGCATGCTCGAGATGATCGAGATCCTGAAGGTCAAGCGCGAGTTCCTGTACCTGCTGCTCACGCTGACGCAGGAGAAGAACGTCAAGGTATCGCGCTTCCCGCTGATCCACCTCGATGAGACGATCCTCGCGCACACCAACCTCGCCGAGTTCCACAAGTTTCTGCAGGAGAAAGAGAACGAGGCGCTGCTCGATCGCATGGTGATCATCAAGATCCCGTACGCGCTCTCCTACCGCGACGAGTCGCGCATCTACCAGAAGCTGGTCTCCGGCGCGCCGGCGTTCCGCAACGTGCACCTCGACCCGCACGTGCTCAATCTGGCCGCGGTCTTCGGCATCCTGACCCGCCTCACCAAGCCCGAGCGCGAGGGACTCGACCTGCCGAAGAAGCTGCGCCTGTACGCGGGCGAGGCGGTCGAGGGGATGCCCGAGACCGAGGGTACGCGGCTGCACGCCGAGACGCCCGAAGAGGGGATGACGGGAGTGAGCCCGCGTTTCGTCGTGAACGCCATCTCCAACGCCATCACCCGCGGCAACACCCACAGTCTCACCAGCATGGAGCTGCTGCTCGCGCTCAAGGACTCGATCGAGAGCGATGCGCGCATGGACGCCAAGCAGAAGAAGGCCTGGATCGATCACCTGGTGACCGCCCGCAAGGAGTTCTACAACCGCTGGGTGAAGGAAGACGTGCACCGCGCCATGTTCGCGTCCTTCGAGGAGGAGGCGCAGCAGCTGCTCGAGAAGTACCTCGACGAGGTCGAGGCCTCGCTCGATCACCGCCAGGTCACCGATCCGATCACCAACGAGACCCGCCCCGCGGACGAGCGCTTCCTGCGCTCGGTCGAGGAGAAGATCAAGGTGTCGGATTCGGGCAAGATGTCCTTCCGTCAGGAAGTGGTCCGCAAGGCCATGGTGGCCTTCAAGGCGGGCGAGAAGTTCAAGCTCGCGAGCCACGCGCGCATGCGCGAGGCCATCGAGCAGTACCTGTTCGAGGAGCGCCGCGACGTGCTGCGGCTCGTGACCTCCACCGCGCGCCCGGACGATGATGCGCGCCAGAAGATCTCGGTCGTGCAGCAGCGGCTCGTCACCGAATACGGCTACGACGAGCACAGCGCCAAGGAAGCGCTCAGTTATGTAACTACTTTACTTGCCCAGGAGTAAACCTGAGGACTCTCCCCAGGTAATCCCGGGAGTGGCGGCGCGCGCCGAAAAGGTGTACGAGAAGGGCATGGGTCAGGACGGCGGCAAGGGCGAGACGGCAGGCGCGGCGAAGTGGTACGAGCTGTTCTCGCGCGGCGCGCGCGACTGGCTGCGCCACGACGAGAAGGTCCGCGAGGCGGTGCGCGCCAATCTCCCCGAGATCATCGCCGGCGGCGACGTCATCAACGGCGGCGCCCGCACCGTGCGCGTGCCGGTGCGCATGCTCGAGCACTATCACTTCCGCCTGCGCCGCCCCGAGGAGAGCCAGGGCGCCGGGCAGGGCAAGGCCAAGCCCGGAGACGTGTTCTCCGCGCCCGGGCGCGAGCAGGGGCAGGGCGAGAAGGGGCCCGGGGGGCGCGACGAGGGCGAGGTGCAGCTGCTGCTCGAGTTCAAGGTCGACGACATCGTCGACTGGCTGTGGGAGGCGATGAAGCTGCCGAACCTCAAGGCGCGCGTGGGTCCGTCGGAGGAGACCGACTGGACGCGCGAGGGGTGGGACCGTCACGGCGCGCGCTCGCGGCTCGACCGGCGCCGCTCCTTCAAGGAGCTGGTAAAGCGGCGCGGGGCGCCCGGGGCGACGCCCACCTTCATCGACGAGGATCTGCGCTACCGCCAGCTCGCGAGGCGCCGCCAACCAGCAGTGCACGCGGTGGTGTTCTTCATGCTGGACGTCTCGGGCAGCATGTCCGACCGCGATCGCAAGCTCGCCAAGACCTTCTTCTTCTGGGTAGTCCAGGGACTGCGGCGCGAGTATCGCTCGCTCGAGACGGTGTTCGTGGCGCACACCACCGAGGCGTGGGAATTCAACGAGCCGGACTTCTTCCAGGTGAGCGGCACGGGCGGCACGGTGGCCTCATCCGGGCTCGCCAAGGTGCGCGAGATCATCGACGGCCGCTACAACCCCGGACGCTGCAACCTCTATCTCTTCTACGCCTCCGACGGTGACAACTCGGTGAGCGACGCCGCGGACGCGCGCGGCGCGCTGGGTGTGATCGCCGCCGACGCCTGCTTCACCGGCTACGTGGAGGTCTCCTCGGGGCTCTCGCGGCAGCTGGCCACCGAGACCGGCAAGCTCTTCGCGGAGCTGCAGTCCGCCGGCTGTGCGGCCGGCAGCTACGCGCTGAATGACTTCGAGGACGTCTGGGGCGCGGTGCGGCACTTCTTCACCGCCGAGAGCAGCGCGCCTGAATAGCTCATGAGCGACGCCTGGCAGAGTTACGTCCGCCGCATCGAGGAGCTGGCCGCGCGCTCCGGTCTCGCGTTCCACCCGGTGGACTTCGAGGCGGTGCCCGACAGCTTCATGATGGAGATCGCCGTCTACGGGCTGCCGGTGCGCATGCCGCACTGGTCGTTCGGGGTGCGCTATATCTACCAGCTGATCCAGCGCCACATGGGGCACTCGCGGCTCTTCGAGGTGGTCTTTCCCGGCAACCCCGGCCACGCCTATCTCGCCGAGAGCAACGGGCTCGCGGAGAACATCCTGGTGACCGCGCACGTGCTCGGGCACGCGGACTTTGCGCGCAACAACCTGCTGTTCCGCCGCTGCCAGGCGCAGGTGAGCGAGCACATCGTCGAGCACGCCGCCAATCACGCGCGCCAGATCCAGCAGGCCATCGAGACCCACGGCGCGCAGCGCGTCGAGGCGGCGCTCGACGCCGCGCTCGCCCTCGAGCAGCACATCGACATCGACCAGCAGCTGCGCCGCCCGCGCTATCCCGAGTACCTCGAGGATCCGCGGACGCACTTCGACGACGATTTCCGCAAGCGTTTCGCGGCACTCGAGCCGGCGAGCGCCGCGAGCTTCGTCGAGGTGAAGAAGCGCGCGCCGGTTCCGCCGCATCCGGAGCGCGACCTGCTGTGGTTCGTGGCCAACTATGCGCCCGAGATGGAGAGCTGGGAGCGCGACATCTTCCTCGCGGTGCGCGAGGAGTCGTTCTACTTCTACCCCGTGTTCGCCAGCCAGATCATGAACGAGGGCTGGGCCTCCTACTGGCATGCACGGCTTCTGCGCGAGGCGGATTTCATCCCGCAGCAGGCGTACCTCGATGCCATCAAGTGCCACTCGGACGTGGTGCGGCCGGTCGCCGCCGAACAGCAGGTGGCGCTCAGCATCAACCCCTATCACCTCGGCTTTGCCATGTGGGAGAAGATCGTCGAGAGCAAGGGGCTCGCCGCCGCGCGCGCCATCATGGAGCAGGACGACGACTTCGGCTTCGTGCGCAACCACCTCACCCGCGAGCTCGCCGACGAGCTCGGCCTCTTCCGCTTCAGCGCCCGCAGCGACGGCCAGGTGAAGGTGCTCGAGCCCGATCTCACCGCCCTGCACGAGGCCATCCTCGCGCCCAAGTACAACTTCGGCGCGCCGATCGTCTCCGCCGCGCACGTGCGCAACGACGGCACCCTCGAGCTCACACACGACAGCGCCACCGACGCTCGCGGGCTCGATCTCGAGCGCAGCCGCAAGGTGCTGGACTACCTGCAGCGCGTCTGGCGGCGGCCGATCGTGCTCACCACGGTGAATCAGGCCGGCTCGGCGCTCGAGCTGACCGCGCCCTGAAGTCCCTCAGCGATCCTGCCGCGGCGCGGGCTTGCCCGGCGGCGCGGGCGCGAGCGGCTCGATACCCCAGTCCTCTTCCTCGTGCGAGGTCACGATGGCGACGGGATCGCTCGCCGGGAAGCTCGCCTCCAGCGCCTCATCGAGCTGGCGCTGGATCTTCTGTGCGCTGCGGCGGCGGCGCGCCTCATCGGGAGTTGATTCGCTCATTCGGTACCGTCACGCGGGACGCCGGCGTGGCCCACGATGTCAGCGCTCGATGGTACGCCTCGGTTACACTCCGCGCATGCCTCCGAGACCTTACCTGGTGTTCGTCCGGGCGGGGGACGAGTCGCTTCACGGCCGGCTGATCGCCGAGGACGGCGAGCGCAACTGGGACTGCTGCGTCAGCTGGTACGTGCCACCCCGGCCGGAGCGGCTTGCTGAGTATTACTCCCACGGCGGATTCAACAAGTTCGACGGCTTCCTGGAATTCTGGCGGCAACGCCCGGAGCCCTGGACCTATCGCTACCTGCTGCTGCTCGATGACGACGTTTACCTGCGCCCCGGGGAGGTCTCGCGCTTCTTCACGCTCTGCGAGCACTACCGCACGTACCTGGCGCAGCCGGCACTGCGCTGGTTCACGCAGACGACGCTCAATGCGCTCGTACGGAATCCGGTGTGCGTGCTGCGCCGCGTGAGCGGCGTCGAGGCGATGGCGCCGTGCTTCTCGGCTGCGGCGCTCGAGGCGCTGCTGCCGACCTTCGGCATGACGCGCAGCACCTGGGGCACGGACCTGGCCTGGTCGGGCCTGATCGGAGGGCGCCAGCCGATCCACGTCGTGGACGCGATCGGCATGGATCACACGCGCACCGGAGGCGGCCGCCCGAGCGCCTTCTATCGCAAGCTCGCCGAGATGGGAGTCGATCCCCACGAAGAGCTGCGCAGCGTCGAGCGCCTGTACCCGCAGCTGCGCCGCTACCGCACGCTCTCCAGCGGCCATGTGTTTCGCGACGGGCTTCCGCGTGCGGTGGCCCCCGCGCTCATGTGGCTCATCGAGCGGCTGAAGTTCATCGTGCGTATCCGCAAGCGTGCGCTCGTCCACCTGCGCTACTGGCGCGCGACCCTGACGGACGCCTTCACGCGCTGAACACCACACCCCGGGGGTCCTCGGTGGGCGGATTGGGCCGCGCTACGGCTCGTACTGCCGCGCGTACCACTCGCGGTACTCGCCGCTGACGACCGCGCGCCACCAGCTCTCGTGCTCGAGATACCAGTGCACCGTCTGCCTGAGGCCCGCGGGCAGGCTCATGCTCGCGACGAACCCGAGCCGCTCGCGAATCTTCCGCGCGTCCACCGCGTAGCGGCGGTCGTGGCCTGGCCGATCGCGCACGTGTGTGATGAGGGTGCGCGCGGAGCCCCCTTGTGCCGCCGGGCTGCGCGCAAAGCGTTTCTTCAGCTGCGGCTGCGCCGCGAACGCCTCGTCCAGCACGTCGCACATGGCGCCGACGACCGCGATGTTGGGCTCCTGCGCAGCGCCGCCGACATTCCAGGTCTCGCCAGCCGGGGATGCCTGCAGGATGAGGTCGATGGCGCGGCAGTGGTCGGCGACGTGCAGCCAGTCGCGGATCTGCAGGCCGTCGCCGTAGATCGGCAGCGGCCGCCCCTCGAGAATGTTCAGCACGCACAAGGGCAGCAGTTTCTCCGGGAACTGATAGGGCCCGTAGTTGTTCGAGCAGTTGCTGATCGTGTAGGGCAGACCATAGGTGCGCCCGAAGGCCCGCGCCAGATGATCCGCAGCCGCCTTGCTGGCCGCGTAGGGAGAGCTCGGGGCGTACGGCGAGGCCTCGGTGAAGGCCGCCACCCCCGGATCGAGCGAGCCGTAGACCTCGTCGGTCGAGACGTGGTGGAAGCGACAGCCGCGCTCGGCGGCGCCCGCGCCCCAGCCGTCGCGCGCCGCCTCGAGGAGCGCCTGCGTGCCGAGGACGTTGGTGCGGAGGAAGACCGTGGCATCCTCGATCGAG
>MNCZ01000112.1 GCA_001914695.1 Gammaproteobacteria bacterium 13_2_20CM_66_19 | reverse complement strand
TCACTCCCGTGTTCTACGTGTTCGTGCGGCGCGCGGCGCGGCATGTCGAGGCCGACTCGGCGCGGCACCCCGAAGCCGACTCACCGGGCCACCTCCCGGCCCCGGAGCTTCTTCATGACTGACAGCAAGCTGAAGCGCCGCGCGGCGCGTGCGAGACTCGGGGTGCCGATCGCGCTCCTCGCCATCGCCGCGGGGCTCGCCGGCTGCGCGGTGGGACCGAACTACCAGAAGCCCGCCACCTCGGTCGCGCCGCAGTTCGCGGGCGCCCAGGGCGGCCCGTACTCCGGCGCGGACGCGCAGGCGAAGTTCTGGACGGAGTTCGGTGATGACACGCTGAACCGGCTCGTCGATCAGGCGCTCGGGGCGAACCACGACCTGCGCATCGCCCTCGGAAGGCTCGTGGAAGCGCGCGCAATACGGCGCGAGGCACGCTTCGATCTCGCGCCCACCGTCACCGCCTCGGGCGGCTACACCAAGGAGCGTTTCGCTGCCGTCGACAGCCCGACGGGTGGGCCGTTCAACGCGCGCTTCTACGACGCGGGCTTCGATGCCGTCTGGGAGCTCGATCTCTTGGGCCGCGTGCGCCGCACTGTCGAGGCGCAGAGCGCCGAGGCTCAGGGCGCGGAAGCCTCCTTGCGCGATGCGCAGGTGTCGGTGACCGCGGAGGTGGCGCGCACCTACTTCGAGCTCCGGGGCGCGCAGGCGCAGCTTGCAGTCGCGCGACGCAACGTCGACAACCAGCGCGAGACCCTGAAGCTCACAGAAACGCGACTCGAGGCCGGGCGCAGCACCGAGCTCGACACCGCCCGCGCGGGATCGCAGCTTTCCACCACGCTCGCGACGATCGGACCGCTCGAGGCTGAGGTCGCGCGCGCCATTCACCGCCTGGCGGTGCTCACGGGTCGCGAGCCCAACGCGCTCGATGACCTGCTGGCTCCTGCGCGGGAGCTTCCGGAGCTGCCGCAGATCAGCGCGGTCGGTGATCCGGCGGGGCTCCTGCGCCGGCGGCCCGATATCCGCGTCGCCGAGCGCGAGCTCGCCGCCTCCACCGCCCGCGTCGGGGTCGCGGTCGGCGACCTCTTCCCCAAGGTGACCTTCAATGGCAGTTTTACCTACGCGGGCGCGGAGCCCGCCTCGCTCGGCAGCAGCGCGAGCCGCGGCTACGTGATCGGGCCGGCGATCTCGTGGGCGGCGTTCGACTTAGGGCGCGTGCAGGCCCGGATCGCCCAGAGCCACGCGCGCGCCGACGTCGCCCTCGCCGGCTACGAGCAGACGGTGCTGCGGGCGCTCGAGGAGACCGAGAATGCGCTCGTCACCCATGCGCGCACGCGCGAGAGCCTGAAGGACGCCGCCAATGCAGCGCAGCAGAGCCTCACCGCGGCGCGCATCGCGCGCACCCGCTACGAGGGCGGCCTGGTCGACTTTCTCGAAGTGCTCGACGCCGAGCGCACGCAGCTCGCGGCCGAGGATCGCCTCACGCGGTCGCGTACGGAGACCGCGACGTCCCTCATCGCCGTGTACAAGGCCCTCGGAGGCGGCTGGGAAATGGCACCCCCGCCGCGCTATGTCAGACAAGCCGGAGGCTAAGCTCTTGATTCCCCGACGACTCTCGAGCTTTTATGCGTCCTGAGGCCGCCGCTCGGGGACCGAGCCCCGACAGCGCGGAGGCGGCGTGTTCGCTCCCCCTTAAGATAGAGGAGTCCCCCAGCAGGGGGAGATCCCGTGCCCGGCGCGCTAAACTTTCGGATCTGCCACTTAAAGCGCTGCGAGTACCGTCGGACATGAATGCCACCGTTGCCCTGCTCGAAGTCGAAGGCGAAGCCGCCCCGTGTGCGGAGAAGCTCACCGCAATCAACGAGTCCCTGCAGGGCCGCGAGCGTCTCCTGACCGCCACCGCCCAGGCGAGTCGCCTGCTGCTCGAGGCGGCGGAAGTGCGCGGAGCGATCCCGCGGGTGCTGGGGCTCATCGGCGAGGCGGCCCACGTCGATCGCGTCAATGTCCTGGAGGCCCGCGTCGGTCCGATGGGGGAGCCGCTCCTCGTCATGACGAGCGAATGGACGGCCGAGGGCGTGACGCCGCACCTGCAGGAGGCCCGCAGCTTCTCGTGCGACGAGCGCAACTTTTCGTCCGTGTGCGCGGAGCTACGCGCCGGGCGCAGCGTGTGCCTCAGCCCCGCCGAGATCCACGCAGAGCAGGGCTGCTCCGGCATCGAGGGCATCGGCACCCGCACGAAGGCCATCGTGCCGATCTTCGTAGCGAGCGAGTTCATCGGCGTCGTGAGCTTCGACAACACCCGCCAGCGCCGCGCCATCGATGCGGCGGAGCTCGCAGCGCTCGAGACCGCCGCCGGAGTGATCGGCGCGGCGCTGCACCGCGAGCGCCTCGTCGATGACGTGCGCCGCGAGCGCGAGCGCGCCGCCGAGGAGCGCGTCACCGAGCTCGCCAAAGCGAACGCCGTGATCCGAGGCAACCTCGAGCGCCTCGCCGGCCAGACCGACCTGCACAGCTTCATGGGCCACATGCTGCTCGAGGCGACCCGCCAGTTCGAGGCCATCTCGGGGGCGGTGATCGTGCTCAAGGACTCGCTGCAGGAATGGCGCGTCGTCGCGCACGTGCGCGAAGGTGAGCTCGCGCAGCCGTCATTCGCCGTCAGCGTGCCGGTGAACGGCTCGCCCTTCACCGCCCGGTTCGGCGATCTGCGCGGGCCGCTCTATCTCAACATCGACCGTGTGGACAGCGACATCTGGCCGGGCGTGCTCGCCTTTTACCGCAGCGAGGGCGCGGTCGGTACCGTGATCTACCCGCTGGTGTTCGGCGCGCGCAGCGTGGGTTTCCTGGTCCTCACCTTCCAGCGCCACGCCGAGGACGTTCAGAAGAGTGAGCTCCTGGTCGCGCTCGCACAGCAGGCCACGCTCGCCGTGCAGCTCACCCGCCTCGCCTACTCCGCCAAGGAAGCCGCCGTGCTCATGGAGCGCACTCGGATCGGCCAGGAGATTCACGATGGGCTGGCGCAGGCGTTCACCGGGATCCTGCTGCAGCTCGGCGCGGTGGAGGAGTTCCCCTCCTGCCGCAAGCGCGGCTCGGAGCTCGGCCTCACGCTCTCGCGCGTGCGCGAGCTCGCGCGCGACGGATTGGCCGAGGCGCGCCGCTCGGTGATGGCGCTGCGCCTCGATCAGACTCGCCGCGCGGGGCTCGAGATCGCGCTTCGGCAGCTCGCCGACCGCTCGACCGTGGCCGGTGGGGTCACCTGCACCTTCGAAGGCGGCGGCATCAGCACGGGGCTGCGCCCCGAGCACGAGCACGAGCTGCTGCGCATCGCTCAGGAAGCGGTCAGCAACGCCGTGCGGCACGCACGTCCGCACCACGTGCACATCACCATGACCGACGAGGAAGCCAACTGGGAGCTCGCGGTCGCGGACGACGGAGTGGGAATGGAGCAGGGGCCGGCTGTCTATGCGCGCGAGGGCTTCGGGCTCTCCAGCATGCGCCAGCGCGCCGGCGCGATCGGCGGGGAATGGCGGATCGAGAGCACACCGGGCGCGGGCACGCGGGTGAGCGTGCGCATGCTGAAGCGAGCGTCCTAAGTGGCTGCGGTCATGAAGAGCCACAAGATCCGCGTGATCCTCGCCGATGATCATCCGGTGGTGCGCGACGGCCTGGCCGCGATCGTCAATCAGCAGGCCGACATGGAAGTGGTCGCGGAAGCCGGCGACGGGGATGAGGCGATCACGCTCTACGAGCAGCACCGCCCCGACGTCATGGTGCTCGATCTGCGCATGCCCAAGCGCGACGGCGTCGCGGTGGTGCAGCGCGTGCTCGAGATCAATCCCAAGGCGTGCATCCTCATCATGACCACCTACGACGGCGATGAGGACATCTTCCAGTGCCTGTCGCAGGGCGCCAAGGGATATCTCCTCAAGGACGCGCCGCGGCAGGAAATCCTCACCGCGATCCGCGCGGTGAGTGAAGACCGGCCCTACACTTCCTCCACCGTCGCCGCCAAGGCGCTGCAGCGCATGGGGAAGCCGAGCCTGACGCAGCGCGAGCTCGACGTGCTGCAGCTCGTCGCGGAGGGGCGCAGCAACAAGGACATCGCGCGGCGGCTATCGATCACCGAGGGCACCGCGAAGACTCACGTGAAGGCCATTCTCACCAAGCTCGATGCCATCAGCCGCACCGAGGCGGTGGCGGTGGCGCACAAGCGCGGTCTGATCCACCTGTAGCGCGCCTCTCAGCTCCCCTTGGGCGGCTGATAGCCCTCCGGCGCCTGCGAGCCGGCGCCGAAGAAGAACTTCTCCATCTCCCCTTCGAGGAACTTGCGCGCCTTGGGCTCGATCGGCGTCAGGCGATATTCGTTGATGAGCATCGTCTGATGGTGCAGCCAGCGCGCCCAGGCTTCCTTCGACACGCTCTCGTAGATCCGGCGGCCGAGCTCACCGGGATAGGGGGCGCGATCGAGGCCTGGGGCCTCGCGCTTGAGGAGCACACACTGCACCATGCGTGGCACGCGCTACCTCGCAGTCCGCTGACGTGCGGACTGAAGCCTACACCCTCGCGGCATCGAACAGCGACTCGTCCGCCAGGCGCGACAGGAGCGCCGTGATCGGAGCGGGCAGGCCGATGCGGCTCGGAGCGCGGACGTTATACCAGAGGCTCACGCCCTCCTCCACGGCGCGAGCCGCGCCCCGGCAGCGCACCAGGAGCGGCGTGATCGAAAGATCGAAGTGGGTGAAGGCGTGCTCGAGCTGGCCGAGCGTTCGCGGCTCGACCGCCGCCTCGCCAAGGCTCCCGCGCACGAAGGCGCCGGCCGCGGTCGCGCTCGAGAACTCCGGCGGGCACCAGAGGCCGCCCCACACGCCGCTCTCGGGCCGCCGCTCGAGGAGCACGCTCCCGTCATCGCGCAGCGCCACCACCATGAACACGCGGCGCCTGTGGCGCGCGCGCGCGAGGCGCGGAGCCGGCAGCTCGTGCTGCCGCCCGGTGCGCCGCGCGATGCACTTCTCCGCGAGCGGGCAACGGCTGCAGAGGGGCCTACTCCGCACGCACACCGTCGCGCCGAGATCCATGATCGCCTGGGTGTACTCATCGACCCGGTCGTGCGGGGTGGAGCGCTCCGAGAGCTCCCAAAGCCGCCGCGCCACGGAGCTCTCCGACGAGTGGCCCGGCACGCCGAAGTAGCGCGAGAGCACCCGCCGCGCGTTGCCATCGAGGATCGGAAAACGCTTGGCCGTGGCGAGCGCGAGAATCGCCCCGGCGGTCGAGCGGCCGATACCGGGGAGCGAGGCGAGCGCGTCGAAGCTCTCGGGGAGCTCCCCGCCGTGCTCGTCAAGGATGCGCAGCGCCGCGCGATGGAGGTTGCGGGCGCGCGCGTAGTAGCCGAGCCCGGACCAGAGGTGCAGCACCTCATCCACCGGGGCCGCGGCGAGCGCGCGCACATCCGGGAAGCGCTCCATGAAGCGCCGGTAATAGGGCACGACGGTCGCGACTTGGGTCTGCTGCAGCATGATTTCCGACACCCAGACGCGATAAGGGGTGCGGTTCTCTTGCCAGGGAAGATCGTGTCGTCCTTCGCGGGCGTGCCACTCGAGGAGTGCGGGGGCGATCGGAGAGGCGCTGCCGGGCACCCGCCCATTCTAACTCGGCGGACTGCCCCGGCGGCTCACTTCCGATCGCACAGCTGGATCTCGCCGCTCAGGGTCTTCAGGCGCACGTGCCCCGCACCCTCGCCGCGCGTCCCCTCCAGCGTGTGGCCGCTTCCATGATGGCGCTCGACCGGCTGCGCAGCGAAGCAGTTGGTGATATCGCCGCTGACGCTCCGGGCCTCGTAACTGTAGCCCGCCTCCGCGCTCGCCCGCACCTTGAGGTCGCCGCTCACCGAGGTCGCATCGAGATCGGCGCCGCGGGTGAGCTTGCCCTCGAAGTGCAGGTCGCCTGAGGTCGTGCGCGCGCGCACCGAGCGCGCGCTGTCGAGCGACACCACCAGCGAGCCGCTCGTGGTCCCCGCCTCCAGGTCGCCCGCCCCGTGCTCGAGGCGCACGTCGCCGCTCACCGAGCTCACGTGCAACCGCGCCGGCTGGCCATGGCCCTTGAGCTTGACCTCGCCGCTGACGGTCTTGACCTCGAGGTCCCCGGCGAACTCCGCCGTGATGTCACCGCTCACCGCACTCAGGCGCTGCTCGCCCAGCACTCCGGAAGTTGTCACCTCGGCGCTCACCGCCGAGACGTCGACCTCGCTCTCCTTCGGGACCTTGACGCGCAGCTCCGCATCCCCGTGGTGCCCCGTGTGCGGCAGCACGACCTTGACGACGGTGCGGCCGTGCTCCGAGGTCACGTCCACGCGCTCGACACCCTCGTCCAGCTCGCCGCGCACGTTGACCTCGGGGCGATCCCAGCCGATCACCTCGACGCGGCCGCTGACGTTGGAGATATCGACGACGCCCCGCGGCTCGGCCGGGACCGCCCGCTCGAAGCTCTTGCTGTCGGCCTGCGCAGCGCCCGCCCAGACCCCGAGCACCACCATTGCCACACTCGAAACTCCACGCATACTCAGATCCCCGTGTCCGCCTCACTCGCCTGGTGCAGGTCCGTGAGAACGCGCATTTCGTCCTGGTAAGTGTTGACCAGCAGCTCCTGCAGCAGCGCATTGCTCGGATCCTTGCCGAGGGCGCTCTCGAGATCCTCCTTGGCCCGGCGAATGGCCGTGAGACTCTTCACGACCTTCTCGCGCGCTGCGGGCGGGAGCGAGGCGAGCCGCGCCTCGAGGTCCCGGATGAGCGCGGTGCGCTCGCGCAGGTAGCGCGGATCGGACACATACGCCGCCTCGAACGCCGTCGGCCCACCGAGGAGCCCTGCCGAGCCGCGCGCAGCGCTGGCGGGCGACGATGTCCCCGCGGGCGACCCGGGCGTGGGCAGGACGCTCCGGCCGATCCATACGCCCACCGCAACGCTCGCCACCATGGCGGCGGCGGCGAACGAGGGCCAGAGCATGGGGCGCCGCGGCCCGGCGTGCTCGCGGGCGGCGGCCGCCCTGGGAGCGTGCTCGGCATTGATCCGTGCCTCGATCTGCGGCCAGAGGTCGCGCCCGGGCTCGATCGAGCGCGCGAGCTGGGCGAGCGAGCTCACCTTGCGTTCCTCCGGGGCGTGGCTCTCGTCGCTCATGTCAGCCCACCTCCACTTCGAGTCTCTCGCGCAGGAGCTTGCGCGCCCGGTGCAACTGAGCCTTGCACGTGCCCTCGGCGATCCCGAGCATCCCGGCCGCCTCGCCGTGCGAGTAACCATACAACGCATGCAGAATGAGCGCATCGCGCGCGCCCTCGGGGAGCGCCCCGATCGCGGCCTCGATCTCGCGCACCTCGACCGGTGTCTCGAGCGTCCACTCGATTGCGCCTCCCGCGTCCTCCTCGTCCTCGACGCCCGGCTCGACGGGCGAGGCCTTGCGGCGTCTCGCGAGGGTCACGTTCACCGCGATCCGGTGTAGCCAGGTCGAGAGCGCGCTGCGCGTCTCGAACTTCGACAGTGCCCGCCACGCGTTGATGAAAGTCTCCTGCGTACAGTCCTCCGCCAGGTGTGGATCCCGGGTCATCCGCAGGCACAGGCCGTACACCCGGCCCACGTGCTCGCGATACAGTCTTTCAAAGGCGCGTGAGTCCCCCGAGCAGGCCCGCACGACGAGCGCCGCCTCCCAATCGATTCGCGTCTCCTCGGCCTGCGCCTCGATCATCCGTTCATTTAGAGAGCGTTCAGCCGGAACGCGTTTGAATCGCACTCGGGAACCCAGAAGTCGCTGATCGGCAACAGTTTTTGGTGGAACTCGAGCCGCATCCGGACACTCTTCTCCTATGGAGACCCGTGGAAGGGAAGGAGCGGAGAGTGGGTAAGTACGAGGGCTTGCGGCGGCTGTGGCAGCCGCCGGCGGACACCCTGGAAGCGATCGCGGCAGTCCTCGGCGAGCATTGGCGCGCCGCCGCAGCGCACCCGGAGCAGCTTTTCTGGGCGACGCCCGTCAGTTGGGTGACGGTTCGCGCGGTTCGCGTCCACGCGCGGCACGCCCCCGTGCATCACCACTTCACGAGCGGCGGCAAGCTCATCAAGTAAGCGTCCGGGTCCGCATCGGTGCTGAAGCCGAACTTGGTGCCGCGATCGTAGACCAGGTTGAACTCCACGTACCGTCCCCGCTTCACGAGCAGCCGCTCGCGCGCCGCCTCATCGTATGGAGTGTCCTTGCGCCGCGCGACAATCATCGGATAGACGGCCAGCAGGGCCTCCCCCACCGAGCGCACGAACGCGAAATCGGCCGCTGGATCGGGCCCCGCGAGATCGTCGAAAAAGAGGCCCCCGACCCCGCGCGGCTCCTGCCGGTGCGGGAGGTAGAAGTACCGGTCGCACCACGCCTTGAATTCCTGATACGCATCCGGCCGGTACCGATCGCACGCCGCCTTGAGCGCCGCGTGGAAC
The DNA here is from genome assembly GCA_001914695.1 of Gammaproteobacteria bacterium 13_2_20CM_66_19. Classification (GTDB taxonomy): domain Bacteria; phylum Pseudomonadota; class Gammaproteobacteria; order Steroidobacterales; family Steroidobacteraceae; genus 13-2-20CM-66-19. Next base: position 632 of record MNCZ01000112.1, on the reverse strand, counting down.
GCGTCCGTGTCCTCCGCGAACGGGAAGGTTGGAGTCAGGTCCGAGCCGCCGCCGAACCAGGCGCCTCTGGTGGACAGGTAGCGCAGGTTCATGTGCACCGCCGGCACGTAGGGATTCATCATGTGGGCGACGAGCGAGATCCCGCAGGCGACGAAGCGGCCGTCGGACTCCTTCGCCCCCGCGACCTGGCCACGTGCCTCGGGCGCGAGCACCCCCCAGACGTGGCTGACATTGACGCCCACCTTCTCGAACACCGCGCCTCGCATGAGGCGCGCCTCGCCCCCTCCCTGAAGGCGGTGCCCCGCGGGCTTGGTCCAGCTGCGCGATTCGAACCGGCTCACCGGCTCGAACGCCTCGAAGGCGCCGCAGAGCCGCGCCTGCAGGTCGCGGAAATACGCGGTCGCGCTCGCCGCGAAATCCTCGTGCGCGCTCACGACCTAGCCTCGCTCATGCACGTAGTCGATGAGGCGCGCGACGGCATCCGGGTCGGTGTCGGGCCAGATGCCGTGACCCAGGTTGAAGATGTGCCCGGGGTCGGGGCCCGCCTGCTCGAGCACGGCATCGACCCGGCGGCGCAGCGCCTCCGGCGGAGCAAAGAGCGCCGCCGGATCGAGATTACCCTGCACCGCCTT
>MNCZ01000005.1 GCA_001914695.1 Gammaproteobacteria bacterium 13_2_20CM_66_19 | reverse complement strand
GGTCCTGTTGAGTGAAGCTGAAGCTCGTCTCCGCAAGATCAGGAGCGGTCGTCTGGAATGACACCGTGTCTGCAACAATCAGCTACCACGTCTCCCTGAATCCCGGTGATGCTCTTCAAGCTGACGCTGGACAACCTGATCGATCAGCTGTGCGATAATAATATGACCTGCTTCGCGCGCTTGGCACCGCGTCTCGAACAGCCGGAGGGGAAACATGAGCGATGTGCCGCAATTCGCAACCGCGGAGTATTCGCGCAAGTCTGGCGAGACGCTCTGCAATTCCTGTCAGCAGCGGATCAGCGGCGCGTACTACCTGCTGAATGGCGCGCCGGCCTGCGCAAGCTGTGTCGAGCGGATCAGGGAGCAGATGCCCCGGGACTCTCATAAGTCGTTCGTGCGCGGAGTCTTGTTCGGCGTCGCTGGGGCCATCCTCGGTCTGGTGATTTACGTCGCGTTCGCCCTCGCCACCGGTTGGATGGTTGGCTACGTTTCGCTCGCCGTCGGTTACATCGTGGGCAAGGCAATCTCTCTGGGCTCGAGAGGCGTCGGCGGTCGCCGCTACCAAGTGGCCGCGGTTCTGCTCACGTACGTCGCCGTTTCCCTGGCAGCCGTCCCGATAGCTATATCGCTGCACAAGCAGCACAGGGTCGTGCAGCAACAGCCCGCGCAGGCGGGTGACCAGCCGCCCGCGCAGGCGGGTGACCAGCCGCCCGCGCAAGTGAACCGCTCGGCCGCCGCGCCTCCGACGAGGATGAGTCCCGCCAGAGCCGTCGGACTGCTTGCATTGCTGGGACTGGCGTCGCCGCTCCTTGCTCTTGCCCACCCGGCGCAGGGACTCATCGGCTTGATCATACTGTTGGTCGGGATCCAGATTGCCTGGAAGATCACTGCCGCCAGGCAACTGAACATCTCCGGCCCCATCGCTGAGCCCGTTGCGGGCACGCCCGGCTGAGCCCGGGGGCAGCCGCAAACCAGCCTATGGCGTCCCCTCCTCCTGAGCTGTATCAGGAGTGCGCCCGCTGCACGGCCGCTCTGGTGCCGGGTGCGTTGGAGTGCGGCAGCTGCCATGCGCTCGTACACGCGTCGAGGCTAGAGCAACTGGGTGCCAGCGCACGCCTGCATGAGGAGCGCCGCGAGGCCGTCGAGGCGAGCGCCACCTGGTCAAGGGTCCTCGAACTGCTGCCCCCGGACTCGGCGCAGGCCGAGTGGGTCCGCGGGCGTATCGAGCGGCTGGCCTCGGCCATGGCCAACACCCCGACGGTCGATGCCCGGCGTGCCTGGATCAGGAAGCTCGGCCCGCTGGCGCCCGTGGCCATCCTGCTCGTCAACGGCAAATACCTGCTCGCGCTCTTCAAGTTGAAGTTCCTGCTCAGTCTGGCCGCGTTCGTGACCTTCTACTGGGCCCTGTACGGCGTGAAGTTCGGCGTCGGCTTCGCAATCCTGATCCTGCTTCACGAGATGGGTCATTTCGTTGACATCAAACGGCGCGGCCTGCCCGCGGACATGCCGGTCTTTCTTCCCGGACTGGGCGCCTACGTGCGTTGGTCCGCCCTCGGCGTGCCGGCGCGGACGCGTGCCTTGGTAAGCCTGGCGGGCCCCCTGGCGGGTTGCATCGGCGCCGCAGCTTGCGCCCTGCTGTGGAGCAAGACCGGCGATGCACTGTGGATCGGACTCGCGAGCGTGTCGGCGCTGCTCAACCTGCTGAATCTGGTTCCCATCTGGGTACTCGATGGAGCACAAGCAATCGCGGCACTCGACCGGACGGAACGCATCCTGCTCTCGGCTGCCGCGGTGGTTTTCGCAGCAGCCTTCGGGCAACCGGTGTTCCTGCTGGTAGCGGCCGGCGCGGGCTATCGGCTGTTCACCAGAGACATTCCGGCTTCGCCAGACCACGCGGTCATGGTCTATTACCTGCTGGTTCTGACCGCGCTCGGTTTCCTCATCGCGCTCGCACCGCCGCCTCCCGTCCATTCCTGAGGCGGCTGTCAGACGATTTGAATGTTAAACGCCGACTGCCCTACGGCTCGATCACGCGTTTCGCGGCCATCCTCGTTGCTTAACTTCAACGAGCTGATCGTTCTCTCGGCCCCCAGCTGCGCGTAGGTGGCTTTGGTACCCGCGCCCGCCGCCCCGCGGCGTCAGGAACGCCTGCCGCGCGCGCGCCGCCGCGACCCGGCGGTGCGCCGCGGCTCGCGCTGCGCGCGGCGCTCCTTGGCGTAGGGATTGGCGTCCGTGCGGTACTCGATGACCACCGGCGTCGCAAAGAGATCGTAGGTCTTGCGGAACACGTTGGCGAGGTAGCGCGTGTAGGCATCGGGAACCGATGCGGTCTGGTTGCCGTGGATCACGATGCGCGGCGGGTTGCGCCCACCCTGGTGCGCGTAGCGCAGCTTGATGCGCCGGCCGCGCACGAGCGGCGGCTGGTGCACGCCGAGCGCGTGCTCGAGTGTGCGCGTCAGCTCCTTGGTGGGCATGCTGCGCATGGCGGCCTCGTAGGCGCGTACGGTTGATGCCACGAGCTCGCCGACGCCGCTCCCGTGACGCGCCGAGATGAAGTGCAGCGGCGCGAAAGGGGCGAAGTCGAGCTTGAGCGCGAGCTGACGCTGGATCTCCGCGCGCTGCTCGGCGAGGATCCCGTCCCACTTGTTGACCGCGATGACGAGCGCCCGGCCGCGCTCGAGCGCGAGTCCCAGCACGCTCGCGTCCTGCTCGGCGACGGTGTCGTGCGCATCGAGCACGAGGATCACGACGTGCGCCTCGTCGATGGCCTGGAGCGTCTTCGCGATGCTCACGCGCTCGACCGCATCCTCCACCCGGGCGCGCCGCCGCAGCCCCGCGGTGTCGATCAGCAGGAACGCCCGCCCATCGCGCTCGAAGGGCACCAGGATGCTGTCGCGCGTGGTGCCGGGCTCCTCGCTCGCGATCACGCGCTCCTCCCCGAGCAGCCGATTGACGAGCGTGGACTTGCCGACGTTCGGTCGGCCGATGACTGCGATGCGGATGGCGCCCGTGTCGGCCTCCGCCACCTCCTGCGGCTCGAAGCCCGCGAGCACGTGCTCCATGAGCTCCTCGCACCCCTGACCGTGGCTGGCGGAGATGGCGAACGGCTGGCCGAGTCCGAGCGCATGGAAGTCCGCGGACACCATGTCGGCGTCGAGCCCCTCGGCCTTGTTGAGGACGAGCGTGACCGGCTTTCCGGAGCGGCGCAGCTCGCGCGCCACGAACTGATCCTGCGGCGAGAGCCCGGCGCGCGCGTCGGCGAGCAGCAACAGCCGATCGGCCTCGGCGACCGCACGCTCGGTCTGGGCGCGCATCTGCGCCTCGATGCCGCTCGGGTACTCGACGAGCCCGCCGGTGTCGATGACGACGCAGGGAACCGGACCCACCCGGCCGAAGCCGTACTGCCGGTCGCGCGTGAGTCCGGGCACGTCCGCTACGATGGCGTCGCGCGTTGCGGTGAGCACGTTGAAGAGCGTCGACTTGCCGACGTTCGGCCGGCCGACGAGGGCGATCACGGGCAGCATGGCAGAGGGGGCCGGACGCGCTCAGGCCGCTCGGGTCTACTGGCTTTCCTCGCGGGTCGGAGCGGGCGTCTCCGGCACCTTCCTGCGGTCCGTCGCCGGCGCTTTCCTGCGGTCCGTCGCCGGCGCGCGAGCGAGCGGCATCACGCGAAATGCGCTGACCTGGCCCCGGTCGTTGACGACCACGACCGTGTTGCCCGCCACGACCGGCGCCGTGCTGATGCGGGTCTTGCCGGTGGAGACGCGCGCCGCGAGCGCACCGCTCGACTTGTCGAGCCAGTGCACGTAGCCCTGAAAGTCGCCGACGACGACCGCATCGTCCATGGTCGCGAGCTTCGACAGCCCGCGATGCAGCAATGCCTTCTGTCGCCAGAGCTCGGCTCCGGTGCGCGCCTTGAGGGCGATCACTTCGCCGTCCGCGGTCGCGACGTAGAGCATGTCTTCGCCGAGGATGAGCCCGCGGTAGCTCGAGGCCTCGTGCGACCACCAGATCTGGCCGGTGTCGAGCGCCAGCATGGCGACCCGTCCCTGAAAGCCAACGGCGTACACGTCCTGCCCGGACACGCCGACGGCCGAATCGATGTCGGCGAGACGCTCGAGCTCGGTGCGGCCGTGCGGCGGCGTGATAGTCGCCTCCCATTGCACCGAGCCGTCAGTCATGTTGGCCGCGAGCACCTTGCCGTTGTCGAAGCCGCACAGCACCAGATCGCCGGCGATCACCGGGCGTGCCGTGCCGCGCAGCGACAGGCGCGGGACCTGCTGCTCCTGGGACCACAGCTCGTGGCCGTCGGCGGGGCTCAGGGCATGCAGCTTGCCGTCGACGGTGCGCACCGCGATCAGCCGCTCGGAAATGGCCGCCGGCGCCAGCACCTCGCCGTTGAGGCGCACCTTCCAGCGCATCGCGCCGTTGGCGGCATTGAAGGCAAACAACTGGCCATCGCTCGAGCCCACCAGGACCTGCGCAGCGCTCGCCGCGGTGCCACCGGCGAGCGGCGCGCGCGTGTGCGCGCGCCACAGCACGCGGCCCGAGGCGAGATCGAAGGCCACGAGGTCGCCGCGGTGACCGGCCGCGTACAAGCGATTGTCCGCGACCGACAGCCCGAGCCCGAGCCGCAGCACCGCGGCTTTCTTGTCGTCGACGCCGGCGCTCCAGATGCGCTGCACCCGCAGCTTCGGGGTGAGCGGGGTCAGCTTCGCCGGCTGATCGATGCTCTTGTCCTTGGAGCAGGCCGCGACGGCGAGCAGCGCCGCCAGCGTCCCGGCCAGCGTCAGGGTTTGCAGGTATCGCATGAGGCCTACCTGCCCGCTCCGGATGCCGCGGACTTCGCGGTCGTGGACGCCGCCTGTGCGGGGGCCGGCGCCGCCGTGTCGGCCGTCAGGTCCGCGATCTTGAGCGCGAGGAGCGAGTCCCCGGCGGCGCCCGCCTGCGCGCTGCGATACTCCTTCAGAGCCGCGGCCCGGTCGCCCTTGGCGTAGTCGGCATCCCCGCGCACCTCGTGGAAGCGCGCGGCGAATGCGCCGGGCTCGACCACACCGAGCGTCGCGAGCGCGCCGTCGGGCTTGCCCTGGGCGATCTGCACCCGCGCAAGGCGCAACCGCGCCACCAGCGCGAGGTCGCGGTCTTTTGATCTCTCGGCGACGTTTGCGAGCTCGCCGGCCGCCCGCTCGAGCTCGCCACTGTCGACGTACACGCGCGCCGCCAACAGCCGGGCCTGGTCGGCGTAGGGTGATTTCCCGAAGTCGCGCTCCAGCTCGCCGAGGAGCGTGATTGCGCGCGTGCGATCACCGCGGTCGAGCGCCTGCAGGATCTGGGTGTAGCGGGCGCCCGCCTCGAGCCGCCCGGCATCGAGGCGCCCCTGCCACCAGCGCCAGCCGAACACGCCCGCCGCGACCACGAGGAGCGCGAGCACCACCGCCGGCGCGTTCACGCGCACCTGCGCCTTGAGCCATTCCCACTGTTCTCTTTCGGACAGGTAATCTTCCACGGTTCCTCCCCACATCAGGACGCGGCCGCGCGGTGCACGCGCGTCGCGGCGGCGAGCGCCGCGTCCACCCCCGCCGCCAGAGCGGCGATCGGGCACTCGCTCTGGACCGACTCCGCGCGCAAAGGTTTCATGGCCACGACGCCGCGCGCGAGCTCGTCATCGCCGATGATCAGCGCCAGCGGCGCGCCGCTCTTGTCCGCGCGGCGGAATTGCGCCTTGAAGTTGCCGCCACCCAGGTTGAGCTCGAAGCGCAGCCGGGGCCGCTCGCTGCGCAGCCGCTCGATGAGCTCGAGGGCCTGCGCCTCGGCCCGCGCGCCGCTCACCACGACGTACACGTCGGGCGGTGCGGCGCGGACCGCTCCCCGGACGGCCAGCACCCGGGCGACGAGGCGCTCGACCCCCATCGCAAAGCCGATCGCCGGCGTCGACTCGCCTCCGAGCTGCGCGATCAGGCCGTCGTAGCGGCCCCCGGAGCATACGGCATTCTGCGCGCCGGACACCGGCATGATCCACTCGAACACCGTACGGTGGTAGTAATCGAGCCCGCGCACCAGGCGCGGATTGACCTCGTAGCTCACACCCACGGCGCGCAGCCGGTCGCACAGCGCATCGAAGTGCGCGCGCGATTCGGGATCCAGGTGCTCGCTGAGGAGCGGCGCGCCCGCGATGATCTCCAGCATCTGCGGGTTCTTGCTGTCGAGCACCCGCAGCGGGTTGACGGTGAGGCGCCGGCGGCTGTCGGCGTCGAGTCGCGCCTCGTGCGCGAGCAGGTACTCGACGAGCCGCTCGCGGTACGCGCGGCGGCTCTCCGGCGTGCCGAGGGAGTTGATCTCGAGCCGCAGTCCCGAGGCGATCCCGAGCCGCTCCCACAGCCGTGTGCCGAGCGCGATGAGCTCGGCGTCGACGTCGGGCCCGGGCCAGCCGACCGCCTCCACGTCCACCTGCCAGAACTGGCGGTAGCGCCCGGCCTGCGGCGCCTCATGGCGGAACATCGGCCCGAGGCACCAGAGCTTGTGGCGCTGGCCGCGCAGCAGACCGTTGGAGATGAGCGCGCGCACGATGCCGGCCGTGGCCTCGGGACGGAGCGTGAGGCTCTCGCCGCCGCGATCGGTGAAGGTGTACATCTCCTTGCCGACGACGTCGGTATGCTCGCCGATTGCGCGCTTGAAGAGCTCCGTGTGCTCGACGATCGGCACGCGAATCTCCTCGTAGCCGTAAGCGGCGAGGAGCTCCCGCGTGCAGGCCTCGAAGTACTGCCAGGTCCCGATCTCCTCCGGCAGCACGTCGTTCATCCCCTTGATCGGCTGGATCGGCTCCCCCACCTCAATCTCCGTGCGCCAGCCGCCGCGGCGCCGGTGAGGCGTGTCCCTCGGCATCGATCAGCACGTGCGCGGTGCCGTCACGACGGGCGAGGCCCTCGATCGGGACCGGCTGACCGTTGGCCTGCAGCGTCACCGCGGGCGTGTTACCCACGGTCACGCGCAGCGGCGGCGCACCGCTCAGCGTGCGCGACGCGCCCCCCGCGTACAGCCCCTGCAACAGGAGCCTGCCGCTCGCATCGGAGACCTCCGCCCAGCTGAGCGCCGAGAATTTCAGGGCGAGCTGCGTGCGCGTCCCTGGCGTGGCGACCGGCGCTCCATCGGCGGCGCCGCCCGCAACCGTGGCGGCGGCCCTGGCCTCGGGCGCCGCGGCCGCGAGGGACTGCGGCTTCTCGTCCTGAACCGAGAACACCCACGCGACCAGCGCGATGAGCGCAAATCCCGCCAAGCCGAGCAGCGCCGGCAGCCCCAGCCACGCCGCGCCATCTGGAGGCTCGCGGTGTGGGATACGCGTCAGGTCGGGAAGTGTCACCCGGCCGTCGCGGGCATAGAGCCCGAGCAGCTCCTCGGGCGAGTCGCCGACGAGCTCAGCGTAGCGCCGCAGGTATCCGCGCACGTACACATCGGCGCCGAGAGCGGCGTAGTCCTCCGCTTCGAGCGCCTCGACGATCCTCGCGTCGAAGCGCAGCCGCTCCGCCGCCTGCGGCACGGAGAGCCCGCGGTTCTCGCGCCCGGCGCGCAGCCGCGCACCCGCGCCGCAGCGTTGCTCGCCGCTCACCGCGGTCGCCATGGGCGTCAGCCGGGGTTGCGATCGAGCTCGGCCAGGGCGCGTGCCTGGTCGGACCCGGGGAAGTCCAGCTGCAGACGCCGCGCATAGCGTTGCGCGCCGGCCCTGTCGCCCTGGGCGCGCGCGACGCGCACTGCGAGCAGCAGCAGGTCGGCGGTGGCGTTGTAGCGGCCGACGAAGGCTTCGATCGCGGCGCGCGCCGGCGCGAGCTCGCCGTGCTGGAATTCGAGGTCCGTCAGCTGGAACGCCGCCTCGGCGAAGCTGGGCCGGATCTGCAGCGCGCGCCCGAAGTCGGCGCGCGCCTCCTCGTCGCGCTTGGCCGCGCGCAGGCACACCCCGGCGTTGGTGTAGGCGGCCTCGGGCGTGCGGTACAGCGCGTTGTGCGCCGCCTCCTCGAAGTGCCGGACGCCGTCATTGATGCGTCCGTTCTGGCACAGATACACCGCGTAGTTGTTCACCACTTCCGGATCGTGCGGGGCGAGCCGCAGGGCGGTGCGGAATTCCGCATCGGCTTTCGGGGCGTCGCCCATGCGCTGGAACAGCATGGCGCGGGCGCTGTGGACGTCGCCGCTCTCCGGACTCTCGGCGAGCGCGCGGTCGAGCTTATCCTTCGCGACCGCGAGCTCGCCCTGATTCATGTAGGCGATCCCCAGCTGCACGTTGTAGGCGGCCGCATCGTGGACCTTGTTCGGGTGCCGCGGGTTGCTCGATACGCATGCCGCGAGCAGCAGCAACGCCAGCGCGCCGGGCGCGAGGCAGGGCGAGCCGTGCAGAGTTTTTGTGGTTGGGTTGCTCATGGGTGCACTGCGACGCCGATGACCTTGGCTCCGAGACGCACCGTGGTGCGATCGATGACGCGGCCGGCGAGCTGTCCGCAGGCCGCATCGATGTCGTCGCCGCGCGGGCGCCGAACGGTCGCCAGCACGCCCTGCCGGATGAGCTCGTCGCGGAAGCGCTGGATCTGATGCGCGGGCGAGCGCCGGTAGCGCGTGCCGGGAAAGGGATTGAACGGGATCAGGTTCACCTTGGCCGGATGGCCCTTGAGCAGCTGCGCGAGCGAGCGCGCCTGCGCGGGCGAGTCGTTCACGCCATCCAGCATCACGTACTCGAACGTGACGCTGCGGCCGTTTTGTTCGTCGAGGTAGTGCCAGCAGGCGTCCAGCAGCTCCGCGATCGGGTGCTTGCGGTTGATCGGCACGAGCTCGTTGCGCAGCGCATCGTCGGGCGCGTGCAGCGACACGGCCAGCGCCACGTTCGTCTCCTCGGCCAGGCGGTAGATCTGCGGCACCAGGCCCGAGGTCGAGAGAGTCACGCGGCGCCGCGACAGATCGAAGCCGAAGTCATCGAGGAGGATCGAGAGCGCCGGCACGACGTTACGGAAGTTGGCGAGCGGCTCGCCCATGCCCATCAGCACCACGTTGGTGACCTGGCGCTCCTCGGGACGTGCGCCCGGGTCCGCGCCCGCCCGCGCGGTACGCGCGCCGCGCGCCTCACGGGCGAGCTCGCGCTCGGCGAGCCACACCTGCCCGATGATCTCGGCGGTGCAGAGGTTGCGGTTGAAGCCCTGCTGCGCGGTGGCGCAGAACGAGCAGTCGAGCGCACAGCCGACCTGGGAGGAGACGCAGAGCGTCCCGCGGTCGGGCTCGGGAATGAACACCATCTCGAAGGCCTGACTCGCGTCCGCCCTGAGCAGCCACTTGCAGGTGCCGTCCGCGGAGCGCCGCACGGAGAGGATCTCCGGTGCGCGCACCTCGGCCAGCGTGTCGAGCCGCGCGCGCAGCTGCTTCGCGAGATCGGTCATCCCGGCGAAGGAGTCGACGCCGCGCTTGTAGATCCAGCTCATCAGCTGGCGCGCCCGGAAGGGCTTGCCGCCGAGCTGCTCGATGAACGCCTCGAGGTCCGGGCGCGCCAGTCCGAGAAGGTTCGTGCGCTCGGCGGCGGCGGGGTCGGTGATGGCGGCGGCGGGCATGGGGGTGAGTGCGCTCCTCAGACGCGCGGGTGCAGCTCCGTGACGCTGAAGAAATAGGCGATCTCGCGCGCGGCGGTCTCGGGCGCATCCGAGCCGTGCACAATGTTCTCCTCGATGCTGGCGGCGAGGTCGGCGCGGATCGTGCCGGGGGCCGCCTTCTTCGGATCGGTCGCGCCCATGATGCCGCGGTTGCGCGCGACCGCGCCCTCGCCCTCCAGCACCTGCACCAGGATCGGGCCCGACGTCATGAAGCGCACCAGGTCCTTGAAGAACGGGCGCTCGCGGTGCACGGCGTAGAAGCCCTCGGCTTCGCGCTGCGACAGGTGGAGCATCCGCGCGGCGACGATCGAGAGGCCGGCCTGCTCGAAGCGGCGATAGACCTCGCCGATGAGATTGGCCCTCACGCCGTCGGGCTTGACGATGGACAGGGTGCGCTCGAGCGCCATTCGCTTTGACCTTATCTTCAGCCGGTGGTTCGGTGCGGGAAAGTATTCGCTCCGGCGCAGTGCGCCGCCGCGTTCGGGCAAGCCGAGAAGTGTACCTTGGGTCGCTCCGGGGCGGCAATGTCCGAAGCGCTGGAAGTGCCGGTAAGTTAAGGGTTTTTGGAGGACCGGACGCCCGGCAGGAAGGCGCACGCGGATCGATCCGCGCAGCCTCGAGCGGACTTCAGACCGAAAAACTCTCCCCGCAGCCGCACTCACCCTTGACGTTCGGGTTGCGGAAGCGGAAGGCCTCGTTCAGCCCCTGCTTCACGAAGTCCACGATCGTCCCGTCGATGAGCGCGAGGCTTGCGCCATCGACGAAGACCCGTACGCCGCGGTCCTCGAACACCGCATCGCCGGGCTGCGGGCCGTCGGCGTAGTTGACGACGTACGCGAAGCCGGAGCAGCCGGTCTTGCGGACGCCGAGCCGCAGGCCGACGCCGTGCCCACGGGCTGCCAGGAAAGTCCTGACCCGAAGGGCTGCGGATTCCGTCAGTGAGATCGCCATCGGTCCTCGTATTCTAGCGCCTCGGGGCCCAGGCCTGGAGGCACGCACGCAGAGCGTCTTCGACCACGAGCAGCCGGCCGAGTTTCTCGGCCGGCACTCCCCGCCTCGCCGCCCAGCTCGCCGGTGTGCCCGGGATCAGCGCGGCGCGGGAGCGCCCGCGGAGCTCCCCACAGAGCCACGTTGCCGTGTCGATAGTATGGGGGCAGCCGAACGCCTGAAAACGGGCCTCCTTCACAGTGTCACCGGCCACCGCCAGGTGAAATCGCACCCAGGTCTCCTGTCCCGGCCCGCCGGCCTCGCCCCTCACGAGGGTCGCGCCGCCACCCCCCTGCCAGGCGCCGAAGTCCTGCCCGCCCGCCCCCCCGGCCGGTGACAGGGCGCGCAGCCGCCTCACCTCGACCCGCACCGCCTCCGCGGCGAACTCGACGTCGGACTCGGTGCTGAAGCGCCCGAGGCTGAAGCGGAGCGAGCTCTGTGCGAGCTGGGTGTCGCGCCCGAGGGCGCGCAGCACGTAGGAGGGATCGGGCGTGGCCGAATTGCAGGCGGCGCCGGTCGAGACGGCCAGCCCCGTGAGGCCGCTCACCAGGCTCTCCCCCTCCACGGCCTCGAAGGAGACATTGAGGATGCCCGGCACGCGCGGCGCCCCGGCGCCGTTCAGGTGCACCCCTCCGAGCTCCGAGAGCGACTGCCATAGCCGCTCGCGCAGCGCCGTGAGCCGGGGGGCTTCCCGAGGAAGCTCGCGCGCGGCGATCTCGCAGGCGACGCCGAAGCCCACGATCTGGTGGGTCGCGAGCGTCCCCGGCCGGAGCGAGCGCTCCTGCCCTCCACCGTAGAGGAGCGGCTGCAGCAGGCCCTTCGCGCCGCGCCGCACGTAGAGCGCGCCGACCCCCTTCGGGCCGTAGAGCTTGTGAGCGGTCACCGACACGAAATCGACAGGGAGTGCGTGCACGTCGAGCGGCACCTTGCCCGCGGCCTGCGCGCAATCGCTGTGGAACGCAATTCCCCGTTCGCGGCATAGCGCGCCGAGCGCGGCCACGTCCTGCAGCACGCCGATCTCGTTATTCACGTACATGATCGAGGCCAGCACCGTGTCCGGCCGGAGCGCCGCCGCGAAGGCCTCGGGCTCGATCACTCCCGAGCGCGAGGGCGAGAGATAAGTGACGCTGAAGCCCTCCTTCTCGAGGCGCTTGCAGGGATCGAGCACGGCCTTGTGCTCGGTGCGCGCGCTCACCACGTGGCGCCCGCGGTCGGCGTTGGCGCGTGCCACGCCGAGGACGCCCAAGTTGTCCGACTCGGTGGCGCCGGAGGTGAACACGATCTCATCGGGCGCGGCCCCGAGCAGCGCCGCAACCTGCGCGCGAGCCGCCTCGATGCGGGCGGCGGCGCGCATCCCCGGCGCGTGCGTGGAAGAGGGATTGGCGAAGTCCCCGCCCGCGGTGAGACAGCCGCTCATGGCGGCCGCCACGGCCGGATCGACCGGCGTCGTGGCCGCGTAGTCGAGGTAACGGGGTACTGCGGCGCTCATGGTCGCCCCTCCCCCGCGTGGCGGCGGCGGCTCTGCACCGCGGTCAGAATCCCGCGCAGGATGTTGACCTCGTTCTGATCGAGCTCGGCGCGCTGCAGGAATCGCCGGATGCGCTCCATCAGGTGCGTGCCGCTCTGGGTGCGGTCGCGAAACTCGATCTCCTCGAGCACCTGCGCGAAGTGCGCATAGAGACGCGCCATCTCCTCGGCGCCCGCCAACGGCGGCCCGGCCGGCGCCACCGCGTGCGTCTCGGACGAGCCGGCGCGGAACAGCTCGTACGCAGTGAGCTGCACGGCCATGGCGAGATTGAGCGAGGGGTAGGCGGCGTTGGCCGGGATGCGCACCAGCGCGTGCGCGCTCTCGAGCTCCTCGTTGGTGAGCCCGGTGCGCTCGGCTCCGAACACCACCGCCGCGGGGGCGCGGCGCGACTCGCTCACGATGCGCGCCGCCGCCTCGCGCACGTCGATCACGCGGAAGTACTGGTCGCGATCGCGCGAGGTGGTGGCCGCGACGAAGCCGCAGCCTGCCAGCGCCTCGGCGAGCGAGCCGACGAGGCGTGCGGACTGAAGCACGTCGTCCGCGCCGGAGGCGCGCGCGCTCGCCTCGGCGTGCGGGAACTGCTTCGGTCCCACCAGCACCAGCTCACCGAGCGCCATGTTCTTCATGGCGCGCGCCGCCGCGCCGATGTTGCCCGGATGCGAGGGTGCCACCAGCACGATGCGAATGTCGGCCTGACCCATCTGTTACGCTAGCTCCGAAGATCTGACACGAGCTTAAAGACCGTGCAAGCGCTTCTCAACATTGCCGTGCGGGCCGCGCGCCGCGCGGGCGAGGTCATCGTCCGGAGCTTGAACCGCCTCGAGTCGCTCGCCGTCTCCTCCAAGGGGCGCAACGACTTCGTCACCGAGGTCGACCACGCCGCGGAGCAGGAAATCATCGGCATCATCCGCCGTCACTACCCGCAGCACGCGTTCCTCGCCGAGGAGAGCGGCCGGACCGGCGAGCACGATACACTCTGGATCATCGATCCGCTCGACGGCACGACCAACTTTCTGCACGGCTTTCCGGTGTTTGCCGTCTCGATCGCCTGCCAGGTGAGGGGGCGCCTCGAGCACGCGGTGGTCTACGACCCGATGCGTGGGGAGCTGTTCACCGCGAGCCGCGGCGCGGGCGCGCACCTCGACAATCACCGCATGCGGGTCAGCAAGGCGCGCGCGCTCGAGGGCGCCCTCATCGCGACCGGTTTCCCCTATCGCGCCAACACGCGCTACCTCGACGCCTACCTCGAGATGCTGAAGGCGGTCACGCAGCAGGTCGCCGGCGTGCGCCGCCCGGGCTCGGCGGCGCTCGATCTGGCCTATGTCGCGGCCGGTCGCGTCGATGGCTTCTGGGAGATCGGGCTGGCGGCGTGGGACACGGCCGCCGGGACGCTCCTCATCCAGGAGGCCGGCGGGCACATCGGAACGCTCACCGGTGCGGAATACCGCCAGGGTGGGCACGTCGTCGCGGGAACTCCCAAGGTGTACGCGGATCTCATCGAGTTGCTCGCGCCGCACGTGCCGGCCGAGCTGCGCGAGAGCTGACGGGGACCCAAGCCCGCGCCGCGGCGCGGCGGCTCGCTTTCCCCAGGTCGCTTGTGTAGAGTCCTCGCGAATAGCGCGGGGGTTCCATGGCGCGACAACTACTTGCGACCAAGTCCATCGCCGAGCTGCACCAGCAGGAATCCTCCGGCAACCAGCTGCGGCGCGCGCTCACCGCCACGCAACTGACGCTGCTCGGCATTGGCGGCATCATCGGCACCGGACTCTTCGTGCTCACCGGCACCGCCGCTGCCAATCACGCAGGTCCCGCGCTGCCGCTCGCGTTCATCGTTGCGGGAATCGGCTGTGCGTTCGCCGCGCTGTGCTACGCGGAGTTCGCCGCCATGATCCCGGTGTCCGGCAGCGCCTACTCCTATTCCTACGCGACCCTCGGCGAGGGCATCGCCTGGTTCATCGGCTGGAACCTGGTGCTCGAATACCTGTTTGCGGTCGCGACCGTGTCGGCCGGCTGGTCGGGCTACGCGGTCAGTCTCCTCAACGACTTCAACATCCACATTCCGGGTGCGCTCTCCAGCGCGCCATTCGGCACGGGGGCGGACGAGCTCCACATCGTGCGCACCGGAGCCATCATCAACGTGCCGGCCATGGCGATCGTCGCGACGATTGCGACCATCTGTTACATCGGCATCAAGCAGTCGGCTGCCTTCAACGCGGTGATCGTCGCCATCAAGGTGACCGTGGTCGTGCTGTTCATCCTGTTCGGCATGAGTTACATCGACACCGCCAACTGGCACCCGTTCATACCGCCCAACACCGGGCAGACCGGGCGCTTCGGCTGGAGCGGCATCATGGGCGCCTCGGGGGTCATCTTCTTTGCGTACATCGGCTTCGATGCCATCTCGACCGCGGCCCAGGAGACCAAGAATCCGCAGCGCGACATGCCGATCGGCATCCTGGCGAGCCTCGTGATCTGCACCGTCCTTTACGTGATCTTCTCCACCGTGCTGACCGGCATGGTGAGCTACAAGGAGCTGGACGTCTCCGCTCCGGTCGCAATTGCACTGGACAAGTATTCGGGCCTGAGCTGGCTCCGCAAGCCGCTGAAAGTGGGCGCCTTGGCCGGTATGACCTCGGTCATGCTGGTCATGACGATCGCCCAGGCGCGCATCTTCTTCGCCATGGCACGCGACGGCCTGCTGCCGCCCTTCTTCGGCCGCGTGCATCCGCGCTTCCGTACGCCCTCGACCGGCACCGTGATCACCGGAGCGTCGGCGGCCATCATTGGCGGCCTCTTTCCGGTGAAGATCCTGGGCGAAGTGGTGTCGATCGGCACGCTGGCGGCCTTCGTCACCGTGTGCCTGGGCGTGCTGGTGCTGCGCCGGACACGACCCGAGCTGCCGCGCCCGTTCCGCGCTCCGTGGCCGTGGTTCACCTGTATAGCGGGTGCGCTGGTGTGCGGGTACATGATGTATTCGCTGGGCACGGCCACGTGGTGGCGGCTTCTGGTGTGGACCGCGGTCGGCGTGATCGTGTACGTCTTCTACGGCTACCAGCACAGCTGCCTGCGCTCCGCCGCCAACGGCGCCGCCCCGAGCGCACGTCCCGCCTGAGCGGCGCGGCCTTAGCGCAGCGTGCACCCGCTGACCGTCGCACTTCAGCGTTGCCGGTCGTCCTGCCGGCGCCGCAGGCGCACGTTGATCATCTCCACTGCCACGGCGAACGCCATCGCGAAGTAGAGATACCCCTTCGGAATCTCGAAGTGCAGGCCTTCGGCGATGAGGGCGACCCCGATCAACAGCAGGAACGCCAGCGCCAGCATCTTGATGGTCGGGTAGCGCGAGATGAACGCGCTGATCGACCCCGACACCCACATCATCACCAGGATCGCCACCACGATGGCGGCCACCATGACGGGCAGCTCCCTCACCAGCCCCACCGCCGTGAACACCGAGTCGAGCGAGAACACGATGTCGATGAGCCCGATCTGCACGATCACCGCCAGCAGCTGGCCACGCGGACGCGCCCGGCCGGCATCCGGGGCCGGCCCCTCGAGCGTCTGGTGGATCTCGAGCACGCTCTTGGCGAGCAGGAACAGGCCGCCGAGCAGCAACACCACATCCCGCCCCGAGAAGCTCCGGCCGGCGAGCTGCAGCCAGGGTTGCACCAGACGCGTGAGCCACACGATCGAGAACAACAGGACGATGCGCGTCAGCATCGCCAGCGCGAGTCCGCCAAGGCGCCCCCGGTGCTGCAGCCGCGCCGGCAGCCGCTGTACCAGGATGGAGAGGAAGATGATGTTGTCGATGCCGAGGACGATCTCGAGGAGCGCGAGCGTGATGAACGCCACCCAGCTGCGCGGATCGGCGATCAGCGCGAGGTCCGGCACCGCCCGACCGCCCTATGGCCCGCTACGGCAGCTGATCGAACGCCGCCTTCTTCACCGTCGGGAACACGTGCTCGGCGGTCAGCCCGAAGTCGAGCGCGATGGCGCTCGAGATGTAGATCGAGGAGTAGGTGCCGGCGATGATCCCGATCAGCAGCGCCGCCGAGAAGCCCTTGAGCACCGGTCCGCCGAGGAAGAGCAGCGCGACTACGACGATCGAGGTGACCACCTTGGTCATGATGGTGCGCGAGAGAGTCTGGTTGATCGACTGGTCGAGCACCACGTCGGGTGGCGAGCGGCGGTTGGTCTCGAAACGCTCGCGGATCCGGTCGAAGACCACCACCGTGTCGTTCAGCGAGTAGCCGACGACGGCGAGGATCGCCGCCACCACCGCCAGGTCGAAGGGCAGCTGCGTGAGCGAGAAGAAGCCGATCACCAGGATCGGGTCGTGCATGACGGCGAGGATGGCCCCGAGGGACAGCCTCCAGGTGTGGAAGCGGACGGCGATGTACAGGAAGATCAGCAGCAGCGTGAAGAACAGCGCCCACATGGCGCTCACCTTGAGCTCGCTCCCCACCTGCGGTCCGACCACAGCCAGCTGCACCACCTGCGCGCTCGGCTCGATGCCGGTCAGTACCGCCTCGAGCCGCGAGCGGAGCTCGGTCGCCGTCAGCTTGGGGTCCGGCGGCAAGCGGATGGCGATGTCGCGGGAAGAGCCGAAGTTCTGTACCTGCGGCTCGCGAAAGCCCGCGGCGCTGAGGCGCTCGCGCACCTCATCGACGTTGGCGGCGTGCTGGAAGCGCGCCTCGGCGCTCACGCCTCCGGTGAAGTCGATGGTGAGGTTGAGGCCGCGCGTGAAGAACGACGCCAGCGCCACCACCATGAGCACGGCGGAGAGCGTGTACCACACCTTGCGCGTGGCCATGAACGGGTAGCTGGTCTGATGGCTGAAGAATTCCACTTGAGAGTCCTCGAGGCTGCGGTTTGCGCCGGGGCGGTGTGCTGCGCCCCTCAGATCGACAGACGGGCGAGCTTGCGCCGCCCGCCGTACATGAGAGTGAGGAGCGCGCGACTGCCCATCAGCGAGGTGAACATCGAGGTCGCGATGCCGAGGGTGAGCACCACGGCGAAGCCGCGGATGGGACCCGTGCCGAACACCCACAGCACCACGCCCGCGATCAGCGTGGTGATGTTGGAATCGGCAATCGCCGAGAACGCCTTCTCGAAGCCGGCCCGGATCGCCGCCTGCGGCGTGACCCCCTTGCGCAGCTCCTCGCGGATGCGCTCGTAGATCAGCACGTTCGCGTCCACCGCCATGCCGACGGTGAGGATGATGCCGGCGATCCCCGGAAGCGACAGCGAGGCGCGCATCATCGACAAGAGCGCCGTCAGCAGCACCACGTTCGAGAGCAGCACCGCATCCGCCACGAGACCAAAGGTCTTGTAGTAGATCGCCATGAATACGAACACGCCCGCCATGCCGACGATGAGCGCCGTCACGCCCTTGTCGATGTTGTCGCGGCCGAGGCTCGGCCCCACCGCGCGCTCCTCGATCGGATAAAGCGGGATGGCGAGCGAGCCCGAGCGCAGCAGCAGCGCCAGCTCGCGCGCCTCGCCGGCGGCGAGCCCGGTGATCTGGAAGTTGTTGCTGAAGATGCCGCGGATGGTGGCGTCGTTGATGACCTCCTCGTCGGTCACGTCGCGGGTTACCTTACGCCCGTTGACGTCGCTCGTCTCGCGGCGCTTCTCGATCAGTACCACCGCCATGCGCTTGTTCACGTTCGCCCGCGTGGTCTTCAGCATGCTCTCGCCGGCGCGCGCGTCGAGCCTCACGTTCACCGCCGGCCCTTCCTGCGACTGGCCGGTGGTGGCGTTGGTGAGCTGGTCGCCGGTGGCGATCACCTCGCGCCTGAGGAGTATCGGGCGGCCGAGGCGCGTGTGGGTGTAGAGCTTGGAGCCGAGCGGCACCCGTCCGGTCTGCATCGCCTCGAAGGCGTTGTTCTGCATGTCCTCGAGGCGGAACTCGAGCGTCGCCACCCGTCCGAGGATGTCCTTCACCTCGGCCGAGTTCTGCACGCCCGGCAGCTGCACGTTGATGCGATCGATCCCCTGGCGCTGCACGATGGGCTCGGAGACCCCGAGCTCGTTCACGCGGTTGCGCAGCGTCGTGATGTTCTGCTGGATGGCGTAGTCCTCGCGCTCGCGGATCTGCGCCGGGGTCATGACGGCGGTCATGGCCGAGCCGCTCGGCAGGCTCTCGGTGGTGATCGCGAGTCCCGTCAGCGGCTGATTGAGCGCCGTGCGCGCCGCATTGACGTCCGCCTCCGGCGGCAGCACCACGCGCACCGCGTTCGCCTTGTCGCTCCCCACCGCGACGGCGCCCGCGTCCTTCACCGGAATGTTGGCGGCGGCGAGCGCGCGGCGCGCATCCTGCGCGTAGCCCTCGATCGCCTGGGCCACCGCGGCGTTCACGTCGACCTGATAGAGCAGGTACAGCCCGCCGCGCAGGTCGAGCCCGAGCGGCATGGGCCGCAGTCCCACGGCGCGCAGCAGCTCCGGGGTGCGCGGCGCAAAGGACAGCGCGGTGCGGTAGGTGTCGGCGAACCGCTCGTTGACGGCATCGCGGGCCGCGAGCTGATCGGCCACCCCGCCGAAGCGCACCATGAGCCGCCCGCCGTCGATGTAGCTGCGCGCGAAGTGGACGCGGCGCTCCCCGAGAAAGCTCTCCACCGCCCGCGCGGCGTCCTGGGTCACGGGACTGTGGTCCTTGCGCTCCACTTGCAGCGCCGGATCCTCGCCAAACACGTTCGGCAAAGCGAAGAGCAGCGCGAGCAGCAGCACCACCGCGACCAGGATGTATTTCCAGCGGGCGTATTCGAGCATGGTTCTAAGCGCTCTTCAGCGTGCCCTTGGGCATGAGCTGAGTGATCTGGACCTTTTGAACCTTGACGCGCACCCCGTCGGCCACCTCGAGCGTGACGAAGGTGTCGCCGACATCGGTGACCCGGCCGAGGAGGCCGCCGCTCGTGACCACTTCGTCCCCGGAGGTGAGCTTCGACACCAGCGCCTGATGCTCGCGGGCGCGCTTCTGCTGCGGACGGATCAGCATGAAATAGAACAGGGCGACGAACGCCACCATCAACAGCACGAACTGCAACTGGCCGCCGGGGGCGGCCGGGGCCGACTGCGCCCAGGCGTCAGAGATCAGGGCATTCATGGACTTGGGTCCCGGCGGTGAAAAAGGGCGGCATTATGCCACGCGTCATTGGCGCTTTTAACATCAATTGGTTAGAAGCCTCGCGTGGGTTGGCGGCGGGCCGCGAGGAACCCTTTCGCCCAGGCGGCGAGCTCGCCCACGGCGATGGCCGCGCGGAGCGAGCGCATCAGGCCGATGTAGAAGTGGAGGTTGTGGATGGTGTTGAGGCGCGAGCCCAGGATCTCGTTGCAGCGGTCGAGGTGGCGCAGGTAGGCGCGGGTGTAGTTGCGGCAGGTGTAACAGTCGCAGGCGGCGTCGATGGGAGTCAGATCGTCCTGATGGGCGCTGTTGCGGATATTGAGCACCCCGCTCGAGGTGAAGAGGTGCCCGTTGCGGGCGTGGCGGGTCGGCATGACGCAGTCGAACAGGTCGACACCCCGCACCACGGCGGCCACGATGTCCTCCGGCCGCCCGACGCCCATGAGATAGCGCGGCTGCCCGGCGGGCATGTGGGGAACGAGCGCCTCGAGGACTCCGAGGCGCTCCTCCTCGGACTCGCCGACCGCGAGTCCCCCGATCGCGAGTCCCGCCCAGTCGAGGCGCAGCAGCGTCTCGAGCGAAGCGAGACGCAGCGGCCGATGCATGCCCCCCTGCACGATGCCGAAGAGACCCCCGGGCGGGTCCTCGCGGCAGTAGCGGGCGTGGCTGCGCGCCGCCCAGCGCATCGAGCGTTCCATCGATTCGCGCGCCTCGCCCTCGGTGGCCGGATGTGCGGTGCAGTCATCGAGCGCCATGGCGATGTCCGAGCGCAGCGCGAGCTGCACCTCCATCGAGTCCTCGGGCGTGAGCCGCACCTCGCGGCCGTCGACCGGTGAGCGGAAGAGCACCCCCTCCTCGCCGATGCGCCGCAGGCTTTTCAGGCTATAGACCTGGAAGCCGCCCGAGTCGGTGAGGAGCGGATGCTCCCAGTGCATGAAACGGTGCAGTCCCCCGTGCGCGGCGACGATGGCTGCACCCGGCCGCAGCATGAGGTGGAAGGTGTTGCCGAGAATGATCTGGGCGCCTAAGTGTTCGAGCTCCTCGGGGGTCATCGCCTTGACCGTGCCGTAGGTGCCGACCGGCATGAACGCCGGGGTCTCGACCACGCCGTGGGCGGTCACCAGCGTGCCCGCCCGCGCGGCGCCATCGCTCGCCCCGACGGTGAAGCGGGGCCTCAAGCGCTCCCCGGCGTGATGAGCATGGCGTCCCCGTAGCTGAAGAAGCGATAACGCGCGCGCACCGCATGCTCGTAGGCGGCGAGAGTGCGGTGGCGGCCGGCGAAGGCGCACACCAGGATCAGCAGCGTCGATTCGGGCAGATGGAAGTTGGTCAGCAGCACATCGCTCACCCGAAAGTGAAAGCCCGGCGTGATGTAGAGGCGCGTGTCCCCGGTCCACGGCGCTAGCGCTGATTCCGTGCGATGTTTCCCCGGCGCTAGCTCGCCCCCGGCGGGAAGCGCCGCGGACTCGAGCGCGCGCATTACCGTGGTGCCCACCGCGACCACGCGGCCGCCGGCCGCGCGCGTGCGCGCGATCGCATCAACGGTCGCGGCACTCACCGAGGCGCGCTCGGCGTGCATGGTATGGGAAGCGATGTCGTCGGTGCGCAGCGGCTGGAAGGTGCCGGCCCCCACGTGCAACGTGATCCAGGCGCAGTGGACGCCGCGCTCGCGGAGCGCTTCGAGCAGCGGCTCGTCGAAGTGCAGACTCGCCGTGGGAGCGGCGACCGCGCCGGGCTCGCGCGCAAAGAGGCTCTGGTAGCGCTCGCGGTCGAGTGCATCGGGCGCGCGGCGAATGTACGGCGGCAGCGGCACCGCGCCGAAGCGCTCGAAGAATTCCAGCGCCGGAGCCGGAAGCGCGATGCGCCACAGCTCATCCTCCCGCGCCAGCACCCGCACGGTGCCGCCCGCGGTGCGCACCTCGAGCCCGGCGCGGATCGGCTTGCTGGCCGAGAGCTGCGCGAGCGCCTCGGGCCCCGCGAGGGCTCGCTCGAGCAGAATCTCCACGCGACCGCCGGAGGGCTTGGCGCCCGCGAGCCGCGCGGCGACCACGCGGGTGTCGTTGAACACGAGCAGGTCCCCGGGCTCGAGGAACCGGGGGAGCTCGCGCACCGCGCTGTCCGTGAGCGCGCCGCTTCCTCCGTCGAGCACCAGCATGCGGCTCGCCGAGCGCTCGGACAGCGGCGCCTGGGCGATCAACTCCTCGGGCAGCTCGTAGGAAAAGTCCTTCCGTCGCACGCGCGCATGTTACACGCTGCCACGAGGTGAGCCCGGCTGCCCGCGGCAGGCGTGCGCGGGGGCACCCGCACGCCCACCTGCCGCGGCTCGCGCTCTCAGAGCTCCTCGTGGCCCATGATCACCACCGGGCCCGGTGGCGGCTCGATGCGCTCGTGGAACACGCCGCCGCGACGGAAGAGTTTGTCGTGCCCGCCGTGCTCGGGCACGGTCGCTTCGAGCTCCAGCGTCTTGTGCTGGCGGAGGATACGCAGCGTCAGCTTCTCGCCGGGCTGATAGGAAGCGAGGATGCGCGTCGCGTGAGAGCCGCTGGTGGGCTGACGTCCGTCGATGGCGAGAATCACGTCGCCGTCCTCCAGCTTCAGCGCCCCGTCGGCGGGCGCGCGCAGCACCAACACGCCCTTGTCGCTGCCGAAGTAGCTGCCGAGGTGCGCAGTGAGCGTCGCGAGCTCCATGTCCGTCAGCGGACCGTGGATCATCCACCCCTCCATGTCGGGAAAGGGCCCGAAGGTGACGTCGGGGAGCCGCCGCACCATCGCCATGGGACCCGGTCCCGGGCGCGTCGTGACCGTGAACTCCCGCGTCTTGCCCTCGCGCAGCACGCGCACCGTCACCTTGGTGTCCGGCTCGACATCGCGCAGGATGCGGACCACCTGGCGCGAGGGCTCATCCGCCTTGAGCTCGGTTCCGTTCACCGCCACGATCACGTCCCCGGCGCGGATGCCGGCCTCGGCCGCCGGTCCTCCCGGGCTCACGGCGCGCACGCGCGCACCGGTGCCCGCCGGGGCCGGCTCGAGCTGCACCCCGATGATGGCGCGGCCCGGCCCGACATCGGGCCTGACCTGTTCGATGACCGCTCCGCTCATTTGCGTGGAGAGCCGCGCCACCTCGTGAGCGGCCTCGTCGAGTCTCTTGCGGGCCGCCTCGAGCTGCGCGTCGAGATCGACATCGCTCCCCTGACGGACGGCCGGCAGCGCAGGCGGCGGCGGCGGCTCGGTTGCGGCCCTCGAGGGCGAGCAGGCCCCGATCAGGGGCACGGCGGCGAGCAGCGCGGCGGTTTGGAAGGTCCTCAGATGACGGTGCAACACGTTCGCTCCTCGTTCTTTCACTGTGATTTCAGCTTCAGCGCCACTCATCGGCGAGTTCTTCCGCGTAACGCACCTGCGCCAGCGTGCCGACGAGGCGCGTGCGCTCCTGCTGCAGCGCGACCAGTCGCGCAAGCGGTGCCTGGTCGAGACGCTCCTCGCTCAGCAGGTCATCGAGCTGCGCGATGCGATCCTCGAGTCCGGTCACCGCGGCATGCGTACCGACTCGCACCACCGCCGGCTCGCTCGGCAGGCTCTCGAGCCAGCGTTCCGCGGGGGCGCGCGGGGGTGCCGTGTCCACGGCGAGGGACTCGGAGGGCGCCCCTCGTGGCGGCATGGCTTGCGGCGGCGCGGGCCGAGTCGGCCCGCCGCCCAGGCGAATCCAGACGGCGAGGACGCCGAGCGCCAGCACGCCGGCCGCCGCCACGCGCCCGCCCGCGAGTCCGTGCCGCGTCCGGGCGCGCTCGTCGCAGCGGCGCTGAAACTCCCGCCAGTCGTACGGGGGGGCCGCCGCGTCCGACAGCCCGCGCAGGCGGCGGCCGAGAGCGTGCTGCGGCTCTAGATCAGGTTGCATGACGGTCGACTTCCCTGCGGCTCGAACCAGGCGCGCAGCCGCCGGTGCGCGCGTGACAGCTGCGATTTGGAAAAACTCACCGTGCGGCCGAAGGCGCTCGCGATCTCCTGGTGCGAATAGCCCTCCACTTCGTACATCCACACGACCGCGCGCGCCGTGGGTGTGAGCGCCGCCAGCGCGCGCTCGACGTCGCAGCATTCCTCGCGCCGGGCGGGTGTCGTCAGCGCCGGCGCGCTCCCCACCCCGAAGTCGGCGGCATCCAGGGACAGACACAGCCGCCGCCACGGCGAGCGCAGGTACATCAGGCAGCGGGAGATCGCGATCTGGCGCAGCCAGGCGCCGATCGGGGCCTCGTGACGAAACTGCGCCAGGCGCTCGTAGAAGCTCATCATCGTGTCCTGGAACAGGTCCTCCGACACGGCGCGTTGCCCGACGAGGCGCCGGATGAGCGCAAAGGTCGCGGGCGCGAGGGCGGCATAGATCGCCCCGCGCGCCGCCTCGTCCCCGGCGCGCGCCCGTGCCAGCAACGCCTCCGGGACGGCGATTTCCGAAAGTCGGGTCACGGGACTGTTAGATGCTCGGGCGCGCCAAAAGGTCGCAGGCCCCCCGGCTGCCGGCCCGGATCGCTATACTTCGAGTGACGCACTCGATGCCCGAGTGGCGGAATTGGTAGACGCAGCGGACTCAGAGCGAAACTTGAGCCCTCGCGGAGAAATCCCCGAGGTGAAGCCCGTCAAACTCGGTGAAGGCCCTGGGGCGGTTAGCGCCCCGAGCTGACGCCGAGCCAAGCCCTCGCCAAGGCGAAGGGAAGGTGTAGAGAGCAGACGGCGGGCACCTACGGCCTATTGAGGCTAAGGTGAAGGCGTGCTCCAGACCACGAACGCGGGCGGCTGTCTGCCCGGGCGGCGAAAGCCGAAGTGGTACGAAAATCCGCCGCCTTTAAAAGCGTGTCGGTTCGACTCCGACCTCGGGCACCACGTCGTGATTGCGCCCCCGGCTGGACGTCAGCGAGGGGGAAACGCCGCTGAAACCCCGGCGCGGGGCGGGGGATTGCTTCCGAGCCGGCAGTGGGGGTTGCACATCACGCGCAGATGCTGCGGCTTGCGGAGCGCAGCCCGGGCGGCGATGAGGGCCGCCCCCGTCAGCGCCGGGTGGACGACAGCGAATTCCCGGCCGGCGTCGGCGAAAGCGTCCAGACGGTCGGGAATCCCTGCGCAGCCGCCGAGCAGCGCGGCCATCAGTGCGAGGGCCTTCAAAGCGCGAGTGCGGGAGCTAGTCTTTGCCGGGATGGGCGAGCGGCTGCGCCGGCGCACCCTTGCGCGTCGAGCGGCGGCGATCCCCGCGGAATCTCCCGTAGCGCAGCAGGTTGGCCGCCGCGAGCAGCGCCGTGGCGCCCGCCCAGGAGGCGAAAGTCCCGGCGAGGGTGAGGCCGTACTGACCGGTCGGCGAGATGCCAAGTGAAGGCGCGATCACGCCGCCCGCAAGCGCGGCACCCATGACCGCGATGCTGAAATCGCAGACGTAGACGTCGTCGTTCTTGCCTTGGAGGATCAACGTTGCCAGCCAGCCGACCAGCACGGCCACCGTCAGGAGCGTTACTACGTCCATTCCCCGATCCTCGAAAACGCCGCGCCTCAAGAGCGCGCGCTGGCAGAGTGCGCCGATTCGGCGAGCGCTTCTGTGCGGCAGCCGACACTGCGGGCTCGGCGAGCGTTAGGACTTTTACTTACTGTGTCGCTCGCTCCCGTCGAACCAGATTCTGTCCATAGGCTCATGTCGCCGCGCGACGACGCCGTGCCAGGCGTCGCGCGCCGTGCCATCGTCAGCGCCGCTTCCCGCGGGTGAGGTTTCGGTGCGCTTTTGTTTCGCCGCTACGCTCGTGACCTCGCTCATCGCAGGCGTTGCCGCGTGCGGTGGGGGCCTGTCCTCGCAGCCCAACCCCCCGCCTCCCGTCCCGCCGGGCCCAACGCCCTCGCCCGCCCAGCGCACGGACGTCGTGACCTACAAGAACGACCTCGCGCGCACCGGTCAGAACCTGACGGAGACGGTGCTCACGCCCGCCAATGTGAGCGCGGCGGGCTTCGGGCTGCTGCGCTTCCTCGCCACCGACGGCAAGGTGGACGCGCAGCCGCTGTACCTCTCGGGGCTGACCGTGCAGGGCGCGACGCACAACGTAGTGTTCGTGGCGACGGAGAACGACTCCGTCTACGCCTTCGATGCGGACAGCGGATCGACCCTGTGGCGCGTGTCCCTGCTCGGCTCCGGTGAGACGCCGAGCGGACCGCACGGCTGTGACCAGGTCGTCCCCGTGATCGGCATCACCTCGACGCCCGTCATCGACCGCGCCGCCGGAGCGCACGGCGCGCTCTACGCAGTCGCCATGTCGAACGCCGGCGGCGACCACCAGCGATTGCACGCACTCGATGTCGCGACCGGCGCGGAGCTCTTCGGCGGGCCGCGGGAGATCACGGCTGTGTATCCGGCGCCGGGCGGCGGCACGCGCACCTTCGACCCCGGACAGTACGAGGAGAGAGCCGCGCTGCTCCTCTCGCAGCGCACGATCTACACCAGCTGGACCTCGCACTGCGACAGCGCCCCGTACACCGGCTGGATCATTGCGTACAGTCAGACCAGCCTCGCACAGACCGCGGTGCTCAACGTGGCGCCCAACGCCACCGGCAGCGGCTTCGCCTCCGCGGGGCCTGCGATCTGGATGAGCGGGGGAGGACCCGCGGCCGATACGTCCGGAAGCGTGTACCTCCTGACGGGAAACGGCGCCTTCGAGACCGCTCTCGACGGCAACGGCTTTCCGAGCGGCGGTGACTACGGCAACTCGTTCCTGAAGCTCGCCACCTCGGGCGGCGCGCTCGCGGTGGCGGACTACTTCACGATGTACGACGAAGTGGGCGAATCGGCGGCCGACCTCGACCTGGGCTCCGGCGGCGCCATGCTGCTGCCGGACCTGACCGACTTAAGCGGCACCGCGCGCCATCTCATGGTCGGTGCCGGCAAGGACGGCAACCTCTACGTCGTCAACCGCGACTCGATGGGCCGCTTCAGCCCCGGCGGCAACAACGTCTGGCAGGAGCTCACGGGCGTCCTCGGCGGGGGCATCTGGTCGACGCCCGCCTGGTTCAACGGCACGCTCTACTACGGGCCGAGCGGCGGAAGTCTCCTCGCATTCACGGCCGCGGCGGCGCGCTTTCCGGGGAGCGCTTCCTCGCGGAGCTTGGCGAGCTTCCCCTACCCCGGCAGCGCGCCCGCGGTCTCGGCCAACGGCAGCGCCAACGGCATCGTGTGGGCCCACGAGAACGCGAGCCCCGCGGTGCTGCACGCCTTCGACGCCCGCAATCTCGCGCACGAGCTCTACAACAGCTCGCAGGCCGCCAACGGCCGCGACCACTTCGGAGCCGGCAACAAGTTCATCACGCCCATGATCGCCGACGGCAAGGTGTTCGTCGGAGCGCAAACCGGCGTGGCCGTGTTCGGGCTGCTGCGCTGAGGCTCGCGCGTTGCGCCTCCTCACCGAGCGTCGACAAGCCGCGACAGCACCCGTATCCTCGCAGCCGAGCATGAAATTCTGCGACGAGTGCGGCGCTCCGGTGCGGCTGCGCGTTCCGCCGGGAGACCATCTGCCGCGTTACGTCTGCGAGGCGTGCGGCACGATCCACTATCAGAACCCGCGCCTGGTGGTCGGCTGCGTGCCCGAGCACGACGGAAGGATTCTGCTGTGCCGCCGCGCCATCGAGCCGCGGCGCGGCTACTGGACGGTTCCGGCGGGCTTCATGGAGAACGATGAGACGCTGCAGCAGGCCGCCGCGCGTGAATCGCGCGAAGAGGCGCTCGCCGAAGTCACGATCGGGTCGCTCCTCTGCGTAGTCCACGTGCTGCACGCCCATCAGGTGCACGTTTTCTTCCGCGCCACGCTGGCGGCGGCCCGCTACGGCGTCGGAGCCGAAAGCCTCGAGGTGAGGCTGGTCGAGCCGGGAGAGATTCCCTGGGACGAGATTGCCTTCCCGAGCACCGACTTCACGCTGCGCCGCTACCTCGAGGACAGGGCCGGGGGCGGCGAGCCGCACCACTTCACGACCATCGACCGCCGACTACGCAGCCCTTCCTGAGGAGGGCAGATTCACCCCCGGGCGCGCGGCCGTGGCAGAATTGCGGGCTGCCGGCGCGGATCTCGAGCCTTCGCCCCGAGCCGGCCTATCCCCGTCGAGGATTGCGCATGACTTTTGTCGTCACCGAAAACTGCATCAAGTGCAAGTACATGGACTGCGTGGAGGTCTGCCCGGTCGACTGTTTCCACGAGGGACCGAACTTCCTCACCATCGATCCGGAGGAGTGCATCGACTGCACGCTGTGCGAGCCCGAGTGCCCGGTCGAGGCGATCTTCTCCGAGGAGGAGCTGCCCGCGGGCCAAGAGCACTTCAAGCCGCTGAACGCCGAGCTCGCCAAGCTCTGGCCGGTGATTACCGAGAAGAAGGACCCGCCGCCCGATGCCAAGGAGTGGGAAGGCAAGCCGGACAAGCTGAATCTCCTCGAGCGCTGAAGTCGCGCGCGCGGAGCGAGAGCTTGACTCCCGGGCCGCGACGTGCGCTCGCGGCTACTTGCCGGTAACGTCCTTGAGGTGCTTCACCAGCACGTCCGGCGGGACATAGCCGGGCAGCAGCTCGCCGTTCGCCATGACGATGGCGGGTGTTCCGTCGAGCGCGAAGTCGCGCCCGAGAGCATAGGTACGTGCCACCGGATTGTTGGCGCAGGGCCTGGCGGAGAGCTCCTGCCCGAGCTTGGCGCGGGTCAGGGCATCGTTGCGGTCGGGCGAGCACACTACCTGCTCAGCCTTGGTCCAGGACGAGGTATCGGGTCCGGTGCGGGGGTACATGAGATAGCGCACCCGCACGCCCAGGCGGTTGTAGTCGGCGATCTCGCTGTGGAGCTTGCGGCAGTAGCCGCAGTCGACGTCGGTAAACACCGTCACCGTGTACTTGGGATCCTTCGGCCCGAAGATCACCATGTCGGTCTCCGGAACGGCGGCGATCAGATGCTGGCGCACCTCGCGCCGGTGCGTCTCCGTGAGATCGTCGTTGGCGGTGAGATCGTACAGATCTCCGGCGATGGCGTACTTGCCGTCCGAGGTCACGTAGGCGATCTCGGCGCCCCGGGTGAATTCGTAGATCCCCTGGATGGGCGAAAGGCGCAGCTGATCGGGACGTGCTCCGGGGATGTGGCTCGCCACCTCGGTCAGCGCGTCCGGCTTGGGCGGCGTCGTGGGCTGCTCAGCCGGCGCCGCATTCCAGGCCACGAGCGCGGCGAGCGCCAGCGAACCAACCAGGCTCTTCTGTTTCATGGGAATTCCCGTCGCTCCGCTGCTTCGTCTCAGGTTCGACCCGGCCGGTGCGCGAAGGTTCGCCGGCTTAGTCCTGCGGAGCAGATGAGTGTAACACCGGGGAGCCGCCGCCAGCGCGCCGCGCGGAGCTTCAGCCGCGCGGGTGGTGCTGGGCGTGCAGCTCTTTCAGACGCTCGCGCGCCACGTGCGTGTAGATCTGGGTGGTCGACAGATCACTGTGGCCGAGGAGCATCTGCACCACGCGCAGGTCGGCGCCGTGATTCAGGAGGTGGGTCGCAAAGGCGTGGCGCAGCGTGTGCGGGGAGAGCTCCTTGGCGATCCCGGCCTTGCGCGCGTAGCGCTTGATGATGTGCCAGAAGGCCTGGCG
Source organism: Gammaproteobacteria bacterium 13_2_20CM_66_19 (assembly GCA_001914695.1). Taxonomy (GTDB): domain Bacteria; phylum Pseudomonadota; class Gammaproteobacteria; order Steroidobacterales; family Steroidobacteraceae; genus 13-2-20CM-66-19. The sequence goes on along the minus strand of MNCZ01000005.1, from coordinate 9,556 downwards.
CGTCATGCGATCGCCACGGCGCGTGGGGAAGAGGTAGTCGGTCTGGCGCTCGAGCAGGATCTCCCCGCGCGCACCCCGGCCGAATTCCTTGAGCGCCCGCATCGCCTCTTCACCGAGCGGAATGAGCCGCTCGCGATCGCCCTTGCCGAGGATGCGGATGACGCCCTGGTTGATATTGAGCTGACCCTGGCGCAGGTTCACGAGCTCCGACACCCGCAGCCCGGTCGCGTACAGCACTTCCAGCATGGTGCGGTCGCGGCTGCCGAGCGGATCGCTCACCACCGGGGCCGACAGGAGCGACTCGACCTCCTCCTCGGTGAGCGAGCGCGGCAGCGAGCGGCCGATCTTCGGCATCGCGATCTGCGCGGTGGGGTCCTCGCGGATCACGCCCTCGCGCATGAAATAACGGAAGAAGCGGCGGAAGCTGGACAGTTGCCGAGCGGTCGAGCGCGGCCGGGCGCCGGCGCTCACGCGCCACGCGATGAACTCCTGCAGGTCGGCGCGCGAGGTGCGCATGATCGGCACGTTGCGCTCGGTGAGCCAGCGTGCGAGGGCCGTGAGGTCGGCGCGGTAAGCGGCGAGCGTGTTCGGCGACAGACCCCGCTCCATCCAAACCGCGTCGAGAAAGCGTGTCACCGCCGGATCAGTGGGATCGGCGTTCGGGCGCATGGAGACCGCGGCAGACGGATTGGACAAGACTGTCTCGCTGGAGGCTTCAGCCCGCGACCGCGACCGCAGTGCGGACCCTGGGCTTCCCGTTGATGTGGTGAACGCAGTATGGTGAGCGTGGCAGTAGTATCGACGTGACAGTCTTCACATCTGCATTCCGGCATTAACATAAAGAGAACCCGTTCACACTTCGCGCCTCTCGCCCCCTCATGAGCGAAAATCCTTCCCCCCGCCCATGAGAGATAAGGCCAGCGTGAAGCGGCTCGCGACGGTCGAGGCCGTGGCCCTCGCCCCGGCCCGGCTGGTCTACTCCGTGTGGATCGCTCTCGCGTTCCTCGCCGTCGGTGTCGCGGCGCTGGTGCTGCTCGCACTGCTCCCGGGCGTCGCGCGGCGCCGTGCCGCGGCCCGGGCGGCGGCGCGCGCCTTCTTTCGGCTCGCCGGCATGCCGCTCAGGGTGAAGTTCCTGGAGCGCCTTCCGCCCGGCCAGTGCGTCGTGGTGTGCAATCACGCGAGCTATCTCGACGGCATCGTGCTCGCGGCGGCGCTGCCGCCGCGCTTCGGCTTCGTCGTGAAGCGCGAGATGGCGGGGGTGCCGCTCGCCGGCGTCGTGCTCCGGCGGCTCGGGTCCGAGTTCGTCGAGCGTTTCGATCGGCAGCGGGGCGCGACCGATGCCCGCCGCGTGCTGCGTAACGCCAGCAACGGTCAGTCGCTCGTGTTTTTCCCGGAAGGGACTTTCACCCGCACCCCGGGACTGCTCAAGTTCCACACCGGCGCCTTCGTGACGGCGGCACGGGTGGGATGTCCCGTGGGGCCGGCCGTGGTGCGCGGCACGCGCCGGGCGCTGCCGCCGAGCGGCGCGCTGCCGAGCCCGGGGCGCATCGAGCTCGAGATCCTCACGCCGATCACGGGCGGCCCGGCAACGCCTGCGCGGGTGGCGGCGGAGCTGCGCGATCGGGCGCGCGCCGCGATCCTCGCAGCGCTCGGCGAGCCCGATCTCACATGTTGCGCCGATACTGCCCGCCCACCTGATAGAGCGCGTGCGAAATCTGCCCGAGCGAGCTGACCTTGACGGACTCCATGAGCTCGGCGAACACGTTCCCGCCGCGGGCGGCGACCTGCTGCAGCGCCTCCAGCGCCGCGGGCGCGCGCGGCGCGTTGCGCGCCTGGAAGGCACGCACCGCCGCCACCTGAGCCTGCTTCTCTTCCTCGCTCGAGCGGATCAGCTGCGCGCCCTTGTGCTCATCGAGCGCGTCGGCTCCCGAGAGGAAGGTGTTGACGCCGATGATCGGCAGCGAGCCATCGTGCTTGCGCGTCTCGTAGTAGAGCGACTCCTCCTGGATCTTGCCGCGCTGATACATGCTCTCCATGGCGCCGAGCACGCCGCCGCGCTGCGAGAGCTCCTCGAACTCCTTATAGACCGCCTCCTCCACCAGGTCCGTCAGGTGCTCGATGGCGAACGAGCCCTGCCACGGGTTCTGGATCTTGTTGAGGCCGAGCTCGCGATTGATGATGAGTTGAATCGCGACCGCGCGCCGTACGCTCTCCTCGGTCGGCGTGGTGAGCGCCTCGTCGTAGGCATTGGTGTGCAGGCTGTTGCAGTTGTCGAACAGCGCATAGAGGGCCTGCAGCGTCGTGCGGATGTCGTTGAAGGAGATCTCGCGCGCGTGCAGGCTCCGGCCCGAGGTCTGCACGTGGTACTTGAGCATCTGGCTGCGCGCGCCCGCACGGTAGCGCTCGCGCATGGCCCGCGCCCAGATGCGGCGCGCCACGCGGCCGATGACCGCGTACTCCGGGTCCATGCCGTTCGAGAAGAAGAACGAGAGATTCGGCGCGAAGTCGTCGATCTTCATGCCGCGCGCCAGGTAATACTCGACGATGGTGAAGCCGTTGGCGAGCGTGAAGGCGAGCTGCGAGACGGGGTTGGCGCCCGCCTCGGCGATGTGGTAGCCGGAGATCGAGACGGAGTAGAAGTTGCGCACCCGCCGCTCGATGAAGTACTGCTGCACGTCCCCCATCATGCGCAGCGCGAATTCGGTCGAGAAGATGCAGGTGTTCTGCGCCTGGTCCTCTTTCAGAATGTCCGCCTGCACCGTGCCGCGCACCGCTTCCAGCGCCGCGGCGCGGATGCGCTCATACACCTCGCGCGGGATGAGCTCGTCGCCCGTCACGCCGAGGAGCGCGAGCCCCGAGCCGTCATGCCCGCGCGGCAGCGCGCCTCTGTAGACGGGCGGCGCCACGCCGCGCGCGGCGGCCTCCGCGTGGAGCGCCGCGATCCGCCGCTCGGCGCCCGCCCAGCGCCCCTCCGCGCGCAGATAGCGCTCGACCTGCTGGTCGATCGCCGTGTTCATGAACATCGCGAGAATCATCGGCGCCGGGCCGTTGATGGTCATCGACACCGAGGTCGAGGGCGAGCACAGGTCGAAGCCCGAGTAGAGCTTCTTCATGTCATCGAGCGTCGCGATCGAGACGCCGGAGTTGCCCGTGCGCCCGTAGATATCCGGGCGGGTGTCGGGATCCTCGCCGTAGAGCGTGGTGGAATCGAAGGCGGTGGAGAGCCGCGGGCCGTGACCGTGCGCGAGGTAGTGGAAGCGGCGATTGGTGCGCTCAGGTCCCCCCTCGCCGGCGAACATGCGCGTCGGGTCCTCCTCCTCGCGGCGGTAGGGGTACACCCCGCCGGTGTAGGGGTAGGCGCCAGGGAGATTCTCGCTGAGGATGAAGCGCAGCACCTCGCCCCAGTCGCGCAAGGCGGGCACCGCGAGCCTCCGTATCGCGAGGCGCGAGAGGCTCTCGGTGTAGTTCTTGCCCGTCACCATGCGATCGCGCACCCGGTAGGAGTAGGTCGCATCGGTCGCCGCGCGCACCCGCGAGGGCCACGCCCGAAGCTCCGCGAGACCCTCCGCGCCGATCTCATCGAGCGCGCGGTTGTAGGCGGCGCGGAGTTCCCGCCGCGTGGCATCGAGCGACGCCTCGGTGAGCGCCCCGGGCGCAAAGGGCTCGAGCGCACCCGGGAGCGCGGCATCGCGCAGCGCCTGCAGCGACTCGTAGAGCCCGAAGGCGCGCCGTGCGGACTCGGTCCGGGCTTCGATGCGCGCGCGCTCGGCGCGCCCGCCCTCGGCGATCTCCGCGAGATAGCGCGTACGCGAGCCGGGAATGAGCGGGGCGCCCGAGGCGAGCTGGGTCGGCCCGGGGTCCGCGACCTTCCAGGACCCGCCGCCGCTCTGCCGCGCCTCGAGCGCGGCGCAGATCGCGGCGAACAGGCGATTGACGCCCGGGTCGTTGAAGCGGCTCGCGATCGTCGGGAACACCGGCAGTTCCGCGTCGCTGAGCTGCGCGCGCCCGGCGTGGTTCCGCCGCCATTGCTTGCGCACGTCGCGCAGGCTGTCCTCGGCGCCGCGCTTCTCGGCCTTGTTCAGCACGATGAAGTCGGCGAAGTCGAGCATGTCGATCTTCTCGAGCTGACTCGCCGCGCCGTACTCGCTCGTCATGACATAGAGCGACAGGTCGACGAGATCCACGATCTCGGTGTCCGACTGTCCGATGCCCGCGGTCTCGACCAGCACCAGGTCGAAGCCTGCGGCCTGGTAGAGCGCGATCACGTCCTTGAGCACCGCCGCGGTCGCCAGGTGCGCCCGCCGCGTGGCGAGCGAGCGCATGAACACGTTCTCGGAGGCGAGGCTGTTGATGCGGATGCGGTCCCCGAGGAGGGCGCCGCCGCTCCTGCGGCGCGTCGGGTCCATCGCCGCCACCGCGATCTGGGCCTGCGGGAACTGCCGCACCAGACGCGCGAGCAGCTCGTCCGTCAGGCTCGACTTGCCGGCCCCGCCGGTGCCGGTGATGCCGATCACGGGAGAGCGGTGGCGCGAGCGCGCCAGGGTGCGCCGCACCACCTCCGCCTGGGCTTCGGCTCCGGGAGCCCCTTCGAGCACCGAGATGGTGCGGGCGATGAAGGCATGGTCGCGCGCGTTGAGCGGCCGCAGCTCGTACGGGGGCCGGCGCACCGCGGCGATACGCTGCAGCACATCCTCGATCATGCCGGCGAGCCCCAGCCGGCGGCCGTCCTCGGGCGTGTAGATCTTCTCGATGCCATGGCGCTCGAGCGCCTCGATCTCGCTCGGGGCGATCGTGCCCCCGCCGCCCACCACCACGCGGATGTGGCCGCAGCCGCGCTCGCGCAGCATGTCCACCATGTAGGCGAAGTACTCGTTGTGGCCGCCCTGGTAGGAGCTCACCGCGATCGCATCGGCGTCCTCGTCGATGGCGGCGCGCACGATGTCGGCGACGCTGCGGTTGTGGCCGAGGTGCACCACCTCGGCGCCGCGCGCCTGCAGGAGCCGCCGGATCATGTTGATCGCGGCGTCGTGGCCGTCGAAGAGCGAGGCGGCCGACACGAAGCGCAGCGGCGGCCGCGCTGCGGCAAGGTCGCTCCCCGGGCTCGCAGCGCTACCCTCGAGACCGGCGTTCATCTGTCCTTAGCCTTCCCCGAGACGGGAGGCACCGTTACACGCCCGGTTGCCCATCTCTTTACTCATGAGTAAGATACCTACTCGATAGTATCATTGAGCCCGCGAGGGACGGTCAACGCCCCCGCTTAGCGCGCGTGCCCCTCGAGCGCGCCGCTATAATACTCCCCGAGCCATGAACAGCCGCCGCCCCAGCCCGACCGCCCCCGCAGCCGCAAGACCCAGCGCACCGGGCGCCTCGCCGTGGCGGGCGAGCGGCGAGCGGCGGCGCGACCGGGAGCTCAAGCGCGAGGCCGTGATCCGTGCCGCGGCGCGCGAATTCAACCGCAAGGGCTATCACAACACCTCGCTCGACGACATTGCCACCGCGCTCGAGGTGACCAAGCCCACCGTCTACTACTACGTCACGAGCAAGGAGCAGCTGCTCTTCGAGTGCTTCGTGGCCGGCGTCGAGCAGATCCGCGCCGCCTTCCGCTCCGCGCGGCAGCTCGAGGCGCCGGCGCGCGAGCGCCTGAACGCGGTACTCCGCCACTACGGGGAGGCGGTCGGCTCCGAGTTCGGCTGGTGCATGGTGCGCGCCGAGGACCAGGACCTGTCGCCTGCGATGAGCCGCCACATCAAGCAGCTCAAGTCCGAGATCGACCAGGGGATCCGCCGCCTGATCCGCGAGGGCGTGCAGGACGGATCGATCGCGCCCTGCGATCCGAAGCTGGCCGCCTTCGCCCTCGCCGGGGCTCTCAACTGGATCGCGCACTGGTATCGTGAGGATCAGTCCCTGACGGGCGCCGAGATCGCCGAGGCGTTCGTCGCCATATTCGAGGGAGGCCTGCGTCCGCGCGGCAGCGCCTCTGCTTTGCGGGCCCGCGCACTTCCTGCGCGGCGGGCGCGGGGAACACTGTCGCGCTGATCGGTTTCAGCGAGCAACGAGGCTTCACATGTCAGCTTCAGATGTCGTCATTGTGTCCGCCAGACGCACGCCGATAGGCGCGTTCCTGGGCGCGCTGTCGCCCCTCTCCGCCGTGCAGCTCGGCAGCGCCGCGATCAAGGCCGCGATCGAGAGCGCCGGCATCGGGGCCGGCGACGTGCAGGAAGTGATCATGGGGTGCGTGCTGCCCGCCGGCCTCGGGCAGGCGCCGGCACGGCAGGCGGCGCTCGGGGCCGGCGTGCCGATCGCCGCCCCCGCCACCACCCTTAATAAAATGTGTGGCTCGGGGCTGAAGGCGGTGATGATGGCCGCGGACCAGATCCGCGCGGGCACTGCTCAAATCATCCTCGCGGGCGGGCTCGAGTCGATGAGCAATGCGCCGTATCTGCTGCCGAAGGCGCGCTCGGGCTACCGCATGGGTCACGGCGAGGTGATCGATCACATGCTGCGTGACGGCCTGCAGAGCCCCTTCGACGGCAAGTCGATGGGCTGCTTCGCCGACGCGACGGCGGGCAAGTACGGCTTCACCCGCGCCCAGCAGGACGCGTTCGCGACCGAATCCGTGCGGCGCGCGATGCAGTCGCTCGAGCGCGGCGAGTTCGACCTCGAGGTCACGCCGCTCACCGTGAAAGGCCGCAAGGGCGACACCGTGATCGCCCGCGATGAGACGCCGGGCACCTGTGATGTGAGCAAGATCCCGGCCATGAAGCCCGCCTTCAACAAGGACGGCACGGTCACCGCGGCCAGCTCTTCCTCCATCGCCGACGGTGCGGCGGCGCTCGTGCTGATGGACGCCGGCACGGCGGCGTCCCGGGGACTGAAGCCGCTCGTGCGGATCCTCGCCTACGCGAGCCACGCCCAGGAGCCGGAATGGTTCACGACCGCCCCGGTCGGCGCCATCCGCAAGGTGCTCACGCAGCTCACCTGGAAGCCGCACGATGCGGACCTCTACGAGATCAACGAGGCCTTCGCCGTGGTCACCATGGCCGCGATGCGCGACATCGACATCGATCATGCGCGCGTGAACGTCAACGGCGGAGCCTGCGCGCTCGGCCACCCGATCGGCGCGACCGGGGCGCGGATCCTCACCACCCTCGTGCATGCGCTGCGCCGCCGCGGCGGAAAGCGTGGCATCGCATCGCTCTGCATCGGGGGAGGCGAGGCGGTCGCGCTCGCGGTCGAGGTGCTGCCCCAGTGAAAATTGAGGACGCACGCGCCGTCGTCACCGGCGGCGCCTCGGGCCTGGGTGCCGCGGTCGCGCGCCACCTGAGCGAGCGGGGCGGCCGGGTCGTCATCCTCGACGTGCAGGAGGGGCCCGGACGGGCGGCGGCCGCCGCGCTCGGCGCCGACGCCGCCTTCATCCGCTGCGACGTGACCTCCGAGGCGGAGGTGAACGTGGCCATGGAAGCCGCGCACACGCGCCTCACGGGGATGAATCTCCTCGTCAACTGCGCCGGCGTGGTCGGCGCCGGGCGCGTGCTCGGCAAGAGCGGGCCGATGGCGGGCGAGTTCTTCACGAAAGTGATCCACATCAACCTCATCGGCACCTTCCTCTGCGACAAGGCGGCCGCGGCGCTCATGCAGCACAACGCCCCGGGGCCGGACGGCGAGCGGGGCCTCCTGATCCACACCTCCTCGGTGGCCGCCTTCGAGGGCCAGATCGGCCAGGCCGCCTACTCCGCGACCAAGGCGGCGGTGGCCGGCATGACGCTGCCGATCGCGCGCGAGCTGGCGCGCTTCGGGATCCGCTGCGTGTCGATCGCGCCCGGCATCTTCCACACGCCGATGATGGACGGCATGCCTCAGGAAGTGCAGGACTCGCTCGCGGCCCAGGTGCCCTTCCCGGCACGGCTCGGCCGGCCGGAGGAGTTCGCGCAGATGGTCGCGAGCGTCCTCGAGATCGTGATGCTGAATGGCACTACGATCCGTCTCGATGGCGCGATCCGCATGCAGCCGAAATAATCGCCGCGCACCTGAAGGCAAGCGCGGCGCACGACGGGGGATGGGCAGTGACTGACGCGGACGGCGGCGCGCTCGCGATCGAGCGGGAAGTCATGGAGTACGACGTCGTCGTCGTGGGCGCGGGACCTGCGGGGCTCGCGTGCGCCATCCGCCTGAAGCAGCTGAAGCCCTCGGCCCGGGTGTGCGTGCTCGAGAAGGCCTCCGCGGTCGGCGCGCACTCGCTCTCGGGCGCGGTGCTCGAGCCCGGGCCGCTCGAGCGGCTGCTGCCGGAGTGGAGCCGCGAGTACCCCGGCATGAAGGTGCCCGCGACCGAGGACGAGTTCTCGATCCTCACCTCGCGCGGCTCGTGGAGCCCGGTGCCGCACTTTCTGGTCAGGCTTCTGCCGCGCTCGATTGTCTACTCGACGCCCTTCGACAATCGCGGCAACTACATCGTCTCGCTCGGCCAGCTCACCGCCTGGCTCGCCACCCGCGCCGAGACGCTCGGCGTCGAGATCTTCCCGGGCTTCGCCGCCGCCGAGGCCCTCTTCGATGAGCGCGGCGCCGTCAAGGGCGTGCGCATCGGCGACATGGGACTCACCCGCGAGGGCAAGCCCGGCCCCAACTTCACCCCGGGCGTCGAGATCCACGCCCCGCTCACGGTGCTCGCCGAGGGCGCGCGCGGCTCGCTCTCGAAGCAGCTCATCGCGCGCTACGAGCTCACCCGCGGGCACTGCCCGCAGACCTACGCGCTCGGATTCAAGGAGCTCTGGCAGCTGCCCGCCGGACGGGTGCGCCCCGGGCGCATCGAGCACGGGCTGGGGTGGCCCGCGGACTCGCGCACCTACGCCGGGAGCTTTCTCTATCACCTCGACAACGACCGCGTGTACGTCGGCTATATCGTGGGCCTCGACTACCGCGATCCGCGGCTCAAGCCCTTCGAGGCCTTCCAGCAATACAAGAACCACCCGAGCGTCAAGCCGCTCCTCGAGGGTGGGGAGATCCTCTCGGCGGGGGCGCGCACCATCGCGGCCGGCGGCTGGCAGTCGACGCCGACGCTCGAGATGCCGGGCGCGATCCTCGTCGGCGATGCGGGCGGGACGCTCAACTTCGCCAAGATCAAGGGCGTGCACCAGGCGATCCGCTCCGGGACGCTCGCCGGCGAACACGTCGCCGACACCGGGGGCGGCGGGGGCTTCGATGCCCGATGGCGCGCCTCCGAGGGCGGACGCGAGCTCAAGCGGGTCCGCAACTTCAAGCCGGCGTTCAAGAAGAATCTCTGGCTCGGGCTCGTCAACTCCGCCTGGGAAACCCTCGTCCGCGGCCATTCACCCTGGACGCTCAGGAACAGCGCCGACTGGTCGCGCCTCGAGCGCCTCGATGAGTTCGTCTCCCCCGAGCGTCACTGGGTCGGGCGCACTCTCCCGCCGCGCGATCGCGTGTCGTTCGTGTTCTTCGCCGGCAACGCTCACGAGGAGAGCCAGCCGGTGCACCTGTTGGTGGCCGACACGGGGGTCTGCGCGAGCCGCTGCGCACGCGAGTTCGGCAATCCCTGCGAGCG
>MNCZ01000001.1 GCA_001914695.1 Gammaproteobacteria bacterium 13_2_20CM_66_19 | reverse complement strand
CCGGCCGCCCCATGACCGTCGTCACGCGCTTTGCGCCCAGCCCCACGGGACTGCTGCACGTCGGCGGCGTGCGCACGGCACTCTTCAGCTGGCTGTACGCGCGGCGCAACGGCGGCAACTTCATCCTGCGCGTCGAGGACACCGACCGCGAGCGCTCGACGGACGAGGCGGTGCGCGTGATCCTCGATGGCATGGCGTGGCTCAGGCTCGATGCCGACGAGGGCCCGTACTTCCAGAGCCGGCGCTTCGATCGCTACCGCGAGGTGCTCCGCGGCATGCTCGAGGCCGGCACCGCCTACCACTGCTACTGCTCCAAGGATGAGCTCGACGCGTTGCGCGGACAGCAGATTGCGCGCAAGCAGAAGCCGCGCTACACGGGAATCTGCCGCGAGCGCCGCGAGCCGCGTCCGGGGGTGGATCCCGTCGTGCGCTTTCGCAATCCGCTCGATGGCGCGGTCGTGGTGCAGGACCTGGTGCACGGGCCGGTGACCTTTCAGAACGCGGAGCTCGATGACCTGATCATCGCACGCTCGGATGGCACACCGACCTACAACTTCTGCGTGGTGGTCGACGACATGGACATGGGCGTGACCCATGTCATTCGGGGCGACGATCACCTCAACAATACCCCCCGGCAGATGAACATGCTGCAGGCGCTCGGCGCGCCGTTGCCGATCTACGCACACGTCCCCATGATCCTCGGGCCGGACGGCGCCAAGCTCTCCAAGCGGCATGGTGCCGTGAGCGTGCTGCAGTACGAGGAGGAGGGCTACCTGCCGGACGCACTCCTCAACTATCTGGTGCGTCTCGGCTGGTCGCACGGCGATCAGGAGGTGTTCACGCGCGAGGAAATGATCGCCGCGTTCGACATCCATGACGTCAACAAGTCGGCCTCCGCCTTCAACCCCGAGAAACTGCTGTGGCTGAACCAGCAGCACATGATGCGCACGATGCCGGCGGCTCTCGTGCCCCATCTGCGCGCTCAGCTGCGCCGCCTGGGCGCGGACAGCAGCGATCAGCAGATGCTCGAGGGCGTGATCCTCGCGCAGCGCGAGCGCGCCAAGACGATGAAGGAAATGGCGGTCAACAGCCGCTTCTTCTTCGTCGAAGATATCGAACTGGATCTGAAAGCGGCGGCCAAGCACCTCGGGGGCGATGCGCCCGCGACGCTTGCCAAGGTGCGCGCGCGGCTCGGGAGCTTGTCCGAGTGGAACGCAGCGAGCGTTCACGCGGCACTCGAGCAGCTCGCGGCCGAGCTCGGCGGCGGCCTCGGCAAGATCGCACAGCCGCTGCGCGTCGCGGTGAGCGGCAGCGCTGTGTCGCCGCCGATCGACGCGACGCTGGCGCTGCTCGGGCGCGAGCGCACGCTCGCGCGGGTGGATGCGGCGCTGGCCGGCTCACGGCCCGCGCCGAACTGACCAGATTCACGCCTTGAACGGCGCGCCGTAGTAGCCCGCGACCACTTCGATCGTGGCTCGGACCTGATTGCGCTCATCCTCGCTCAGGTCAGGGTGCCAGATATCGAAGATGAGGATCGCACGCGGGGCATTCGCCTCGTTCCACGCCTCGTGCTCGATCGTGTCGTCGAACACCCACGCCTTGCCTGGAATCCACTCGCGCGTCTCGCTGCCGACGCGGAATCCGCAGCCGGGAGGCACGATGAGCGGCAGGTGCACGGTCAGTCGGGCGTTCGTGACGCCGGTATGAGCCGGAATCCGCGTGCGCGCATCGAGAATCGAGAAGAATCCGTTGGGGCCGTGCTCCGGGACGTCGCATAGCGGCGCCCGCGTGAGCACCTCCGCCGTGCGCGCACAGCGTGCGAGATGCTCTGGCTGCGGCACGCCTTCGTTCCACAGAAAGTACGCGCTCCAGCGGCGCGACTTGTTGAGCTCCCGCCATTGGTCGAGGGGCACCCCATCGCCGTAGGCCACGTACGGCTGCAGTCCGGCCTGATCGGAGGCCAGAACGCGCGCCAGCTCCGCGCGGATGTCCTCAGTCGCCTCCTCGATCGCATCCAGCCACGGGAATTCTGCGCGCTCGAAGAACTCGATCGCCGGGAGCTCCGGAACATAGAGGAAGGTCGGCTGCGGTGCGTAGCGACTACGCTTGCCGGTCAGGAGGTCGATGCAGCGGTCGACACGACGGCAGCGCGAGCCTCTGCCGCGCTCACGCAGAGCGGTGAGCCGCTGCCCGATTGCCCCGGCCAGCGCGGCGTCATCACGACGCACCGCTTCGCGCGCGTGCTCGAGCGCCGCGCCGAGCGCGGCGGGAGGCGTTGCGTCCGGCGGCACGGTCGCCAAGGCGTGGCGGTAGATGCGCGCGGCGCCGCGCGCATCGCCGCGCTCCTCGATCAGGGTGCCCTTTTGCAGCAGCGCGGTCAGGTGGTGCGGCTCGAGCGCGAGCGCGCGCTCGATCGCCTGCATCTCTTGTTGCGGGAGGCTCAGGGCGTGCAGGCTGGAGGCGAGGTTTGACCAGAGTGCCGGATGGCTCGGATCGGCCAGAGTCGCGCGCTCGAAGAGCTCGCGCGCCTTGAGGGCCTCCCCTCGCCCCATCATGCGCAGGCCCAGCTCATTCAGGACGGCCGGGTGGTCGGGTGCGAGCTGCGCCGCACGGACAAGGAGTTCGTCGGCCTCGCGGCTGTGTCCTGCGGCGCCCGCGGCCTTTGCCGCCTGGATCATCCTGAGCACGGTGGCGTGCTCCGGGGCTACCGCTTTGACGTTGCTCAGAGATTCCTCGCCTCTCGGTTCGCGCGCCGGGGATTCTAGCGCGGCGGACTCAGCTGGGCGGAGCGCGCAGGCCGCCGCTGCGGCTCGGCGAGGTTTCGTCGGACAGAGACGCTCGACAAGCCTAGCTTGACAAGGCCCGAGGCCGTGCGTAGGTTGCGCCGGCCTCGCGTGGGGCCATAGCTCAGCTGGGAGAGCGCTTGCATGGCATGCAAGAGGTCGGCGGTTCGATCCCGCCTGGCTCCACCACCTCGAAGCCGGCCGCCTTCCCGCGCCAAGTTCGGCGGAGCGCTCAACGCTCCCCGCTCATTCCACTCGACCCACCACGTCAAGGCTGTCGACAATTTACAACAGACGGGACCCTTGCCTCGTGCAAAGCCGGCCGGGTTTGCTGCGTAATCGCTACAGAATTTGCTTGCCGCGTTCCTGCGGTGCTAGGCTCAAATCCAAAGTAAGCGCAAGCGAGCTTTGCGTATTGCATTCGGCCCGCTTAGGGGAGCGTTGGGTCGTGCCGCGCCACGCGTCAGTGCCGACCCAGACAAGACCAACTTAAGGGGAAGCATCCATGCCATCAGGTCCATCAGCCCGGTCAAATCAGATCATGCTGGCGGTGAAGTGGGCGGTTGCGGCGTGCGCCGCGGCGACCCCGGCGCTCGCCCAGCAGGCACCGCCGGCGCAACCCGCACAGCCTCAGCAGGTGCAGGAGGTCGTCGTCACCGGCTCGCGCATCCTGCAGAGCGTCGCGCAGACCACGCAGCCACTTTCGGTCATCAGCTCCGATCAGATCGAGAAAACCGGACTTGCGAGCGTGGGCGACCTGCTGCAACAGCTCACCACCGGCGGCAAGGCGCTCAATCAGAAATTCAACTCCTCCGGTAACTTCGGCTACCCCCCTGACGGTGGCGGCATCGGCGCCGGCTCCTCCCAGGTCGATCTGCGCAACCTCGATTCCAAGCGCACGCTGGTGATGGTGGACGGGCTGCGTTGGGTCAATGAGTCTTCAGCCTCCGGTGTCAGCGGTAGTGCCGACCTCAACACCATCCCGCTGTCAATTATCGATCACATCGAGGTGCTGGAAGATGGCGCATCCTCGATCTACGGCTCCGATGCGATCGCCGGTGTGGTGAATATCATCACCAAGAAGAAGATGGAGGGTATTGAAGCAAGCGCCTATACGGGCGACTTCAGCAAGGGCGGGCGCACCACCGAGGCGAGCTTCGCCGCTGGCACCGCGGCAGGCAAGTTCGCGGGAATGTTCGCGGCGAGCTTCTACAATCAGGATCAGATCGGCTCCTCGAAGTGGTGGCAGTCCTCCGTGCCGGAGCCACGCACGGGTGTTAGATCGGGCAGCTCCGGGACGCCGCAGGGACGCGCCACGTTCTGCGATCCCTCGATTGCCGTGCCTAACTACGGTTCCTGCACCACGGACCAGGTCAATTTCTACGACGTGACACTCAACACCGGCACCACGACGCCGACCTGGAACCCGGCCAATCCGACGACATCTCCGAGCACCTATCACAACTTCGGCAGCGTGGACCGGTTCAACTACGCGCCGTTCAACCTGCTCCTCACACCTTCGCAGCGCAAGGCGCTCTGGACCAGCCTGACCTACGACGCCAGCGACGACGTCCAGGTGTATGCGAAGGGAATGTTCAACAATCGCACCTCGACCAATCAGGCCGCGCCCGAGCCGATCTTCGTGGGTCCCTACACGGGCAGCGGCGGAATCGCCGACGGGATCAACGTCTCGCGTCTGAATCCCTTCAACCCCTACGGGATCGACCTGTGCGCGGTACCGGAGGCGCCAACGTCTAGTGTGTGCCCGGGAGGACCTAACTTCGTGCAGAACTTCGGCTGGGTCACCCGCCGTCCGCTCGAAGGCGGGCCGCGCATCTTCACCCAGGACGTCGACACCTGGTACTTCGGCGTCGGGCTCAAGGGCACGCTGCACCTGCTCGAGGGCTTCAGCTGGGACATCAATTACGTCAATACCGATAACAAGGCCACCCAGCAGTTCACCGGTGGCTATAACGTGAGCAAACTCAGCCTTGCCCTCGGCGATCCCGCGATCTGCGCGAGGGTGCCCGGGTGCTTGCCGCTCGATCTCTTCGGCGGGCAGGGGCGGCCGATCACGCAGGCCATGCTGAACTACATCCTGGCGACGCAGCTCGACTCGAGCGATCAGAAATTGAAGCTCGTGTCGGCGAACATCACCGGCACGATCTTCCACATCCAGGATCGCGCCGCGGGCATTGCCGTCGGCGCCGAGCATCGGCTCTACGACGCCGCGTTCACGCCGGATCCGCTGCGACAGACCGGCGAGTCCCAGGACTCGCCGGCTTTTCCGGTCGCGGCGAGCTACCACGTGAACGATGCGTACACCGAGTTCAGCTTCCCGCTGCTCCAGCAACTTGGTGCCAGCGCGGCGGTGCGCTACTCGGACTACTCCACCTTCGGGAACACGACCACCTACAAGGGCGGCCTGCGCTGGCAACCAGTCGAGGACTTCGCCGTCCGCGGCACGTACTCGACCGGCTTCCGCGCGCCGAACCTGGGCGAGCTCTACGGGCTCACTTCGTTCGCTCCCACACTCCAGGACCCCTGCAACTCCCCGGTAGACCCCAAATACGCGGCGGGTTGCGCGGCCCAGGGCGTGCCCGCCGCCAACTTCTCGCAGGCCAACACCCAGATAACGACCTTCACGGGCGGTAACCCGACTCTCAAGCCCGAGAAATCCGACAGCTACACGGCGGGCATTGTCTATCGGGCCGGCTGGCTAGAGGGACGGGGCTTCACCAACAGGCTGCATGCGGATATCACCTACTTCAACCACAAGGTCAAGGGTGCGATCCAGGCGGAAGACATCCAGGCGCTGCTCAACGCGTGCGAGGCGGCGGGCGGCCTGAATCCGGCCCTGTGCTCACCGTTCACCCGCAGGGCGGGCGGCCAGTTGAACCCGCCCAAGAACTTCTTGCAAAACCTCGCCAACGTCACAACCAGTGGCGTCGACGTGAAAGTCGACTGGCTGTCCGCGCCGTTGAGCTTCGGGCACTTCGCGGCTGCGCTCCAGGGGACACGGGTGAATGACTACAAGGCGACGGACGCGCTGGGTCAAGTTGCGCAGCGCACGGTCGGCATCGAGGTCGACAACAGCGCCATCCCGCGCTGGCGCGCGAATGCGCAGCTGGGGTGGGGAACGGGCGGCTGGGAAGCGAACTGGAACCTGCGCTTCCTGTCGGCGGTGTCCGAGCTATGCAGCAATGCGCTTAGGAAAATCGCGGTGCCCGGCTGCACGGATGCTGCGGGCGCCTTCAGTGGAACCATGTATAACAACCTGCACTCCGTGCTCTATCACGACGTGCAGGTCGGGTGGACGGATCCGTTCCACGTCACGGGGCTCAAGGTCGAAGCGGGTGTGAACAATCTCTTTGGCACGAATCCGCCGGTCTGCTACTCGTGCACGCTGAATGGTTATGACGCCGGAACCTACGATCTCCCGGGCGCGTTCTGGAACGTCCGGGCGACCTACAAGTTCTGAGCCTTTGAGCCCGCCGCGCTGACCAGTGCCCGCCGCGGCCCACCCGGACCGCGGCGGGCTTTTCGTCCGGTCATCCGCTAGTCTCGTTGTCCGCCGGACGGGGGCCGTGTAATCTTGCGCGCCCGCGCTGAGGCCCGGCTGCGTCCCCATCGTCTAGAGGCCCAGGACATCGCCCTTTCACGGCGGTAACAGGGGTTCGAATCCCCTTGGGGACGCCAATAGAGGCACGCTCGAACCCGGCCCCTCCCCAAAGGAGGGGTCCCGCTGTCCCTTCGAGTTTCAAAACTTATACACCGCCTCGAGGCCGATAGAAGCCTGGTTGTCGGTGACGCCCGCGCCCGGGGTGCCGCTGAAAAATGAGGTGTCTTTGACGAAGGCGTTGGAGTCGGACTTGTCACCGCGCACCTCGCCGCGTATTTCAATGAATTTTGTGGGCAGGTAGGCAAGCGTCAGCGTGGCTTCTTTCCATTTCTGAATGACGCCGGTGCGGTAACCGTCCTTGTCGTCGAAGTACTCGGCGCGCACCGATAGTCGCCATTGATCATTCACCTGGTAATTGGCGTAAGCTGCGGCGCCATCCCACTTCGCCGTGACCGAGGTTCCATTGACGAGCGAGGTGACATTCTCCTGTTGGCCCCAATCGACGTTCAGAATGAACGTGAGCTGGCTGGTCGCGTTGTAAGTGCCCACCGCGTCGATCAGCCTGCGCAGGCCGTGTGTGCCGGCGCCGATAAACGTGCCCCCGGAGAGTTGCTCAACGCCGCTGTAGCCTTGCGCCGCCAGCGAGAAGACCTTGTTTGGGGTGAACGAGATGCCGAGCTCGCCGGTCTTCTGTTTATTCGCGTCCTGCAGCTGATCCCAACCGTTATTGACGCCGACGATGACGCTCACTTGATCGGATGCGGCATAGGTGAGCCGGGCTCCGGTGTGGGTGAAGGGAATCGCGTAGCCGAACAGGATGGAGCGCGAATAGCTCGTGTCCTGGGTGGAGTTGATGACTTCCGCTCCGGCGAGCGTCACGAATTTGCCGGCGATGATCGTCAGCGGACCGTGGGCGTATTGCGCGAAAGCCTGGGTGACATCGAAATTACTCGTCGACTCGCCGAGAGAGGCGATGACCCGGGCGTCACGGCCTGCCGTGAGGTTGACGAGACCGCCGAAGCCCTCCTTCGGCTGATAGTCGATGGTGAGCGCTGCCTGGTGCACGTTGAAGGAATTGGGCTCGGTGTCGAACACACGGTCCGCAACCCCACTCGTGAAGACGCCCGCGCCCGAAAGATAGGAGTAAGCCGCATCCACGTAGCCGTGAAGGTCGATGCCAGATGCCCCCAGCACATCGGTCAACGACGGCGCGGTGGGCTTGACGGGCTCCGCAGGCTTGGCTTCGTCTGCCTGGGCGCCGCGGGCGCCCAGGACCACGAGACAGAGGAGTGCGCCCCCCAAGGCGAGGCGAATGCGGTTCGTGTCGACGGTCTCCTCGAAGCGGAGGGATGAGGCTCGAGTGACTGGCACATGCATGACACAGAGCTCCGTGAAGAGGGTGGTAGGGTCTCCGCCGTTGGGCGGCGGAGACCCCTCAGGATCAGTGATGGGCGCTACTCGACGTGCTCGCCATGCAGCGATACGTCGAGCCCCTCCCGTTCCTGGTCTTCGGTGACCCGCAGTCCGATGGTCACATCGATGACTTTGAGGATGAGGTAGCTCACCACGAAGCCGTAGACCAAGGTGGCGAGCACGCCCTTCAGCTGCGTGACGACACTTCCGGCCTGTCCGCCATCGAGCGCGGCGCTCGCGAATACGCCGGTGAGCAATGCGCCGACGGTGCCACCGATACAGTGCACGCCGAACGCATCGAGTGAGTCGTCGTACCCCAGCGCCTTCTTGAGCGACGTAGCGGCAAAGAAGCAAATCACCCCGGCCGCGATGCCGATGATGACCGCAGGCGTGGGCATCACGAAGCCCGACGCAGGCGTGATGGCCACAAGGCCGGCGACCGCGCCGGAGGCGATGCCCAGCACACTCGGTTTCCGCTTGATGGTCCATTCCATGAACATCCAGGCAAGCGCCGCTGCGGCGGTGGCGATCTGCGTGACCGCCATGGCCATGCCGGCGCGGCCATCGGCGGCCACCGCGGAACCGGCATTGAACCCGAACCAGCCGACCCAGAGGAGCGAAGCGCCGATCACCGTCAACACCAGGTTGTGAGGCGCCATGGGTTCTTTGTTGAGTCCGACGCGCTTGCCGAGCGCGAGGGCACACGCGAGCGCGGCGATGCCCGAGTTGATATGTACGACCGTGCCGCCTGCGAAGTCGAGCACGCCCGCGGTTGCGCCCCAGCCGCCGGGCTCCCACATCCAGTGGGCGATGGGTGCGTAGACGATGATCGACCAGATCGCCATGAACCAGAGCATCGCGGAGAACTTCATTCTTTCCGCAAACGCACCACAGATGAGCGCGGGGGTGATGATCGCGAAGGTGAGCTGGAACATTGCATAGACGGTCTCGGGGATCGTCACACCCAGGTGGCTTACGGACACCTTCCCGATCACCGCCTCGACGGCCGGGGTGTCTTTGGTGGCCGCCGCAGCCGCAACGTCCTTGATATAGATCACCCCGTTCATGAAGAGGCGACTCAGGCCCCCGATGTAGGGCGTCCCGGGCGTGAAGGCGAGGCTGTACCCGATGACGTACCAGAGAAGGGTCACGAGGCACGTGATGGCAAAGCTTTGCATGAGGGTCGCCAAAACGTTCTTCTTGCGCACCATTCCCCCGTAAAAGAGCGCAAGTCCAGGGACCGTCATCATCAACACCAGCGCCATGGAGGCGAGCATCCAGGCGGTATCGCCGGAGTTGATCTGGGAGTTGAGGATGACGGAGGGCTCAGTCGTCGAGGGCGCCGGAGGTGCGGTGGACGCAGCGGCCGATACGGCTGCGGGAAGTTGATCAGCCCAGGCCAAGGGCACTGGCAGCGCCAGCAAAACGAACAGTAACGACCGCGACAATGTAGTCATCAACTTGTCTCCCCTGAGCTGACTCACTTGTGGTTCTAAAGGGCGCTGGCGTCGCGTTCACCGGTGCGGATACGCACGACTTGCTCTAGGTCGACCACAAAAATCTTGCCGTCGCCGACCTTGCCCGTCCGAGCCGTAGTGGTAATGGCCTCGATCACCCGCTCAGCGAGGGTATCGGCGACCGCGATTTCGATCTTGGTTTTCGGCACGAACTCGACGACGTACTCGGCGCCCCGATAGACCTCGGTGTGGCCGCGTTGCCGCCCAAAGCCTCGGACCTCCGTAACCGTTACGCCCGAGACGCCCAAATCGCCGACGGCCTCGCGAACCTCATCGAGCTTGTGTGTTCGGACAATCGCCGTGATCAGTTTCATGGATCCAACTCCTCCCCCGCAGACGCGGCGAATCGTCGCCCAATGCAGGGCGGCGCAGAGCTGGTACAAGCACGCGCCATGCCAGAAATGGGCATTCGCGTTGGATCAATCAGTTACAGTCTTATTCGGCGAGTTCTTTTGAGTGCGCTGCGCTCTTATGGTGCGCTGACGTCCTTTGTTGCTCCAACACGTTCCGCCGCCACGCCCGAAGCTGGCCGCGCAAATTCCCCGCGCGGCGCCCGAGTCTCAGCCGCGAGCGCTTCTGAGGCCCGTTGCGCCCGGCTCCACGCCGCCGTTGCGCAGCAGCCACGCTTCGAATTCGCTCGCCGGGAGCGGCTTGGTGTGCAGGTAGCCCTGCGACTCGTCGCAGCCTTCGCGCAGGAGATAATCGAGCTGCGCCCGATTCTCGACGCCCTCGGCTACGGTCGTCATGTCGAATGCACGCGCGAGAGCGATGATCGTCGAGACCAGCGTGCCGCTCTTGCGGTCCGTGGGAAGACGGCTGGTGAAGCTCCGGTCGATTTTCAGAGTATCGATCGGCAGCTCGGACAGGCGTCCGAGGGACGAGAACCCGGTGCCGAAGTCGTCGATGGCGATGCGCACGCCCGCGGCGCGCAGAAGCCTGAGCGCGTTGACGCAGGAGGAGGCATCACCCGAGAGAACTCCTTCGGTAATCTCGAGGTCGACCCCCCAGTCCGGATCGCCTGCCAGATCGCCGATGCACTCGAGGATCTCGTCCGCGATCTTGCGGCGGCGCAGCTCCGGAGGCGATACATTGACGGCCACCCGCAGCGGCGGCAGACCCTTCAAGCGCCACGCGCGACAGTCGGACGCCGCCTGTCGTATGACCCAGGTGCCGGCCGCTGTCATCAACCCGGCGGACTCGAGCAGCGGCAGGAAGACCGCGGGCGCGACGAGGCCGGTTTCCGGGTCCTGCCAGCGCAGCAGCGCCTCCACCCCGGCGACTCTGCCGTTTCGCAGCGCGATCTTGGGCTGGTAGTACAGGCGAAACTGGTCGGTCTCGAGCGCCGCCCGCAGCCGTTGCTCCATGCTGAGCCGCCGCGCCAGCTCGGCATTCATCTCGACGCGGTGATGCAGGTAGCGCTCGCCCGAGGTCTTCGCCTCCTTGAGCGCCGCTTCCGCGTTCTGCACCAGGTCGTGAGGCTCGATGTTGTCTTGCGGATAGCAGGCCACCCCGCTTTTGATCTCCGCGACCACGTCGCGGCCGTCGATGCGGAACGGCTCGGCGAACAGCCGCATGAGCTCATCCTGCAGTGTACGCACTTCGCCCGTGTCGTGTTCTCGCAGGGCGTTCACGCAGGCAAAGGTCCCGCCGCCCAGGTGGGCGATGTGCTCGGTGTCCGGGAAGCGCGTCTTCAGCCGATCCGCGATGCACTGCAAGAGCCGATCGCCGCTGTGCCGGCCGAGCGAATCGTTGATGACGCGCAGGTGCGCGATGTCGAACACCGTCACCGCAAGACGCGACGGACTGCCGCTGCGGCGCGCCTGTAGCCGCGTCAGGCGCTCGCAGAACAGCGCCCGCTTGGCGAGACCGGTCAGCGGCTCGAAATACGACAGGAAGTGCACCGCATTCTGCTTGTCGAGGTACTGCAGCGCGAACGACAGGTTGGAGGCGAGCTCCACGAGCAGCAGCCATTCGTCCTGAGCGATGACGGTCGGAGAGCGCGTGCCGCACAGCAGCGCCCCCACCGGCGTGTTGTCGACCCGCAGCGGCAGGCACGCGAGCGAGCGAATGCCGGCGGCGCTCAACGCCTCCCGTCCCTCGATGACCTGAGGGTGGGTCCCGATGTCCTCGCAGAGCACCGCCTCGCCGCTGCGGATCACCCGGCCCATGAGGCTGGTATCGCCGGATTCATGAACCGCGACGGGAAACTCTTCCCACGGCTGCTCGAGAAAGTCGTAGCCCGCCCAACCGATCGGCCGCGCCATGCGCGTTGCGGGGTTGAGAAGCGCCACCATCGTCAGCGGGTATCCGCCGATACGGTGCGCGAGCCGGCAGGTCTCGGCCAGCGCTTCGTCGCGGTTCTGGATGCGCACCAGCGCCGAGTTGATCGCCGCGAGTGTCTGAAGCACGACCGCGAGGCGGGCAACGTGCTGCTCGGCAGCCTGGTTCTTGCGGCGCAACGCCGCCTCATCGAGTGCGCGCTGTATCGCCGGCACCAGGCGCTTCGGATTACTCTTCAGCACGTAGTCGATCGCACCGCACTTCAGGGCCTCGATGGCGCGCTCCTCGCCGATGGTGCCCGAGAGGAAGATGAACGGCACTCCGGGTGCCTCGGCGCGCGCAATGGCCAGCGCCGACATACCGTCGAACCCGGGGAGGCTGAAATCGGACAGGATGAGATCGGGCGAGCCCGCGCGCAGCGCGCCGCGCATCTCGGCCTCGTTCACCACGCACTCGAAGGTGCATGCGTAGCCGCCCTGCTGCAGGCGCCACCTGGTCAGCTCGGCGTCCGACGGGGAATCCTCGACCAGCAGGACTCGCAACGGCCTGCTGGAAGACTGCTCAGGGGGCGCATCCATCGCCACGTCTCCGACCTTGCTTACATTCGGCGCGCGCCCGGCACCGAATCTGCCGAAGTGGACGGTGGAAGGAGCGCGCACACACGGGTGTTTTTTAACAGCCCATCGCGTCTTTATTAGACCCGCCGGAAAGACGCCTCACCCGGATGGCCGTCACACTTTCCGGGCGCAAGACCGGCCGTCTTGGGGGGTAAGCCGGCAAAGCGCACGCGGACGACCCTTTATAGAGTCCGCGTGCTTGAGCGTGGCTTTACATCCCTGGGCCGAGCTCGCTCGGCCGCGGAAGGCTGAAATAGAAGGTGGTGCCCTCACCGGGGCGGCTGTCGGCCCACACCCGGCCGCCGTGACGTGTGATGATCCGGTGCACGATCGACAGGCCGATTCCGGTGCCCTCGAACGATTCCTGCGGATGCAGGCGCTGAAACACGCCGAAGAGCCGGTCGGCGTAGCGCATGTCGAAGCCGACGCCGTTGTCGCGCACGTAATAGACGATGTCGGCGCCCTGACGCAGCGTGCCCACCTCGATGCGAGGGTCGTCCCGTCCGGCGCTGAACTTGATGGCGTTCGACAACAGATTGATCAGCACCTGCTCGAGCAGCGCGCGATCCGCGAAGCAGTCGGGGAGCTCTCCGATCTGCACGCTCGGCCGCCGGCTGTCGCGCGACTCCTCGAGGCGCGCCACGCACTGCTCCACGACCTCGCGCAGCGGCACGCGGGCGCACTTGAGGGGCTGGCGGCCGAAGCGCGAGAAATGCAGCAGATCGTTGATGAGCTGCGTCATGCGGCCGGCCCCGGCCCAGATGCGCTCCAGAATTTTCTGCCCCGCCTCGGGGACACTCGCCGCGAATTCGGCGCGGAACATCTCGCAGAAGCCCTCGACCGCACGCAGCGGCTCGCGCAGGTCGTGCGACACGGAGTACGAGAAGGCTTCCAGATCGTGGTTGGCCATCTCGAGATCGCGCGTGCGTTCGCGCACGCGCAGCTCGAGCTCTTCGTTCATGCGGCGCAGCTCACCGACCAGCGCCGCGGTCTCGAAGGCGCTGGCGGCGGTGCGCGCCAGGACGTCGAGAGCGCGTAGCTGTCCCGGGGGGATCCTCCGCTCGGGCCGCGAGGAGCTGAAGCCGAGGACTCCGAAGAACTTTCCGCCGGCGACGATCGGCAGCGCCACGGCGATGCGCGGGTCGAACGGGTGCCTGAAGAGAACCCCGGCGGGGGAAGGCGCTACGCGCGCGCCGAGCTCGCGGCGCGCGTCCTCGACCCAGCGCTCGGCCGACTCGCCGAGCTTCAGCGCCGCGCTCTCCAGAGCCCGGGGGGCCGGCCCGGTGAATCCCGCGACCCGCAGCGTGCCGCCATCCTCGGCGGGCACGAGGAGGTAAACCGCGCCGACATCGCGCTGCCCGGCGGCCGCCGCCAGCGTCCGCTCGACGATCGCATCGCGGTCGAGGCCCTGGCTGATGGCGCGCGAGAGCTCGTAGATCGCCAGTGACTCCCGCAGCTGGATGTTTTCCCTCTGCAGCGCGCGCGTCGCCAGCGCGCGCGCCAGCACCGGCAGGATGCTCGACAGTTTGAAGGGCTTCAGTACGTAGTCGAGCGCGCCCGCCTTGAGCGCATCCACCGCGGTCGCGATCGTGCCGTGCCCGGTCATCAGGAGGCAGGCAATGTCGCGATCGATCTCCTGGCAGGCGCGCAAGAGCGTGATGCCGTCGATTTCCGGCATCTGCAGATCGGTCAGCAGCAGATCGAATGATTGCTCGCGGAGCGCTTCCAGCGCCTCGCGTCCGGAAGTGAAGCCGCGGGTGACGTAACCCTCGCGCTCGAGAGTGTCGCACAGGGCGCGCATGTGCGCGGCCTCATCGTCGACGATGAGGAGTCTCGCCGCCGCTGCGCTCACGCCTGACTCAACCCGCTGCATGCATCCTCGCATCCTGCACGCATCTGCCACGGCACCTGGTAGACCGGAATCAGCGGCGGCGGATGGATCGCGAGCCTGCCGTAGTACGAGATCGCCTGAATCCACAGGATCCAGCAGATAATTGTAGCGCAGGCGCCGGGCGCCCGCATGCGCCAGATGCCGGTGCTCGCGACGGCCCAGCCGGAACGTTTGGTCGGGTGCGAGGCTGAAGTAGACTGCATTGCCGTGGGCACATATCCATGTCGCCCGCCAGGCGCGTGCGGGGCGGCCGGCGCGCACGCCGGCGCCGCCGCTCGCGTGACCGGCGGGGATTCGGTTGATCCGTTTCGAATCCTTATTGTACGATCGTTCAATAAGACTGCGGAGCCGCCCGGGGATGCTCAAAACCACGCCCTTTCACGTGCGCACGGCGCCCCTCGTGCTCGGCGCGACGTGGCGCCGCTGGGCGGGTCACGCCGTGGCGAGCGCCTACGACTGGACGCACGAGCGCGAGTACGCCGCGGTGCGCAACGCCGCGGCGCTGTTCGACGTCTCGCCGCTGCACAAGTACCAGATCGCCGGCCGCGATGCGGCGCGACTGCTGGACCGGCTGGTTACGCGAAACGTCAGCACGACCCAGATCGGCCAGGTGCTGTACACGCCCTGGTGCGACGCGCAGGGCAAGACGATCGACGACGGCACCATCAGCCGGCTCGGGGAGCGGCAGTATCGCCTCACGGCGGCCGAGCCCAATCTCCGCTGGCTGCAGCAGAACGCGTTCGGCATGGAAGTCGAGATCGGTGAGGTGTCGGACGCCGTGGGCGCGCTCGCATTACAGGGTCCGTTGTCGCGGGCGGTGCTCGACGCCGTCGCCGAGCAGCCCGTCGACGGACTGAAATACTTCCGCGTGATGCGAAACCGCATCGCCGGCGTCGAGGTGCAGATCTCGCGCACCGGATACACGGGCGATCTGGGGTACGAGCTGTGGATCCCTGCGCAGGGGGCGATCGCGGTCTGGGACGCATTGATCGGCCGCGGGGCGGACTACGGGATTACTCCGGCGGGCATCTGGGCGCTCGACGTGGTGCGGATCGAAGCGGGCCTGGTGATGCTCGAGGTGGACTACCAGTCCTCGCAACACGCCATGATCGAATCCCAGAAGTCCTCGCCCTACGAGCTCTCACTCGACTGGGCGGTGCGGCTCGACAAGAGCGCATTCAACGGCCAGGCGGCGCTGCGCGCCGAGAAGGCGCGCGGACCCGCGTGGCGCTTCGTCGGCGTCGAAGTCGACTGGGATTCCTTCGAGGCGCTCTTCAGGGCGGTGGGCCTGGCACCCTCGCTCCCGACCATCGCCTGGCGCAGCAGCGTCCCGATCTATCGCGGCGGCGCGCAGGTGGGCTACGCCTCGAGCGGATGCTGGTCACCGCTGCTCAAGAAGTATCTCGCGCTCGCGCACCTCGAGGCTCCGCACTTCGCGGCGGATACGCCGGTGGAGATCGAGGTGACCGTCGAGCACCGACGCAAGCGCGCCAACGCCTGGGTGCGCAAGCTCCCGTTCTTCGACCCCGAGCGGAAGAGGGCCTGAACGTGCGCTCATCGCCAGCACCGGGAGCGCAGCGCTCCCATGACGCGATCGTCGTCGGCGCCGGCCACAATGGTCTCGTGGCCGCCGCGTACCTAGCCCGGGCGGGCCGCCGGGTACTGGTGCTCGAGCGGCGTCCGGTGATCGGAGGCGCGGCGGTCAGCGAGCAGGTTTTCCCGGGCTTCACTTTCTCGGTTTTCTCGTATGTGGTGAGTCTGCTGCGGCCCGAGATCATCCGCGACCTCGAGCTCCCGCGGCACGGCCTGCAGATCCTGCCCCTCGAGAGCACGATCGTGCCGCTGCCGAACGGCGACTATCTCGGCAGCTGGGGCGATGCCGACCTCACGCGGCGCGAGCTCTGCCGGCACTCGGCGCGGGATGCCGAAGCCTCGGTCGCCTACGGCCGGCTGATGGTGCAGATGGCGCAGGCGGTGAAGCCGCTGCTCGGCATGATGCCGCCCGATCCCACCTCACTCAGGCCCGGCGACCTGAAGGGCCTGCTCAAGCTCGGGAGGCACCTGCGCTCCCTCGGCCGCGAGCAGTTTCACGCGCTCTACAAGCTCCTCACCATGAGCTCGGCGGACTACCTCGAGGAATGGTTCGAGTTCGAGCCGCTCAAGGCGACCAAGTCCGCGAGCGGCATCATCGGCACCTTCATGGGACCGCGCTCGCCAGGCTCGGCCTACGTGCTGCTGCATCACTACATGGGAGAGATCGACGGCGCGTTCCGCGCCTGGGGATTCTGCAAGGGCGGCAACGGCACGATCAGTCAGGCCATCGCCCGTGCGGCCCTGGAGAAGGGCGCCGAGATTCGGACCGAAGCGCCGGTGAGGCAGGTCCTCCTCGAGAGAGGACGCGCGGTCGGTGTCGTGCTCGGGAGCGGTGAAGAGTGCCGGGCGCCCGTGATCGTCTCGGGGCTCGATGCGCGCCGCACCTACCTCGAGCTCGTCGACCGGCGGGCGCTGCCGGACGAGCTCCTCGAGCAGGTGCAGCGCTTCCGCTTCCGCGGCTCCTCCGGCAAGGTCAATCTGGCGCTGTCGGAGCTGCCGGACTTCACTTGCCTACCCGGTGTCGGCGCGCACCATCGCGGCGCGATCTCGATCAGCCCGAGCCTCGATTACCTCGAGCGCGCCTACGACGACGCCAAGTACGGCAGCTTCTCGAAGCGCCCCTACATGGACATCATCTTCCCTTCTGTGATCGATCCCAACATGGCGCCGCCCGGCAGGCACGTCGCGAGTATCTTCGTGCAGTACTGCCCCTACGCGATCGAAGGCGGTTGGACCGACGCCCGGCGTGAGGCGTTTGGGGATACCGTCATCGACACCCTGAGCGAATACGCGCCCAACCTCAAGTCCGCCATCCTGCACGCCCAAGTGCTGACGCCAGCGGACATCGAGCGCACGGTCGGGCTCTCCGAGGGGAACATCTTCCAGGGCGAGCTGGCGCTGCAGCAGCTGTTCTTCCTGCGCCCGGCGGCGCGCTGGTCGAGTTACCGCACGCCGATTCCCGGCTACTACCAGTGCGGCTCGAGCACGCACCCCGGGGGTGGCGTGATGGGCGCGGCCGGACGCCTCGCCGCACAGCGGATTCTGTCCGACACATGAGTCGCTCCTTCGATGTGGTAGTCCTCGGCAGCGAGCCGGATGCGCTGGTGGCGGCGACCGGGCTCGCCACGTCCGGCGTGCGTGTCCTGTTGCTCGAGCCGGGCCCCGATCTCGGGGGGATCTATCGCGAGATCGAATTCGCGCCCGGCTGGCGCGCCGCCCCACTGGTGCCCGACCTCGGTTACCTCGACCCGCAGGCATTCCGCGGCATGGCCGAGATCCATGCGAGCGTTGCAGCCGATCCGACCGTCATCGCTCTCGGCGAGGGCGGACCGCTCGCGCTGCAGCGCTCCGCAGTTGAGACCGCCGCGGCCTTGAGGCGTCTTTCCGCGCGCGACGCCGAGCGCTGGCCGAAGTTCGTGCAACAGCTCGCGTCCCTCGCGGGCTTTCTCGCGACGCTGTTTCGCGACGCCGCGCCGCGCGTCGACGCTCGAGCGATCGACGAATTCCTCACGCTGCTCCGGCTCGGTCGCCAATACCGCAGCCTCGGGCGCCGTGGCATGGTCGAGCTGCTGCGCGCGCTGCCGATCTCGGCCGCCGACTGGCTCGACGACTTCTTCGAGTCGGAGCCACTCAAGGGCGCGCTCGCAGCGCTTGCGGTCACCGACCTTTGCCAGGGACCGATGTCGGGTGGGACGGCGCTGGCTTTCCTGCATCGTCACGTCGGTGCGGCGCCCGGCGTGATCGGTGAGCGGCTGCGACTCAAAGCCGGGCCGGGTGCGCTGATCGACGCGCTGGCGCGGAGAGCGCGCGCCGCGGGCGTCGCGATCGAGACCCAGGGCGCGGTGGTTGAGCTTTCAGTGCGCGACGGGCGGATCGAATCGGTGGCGCTCGCCTCCGGGGAAGCGATCGCCTGCAGAGCCGTGATCTCCGCGCTCGATCCGTACCAGAGTCTCCTCGGGCTCATCGACCCCGTGCACCTCGACCCGGTGCTCATCGAAGCCGTGCGCAATATCCGCTTCCGCGGCGTGACCACCAAGATCCTGCTGGCGCTCGATGCCTTGCCCGATTCGGTGGCCGCCGCCACCGGCGCCACCCCCACCCCCACCGCCTCCGCCGGCGCCGCGGGCACGATGCTGATCGCGCCGTCGATACGCTATGTCGAGCGCGCCTTCGATGCGACCAAGTACGGACGCTGCTCGAGTGAGCCCTTCGTCATGATTCACTTTCCGAGCGCGGTCCACGCCGGGCTCGCGCCTCCCGGCAAGCACGTTGCGGTCCTGCACGTGCAATACACGCCCTACCGGCTCCGCGAGGGCGAGTGGGGCGAGCTGCGCGACACCGTGTCGGAGCGGGCGCTGCGCGTCGTGGAGGCGCACCTGCCCGGCTTCACCTCCCGGGTGCGCGAGCGGATGGTGCTCTCGCCCGTCGACCTCGAGAGCCGGTTCGGACTGCGCGAAGGTGCCGTATCGCGCGGCGAGCTCGCGCTCGATCAGCTGCTCTTCATGCGCCCGGTGCCCGATCTCGCCGGTCACGCCGCGCCCGTGGCGGGGTTGCATCTCTGTGGCGCCGGGACGCACCCCGGGCCCGGTATCGTGGGCGCATCGGGCCGTATGGCCGCGCGCGCCGCGCTGAAGGAGTTACGTGCACGCGCGTGAGGCATCCGTCCGATCGCGACCGCGGGACTGTTAGCATAGCCCAATGCAGAAAGTCGTAACCGCCGGGCAGGCGATCGTCGATGGTCTCGTCCGCAACGGCGTGCGGCACATCTTCGGCATCCCCGGGGTACATACCTACAGCCTGATCGATGCGCTGGCCGAGCGGCAAGGGGAGCTCGCTTACCTCGGCACGCGCCATGAGCAGGGGGCGGCCTACATGGCCTACGGCTACGCGTGCTCGAGCGGGCGCGTGGGGGCCTATACCTGCGTGCCCGGTCCCGGAGTGCTCAACACGTCGGCGGCGCTGTGTACCGCCTATGCGGCGAACGCACCGGTCCTGTGTCTGACCTCCGAAGTCTTCTCGCACGAGATCGGCAGGGGCCACGGCATCCTGCACGAGCTTCCCGACCAGCTGGCGATACTGCGCGGACTCACCAAGTGGTCGGCGCGCATCAGTCACCCGAGCGAAGCGCCGCGCCTGGTGGCGCGCGCGTTCGAGGAGCTGACGAGCGGGCGTCGCCGGCCGGTGGCCCTCGAATGCCCCTGGGATACCCTCGGGCAGAAGGCGCAGGTGGAGCTCGATGTGAGCGCGCGCCCCATGGCGCCGCCGCTGCCGGACCCGGAGGCGATCGAGCGGGCGGCGAAGCTGATCGCCTCCGCTGCGGCGCCGCTCATCATGGTGGGCTCCGGCGCGCTCGGCGCCGGTGCGGAAGTGCTCGAGCTGGCCCGCCTGCTGCAGGCCCCGGTCACCGCGCATCGCAGCGGCCGCGGCATCGTCAGCGAAGACTCGCCCTTCGGGCTCGACCTGGCGGCGGCGTACGCGCTCTGGGCGAAGACCGACATGCTCCTCGCCATCGGCACGCGCATGGAGCTGCAGTTCATCCGCTGGAAGCAGGTGCCGTCGGAGTTGAGGATCGTGCGCATCGACATCGACCCGACGGAGATGCCGCGCCGCCCGACCGAGGTCGGCGTGGTGACCGACGCGCGCCTCGGAGTGCGCGCGCTCCTCGAGGCGCTCGCGCCGCGCCTCCGCAAGCGTGCGTCCCGGGAAACGGAATTCCAGGATCTCAAGGCGCGTGCCCGGCGCGAGTTCGAGGTGGTGCAGCCGCAGCTCGCCTTCCTCGATGCGATCCGCGCGGTGTTGCCGCGCGACGGCTTCTTCGTCGAAGAGATCAGCCAGGTCGGATTCACCGCCCGGTTCGGCTTCCCGGTGTACGAGCCGCGCACCTATGTCGCGAGCGGCTATCAGGACAACCTCGGCTTCGGCTATATGACCTCGCTCGGCGTCAAGGTCGCGAATCCGACCCGGGCGGTGGTATCGGTCAACGGCGACGGCGGCTTCATGTTCGGAGTGCAGGAGCTGGCCACCGCCGTGCAGCATCGCATCGGCTCCGTGGCGATCGTGTTCAACAACCAGAGCTTCGGCAACGTGCTGCGCGACCAGAAGACCACCTTCGGCGGGCGGCTTCTCGGCGAAGCGCTGCGCAATCCCGACTTCGTGAAGCTCGCCGAGTCCTTCGGCGCGGCAGGCTACCGCGCCGCGACTCCGGGGCAGCTGCGCAGCGCGCTCGAGCGTGCCCTTGCGGACGATGCTCCCGCCCTCATCGAAGTCCCCGGCGAGCCGGGCGCGGAAGTCTCTCCCTGGCCGTTCATTCACCGCGGCTGAGCGAGGCGCGGGCCTCAGCCGCCGGCAGGCCCTCGGCACGCCGCCTATAATATGAGTGGGGCCGCGCCCGGGCTGGCAGCGGTTTGGATGCGCCCTGAGCACATGCCCTGGGATCTGACACGGCTGGAGGGAGGTCGCGTCAACATGTCACCCGCCCGCCCGCTCGCCCCCGCGCTCGCCCGGAGTGCGCTCGCGGTCACGAGCACGTGGCTCTGTCTTGCCGCGGTGAGCCCCGGTGTCGGCGCGCCCGCCGAGGAGGCAAGCGGTGCGGGAGCACACTACGATGTGGTGATCGGCGGCGCCACGGTGTACGACGGCTCGGGGAGCCCACCGTTCGTGGGCGACGTAGCCCTGAGGGGCGATCGCATCGTCTACGTGGGACCGCATGCTCCCGGGTCGGCGCCCGAGCGCGTCGAGGCGCGCGGCAAGGCGGTGGCGCCCGGGTTCATCAACATGCTGGCGCACCCGGAAGAGTCCCTCATCGCGGACGGCCGGGCGCTGAGCGATCTGCGCCAGGGAGTGACGCTCGAGGTGCTCGGCGAGGACTCGATGGGGCCGCTGACTGCGGAGATGAAGCGCCACGCGAGGGAGCGCCAGGCCGACATTCACTACACCGTCGACTGGACCACTCTCGGGGAGTACCTGCACAAGCTCGAGCGGCACGGCATTGCGCCCAATGTCGCCTCCTTCGTGGGGGCGGGCACGGTCCGCACCAACGTGCTCGGCGAGCGCGACGTGCAACCGACCGCCGCGCAGCTCGAGCGGATGCGCACGCTGGTGCGCCAGGCGATGGAGGAAGGAGCTCTCGGGGTCACCACCGCGCTCATCTACAGCCCGAACCAGTACGCTCGCACCCCCGAGCTCATGGCGCTCGCCAGCGAGTCGGCGCGCTGCGGCGGGATCTACAGCGTGCACATGCGCAGCGAGGGCGATCGGCTGCTCGAGGCGGCGCAGGAGACCATCGACATCGCCAGGGCCTCGGGCGCGCCGGCGGAGATCTATCACCTGAAGGCCGCGGGCAGAGGAAATTGGGGCAAGCTCGACGCGCTCATCCACGAGGTCGAGGCTGCGCGCGCCGCCGGGGTCCGCATCACCGCGGATATGTACGTGTACACGGCGGGTGCGACGGGGCTCGATGCCGCCATGCCTCCGTGGGTGCAGGACGGCGGCCTCGAGGCCTGGATCCGCCGGCTGCAGGATCCGGCGGTTCGCGCGCGTGTGCTCGCCGAGATGCGCGACCCGGCCCCGCCGTGGGAGAACCTCTACGGAGCCGCGGGCGCCGCCGGCACGCTGCTGCTCGGGTTCAAGAACCCCCAGCTCAAGCCGCTGACGGGCAAGACGCTCGCTGAGGTCGCGAAGATGCGTGGCGTGAGTGCCGAGGACGCCGCCATCGACCTGGTGATCCAGGACGGATCGCGCGTAGCGGTGGCCTACTTTCTGATGTCGGAGGAGAACGTGCGCCGCGAGTTGGCGCTCCCCTGGGTCAGCTTCGACTCGGATGCGGATGCGCCGGCGCCCGAGGGGGTGTTTCTGAAATCCAGCCGGCATCCGCGCACCTACGGCAACTTTGCGCGGCTGCTCGCGAAATACGTCCGGGAGGAAAGGGCGCTGAGCCTCGAGCAGGCGATTCACAAGCTCACCGCGCTGCCGGCGGCCACGTTGTCGCTCGCCGACCGCGGCATGCTGAAGACGGGCGACTTCGCGGACGTCGTGGTGTTCGATCCGGCGACGATCCAGGATCACGCGACCTACGAGCATCCGCACCAGCTCGCGACCGGTGTCGAGGAGGTGTGGGTGAACGGCGTGCGGGCGCTGCGCGCGGGTGAGTCCACGGGCGCCGCCAGCGGCCGGGCGGTGCTGGGGCGCGCCTGGACCGGCGCTGCGGGCGGCGGCTGTCGGGCCAGCGCGCGGGAGTGGACCTGGAGCCCCTGAGTCCTGCGCCGCCACCGCGGGACCGCTGGTACGTGCTGGCGGTCCTCACCGTGGTGTACTCGCTCAACATCGCCGACCGCTTCTCGATCTCGACGCTCATCGAGCCGATCCGGGAGGAACTCCACCTGTCCGACAGCGGCATCGCCTTCCTCACGGGGGTCGCGCTGGCGGTGTTCTATGTGACGCTCGGCATTCCCATCGCGGACCTCGCCGATCGCGTGAGTCGGCGCAACATTCTCGCGATCTCAATCGCGGCCTGGTCCGGAATGACCGCCCTCTGCGGCCTCGCGCACAGCTACTGGCAGCTGCTGCTGGCGCGATTCGGCGTCGGCATAGGCGAGGCCGGCGGAACTCCTGCTTCAACCTCGATGCTCGCCGACAAGTTTCCCCCGGCGCGCCGCCCGATGGCCCACACGATCTTCGCCCTCGGCGCGTGCCTCGGGGCGTGGCTCGGATCGCAGGTGGCGGGCGAGGTGGCCGAGCGCAGCGGCTGGCGAGCCGCCTTTCTCGTCCTCGGCGTTCCGGGGCTCGCGGTGGCGCTCGTCGTGGCGCTCACCGTGCGCGAGCCGCGCCGCGGCCAGCTCGATCACTCACCGCCCGCCGCCCCGGGCACCCTCGGCGATACGGTGTGGTTCATCACCCGGCAGCGCTCGGCGGTTCACCTGCTGCTCGGCGGGTCGGTGGCGACGTTCTGGAGCTGGGGACTCATGTGGTGGACCCCGACCTTCCTGCAGCGCTCGCATCACATGACGGTGGGGCAGGCGGGGCAGCTCCTCGGGCTCATGCACCTGATCGCCGGCACGGCGGGCACCTTGCTCGCGGCGCTCCTCATGGCGAGGCGCGCTGCCGCCGATCCGCGCTACGTGACGCGACTCCTCGGGTGGGTCACGGCGCTGACCACCATCCCCTCGATCGCTCTCTACTGGGTCCAGTCGCGTGAGTTGGCGACCGTGCTGCTGTGGGTGTTCGTGCCGGCGGTGTACTTCTACATTGGGCCGATACTCGGGCTGCTGCAGAACGTGATCCCGGCGGGCATGCGGGCCACCGCGTGCGCCCTGCTGCTGTTCATCGCCAATGTCGCCAACCTGGTGCTCGCCCCGCAGCTGATCGGCTGGCTGAGCGACTGGTTCGCGGCCGCCTTCGGCGCGGG
>MNCZ01000131.1 GCA_001914695.1 Gammaproteobacteria bacterium 13_2_20CM_66_19 | reverse complement strand
GGCACTCACTTTCCACCGGACTCTGCAGCCACTCTCGCGGCTGCGCCACAAGGTCTCCGCGGCCTTCTGGCTGCAGTCGGCCGCCTGCGCCGTAGTCGCCTGGTCCGTGATGCACGGCGGAATCACGATCGCGCCGCCCGGCGCCCCACCCGACGCGCAGTCGCCGCCCGCCGCATCGGACACCATCGCACGACCGGGCGCCTTTGCACCCCCCGCGCCAGATGGCGCCTCTGCACCGACTGCCGCCGCACCTTCGAGCGCCGTCGCACCTTCGAGCGCCGGCGCGCCGGGCGCGCCAGCCCCGGCGAGCGCCATCGCGGTGCCGGCCGCCACGGGGACCCTCGCAGCGACGCCGGGCGCGCAGCCGCCCGCCGCGGTCGCGCGCAGCGCTTCCGCCCCGGTGCAGCTCTCCGTCGTGCCCACGCTCGCCGAGGCGCGCCTGGCGCTCTCGACCATCGACGTGACCGTCACCCGCAACGACACGCTCGACCGAATCTTCAGGCGCCTCAAGCTCAACCTCGCGGACCTCGCGACGCTCCGCACAGTGCCGGGGCTGCACGCGATGCTCGACAGTCTCCGTCCCGGCGAGCGGCTGCGCTTCAAGCACCATGACGGCGAGTTCCTCGGGCTCGAGCGCCGCCTCAACGAGAGCCACACACTCAAGGTGTCGCGCGACCCGACGGGCCTCAAGGCGGACGTGCTGCAGGACACGCTCGAGACGCGCAGCCGCACCGTGCGTGGAGTCATCGATCACTCGCTCTTCGAGGCGGTCGAGGCCGCCGGCGCGCGCGAACAGATCGCGGTCGCGCTCGCGGACATCTTCGGCTGGGACATCGACTTCGCGCTCGACGTGAGGTCCGGGGATGCCTTCGTCGTCACCTGGGATGAGATCTGGCGCGACGGCACCTACCTCAAGGACGGTCCGATCGAGGCGGCCGCGTTCGTCAACCAGGGGCGCGCGTTCCGTGCCGTCCGCTACACCGACCCGCAAGGCGTCGCGCGCTACTACACTCCGGGCGGCACGAGCCTGCAGCGCGAGTTCCTGCGCACGCCCGTGGAATTCACGCGTGTGAGCTCCCGCTTCACCTCGGCCCGCTGGCACCCGCTCCTGCACCGTATCCGCGCCCACCAGGGCGTCGACTACGCCGCGCCCGTCGGCACCCCGGTGCGCGCCGCGGGTGAGGGGCGCATCCGCTTCGCCGGACGCCGCGGCGGCTACGGCAACGTGGTCGAGATCGAGCACACCCGCAGCATCGTGACCGTCTATGGACACCTGTCGCGCTTCGCGCACGGTACGCGCGTCGGCGAGCACGTGACGCAGGGAGCGGTCATTGCCTACGTCGGCATGACTGGGCTCGCCACGGGGCCGCACCTGCACTACGAATACCGTGTCAACGGGGTGTTCAGGAATCCCCAGACCGTGATGCTGCCGGGCGCCGGCCCGATCGATGCCCGCTGGCGCGAGGACTTCCTGGCCCGCTCCGCGCCGCGGCTCGCCTCGCTCGACTACCCGCCCGGGCCGATGCTGGTCTCGCGCTGAGGGGACCCCTTCAGTCCCACCGGGCGCACCCCGCTAGTCGCTTCTTCACCGTCCCCTCGCGAGCCGCTGGTATGCTTGAGCGCTCGGCCGCCTGCGGCGCGGCTGCCCGGGTGAGCACTCGATGGATTCGCCGGATCTCAAGGCGCCCCAGCACTACATCAATCGCGAGCTGTCGTTTCTCGAGTTCAATCAGCGGGTGCTCGACCAGGCGTTCGATGAGTCGGTGCCGCTGCTCGAGCGGCTCCGGTTCCTGTGCATCGCCTGCAGCAATCTCGATGAGTTCTTCGAGATTCGCGTCGCCGGGCTCAAGCAGCTGCAGGAGCTCGGCGGCCAGCTGGCGCCCGATGGGATGTCGATCCCCGAGCAGCTCACCGCGATCCACGATCGGGCGACGCGTCTGGTGGCCGACCAGTACCGCTGCCTCAACAGCCTCCTGCTGCCGGCGCTCGCCGCAGAAGGCGTGCCCTT
Organism: Gammaproteobacteria bacterium 13_2_20CM_66_19; assembly: GCA_001914695.1. Classification (GTDB taxonomy): domain Bacteria; phylum Pseudomonadota; class Gammaproteobacteria; order Steroidobacterales; family Steroidobacteraceae; genus 13-2-20CM-66-19. The sequence goes on along the minus strand of MNCZ01000131.1, from coordinate 18,441 downwards.
GCTCGGGCCCGGCGAATGGACTCCGCGGCAGACGCTCTGGCTCGAGGACTACTTCGAACGCGAGGTGGAGCCGGTGCTCTCCCCCCTCGGGCTCGATCCCGCGCGGCCCTTCCCACGCATCCAGAACAAGAGCCTGAACTTCATCGTGCGGCTCGAGGGCAAGGATGCGTTCGACCGCGACAGCGAGCTCGCCATCGTGCAGGCGCCGCGCTCGCTCCCGCGCGTGGTGCCGTTGCCCGCAGAGGGCCCGAGCCGCGACTGCGTGCTGCTCTCCTCGATCGTCCAGGCGTTCGTGCACAAGCTGTTCACCGGCATCAAGGTGATCGGCTGCTACCAGTTCCGCGTCACCCGCAACAGCGACCTGTTCGTCGACGAGGAGGAGATCGACGACTTGAGGCGCGCGCTCGAGGGCGAGCTCGTGCACCGCCGCTACGGCGCGGCCGTGCGGCTGGAGACTTCCGGCGACTGTCCCGACGACATGGTGAAGTTCCTGCAGGCGCAGTTCGCCTCCAACGGCCTCGACACCTACCCCGTCGAGGGTCCCGTCAACCTCAACCGCCTGTCGGCGGTGTACGACCTGGTGCAGCGGCCGGACCTCAAGTACCCGATCTTCACGCCCGGGGCGCCGAAGCGCCTCGTGGGCGCCACCGATCTCTTCACCGTCATCCGTCAGAAGGACGTGCTACTGCACCACCCATACCAGAGCTTCGTGCCTGTGATGGATTTCCTGCGCCAGGCGGCGGCCGACCCGCAGGTGCTGGCGATCAAGCAGACCCTCTACCGCGCCGGCCACGACTCGCCGCTCGTCGATGCGCTGGTCGCGGCCGCGAATGCCGGCAAGGACGTCACGGTGATCGTCGAGCTGCGCGCGCGCTTCGACGAGGAGGCCAACATCGAGCTGTCCAACCGGCTGCAGGAGGCGGGCGCGCACGTCATGTACGGCGTGGTGGGCTACAAGACCCACGCGAAGCTCACGCTCATCGTGCGCCGCGAGGCCGGCGGCATCCGCCGCTACTGCCACCTCGGCACCGGCAACTACCACCCGCGCACCGCACGCCACTACACCGACTACGGCCTCTTCACCTGCGACGACGAGATCGGCCAGGACGTGCACGAGCTGTTCCTGCAGCTCACGAGCCTCACCCAGACCCCGCAGCTCAAGCGCCTCACGCAGTCCCCGTTCGGCATGCACGAGATGGTGCTCCAGAAGCTCGCGCGCGAGGCGGAGCACGCGCGCGCGGGGCGCCCGGCGCGGGTCATCGCCAAGATGAACGCGCTGGTCGATCCCCAGTCGATCGAGGCGCTGTACCGCGCCTCGCGCGCCGGCGTGAAGATCGAGCTGATCGTGCGCGGGGTGTGCGCGCTGCGCCCGGGCCTGCCCGGCGTATCGGAGAACATCTCGGTGCGCTCGATCGTCGGGCGCTTCCTCGAGCACTCGCGGGTGTTCTACTTCGAGAACGGCGGCGAGCCGGATATGTTCTGCGCGAGCGCCGACTGGATGGAGCGCAACTTCTTCCGTCGCGTGGAGGTCGCCTTCCCGATCCGCCGCAAGGGCCACGCCGAGCGCATCCTGCGCGATCTCGACTGGTGTCTCCGGGACAACTCTCAGGCGTGGGAGCTCAAGCCCGACGGCCGCTACGAGCGCATCAGCCGCGGCCGCGATTCTTCGGTGAATGCGCAGGCCGAGCTCCTCGCCGCGTACGCGGCGGGACCGGTCACGGCCACCATTCCCGAGATGCCGGTCAGCGAGCGTCAGCTCTGAGCTGCCAGCGGAACCTCGACACTGCGGCTTCGGAGCCCAGCGAGGCCGCCCGCGAAGACTGCGCCCCCCAGCACATACAGAATCACCGACGGCAGCCAGTTCCACAGTCCGCGGTCGACGACGGCCCGGGCCTCCTCGTCAGGCGCGTAGAGCACGGTGACCGCCTGGCCGGCGCGATACATCGGCGGATTCGTCCCGACGGAGTCCCTGAAGGCCACCTTGCGGCCGTGGCCGTCGGTGTAGGCCACGATCGGATGGTAGGTAACCCCGCCGTGGCTGTCGCTCGAGGAGACGAGGGACGTGACGATACCCGGCGTTCGGACTCCGGTGGATTGAAGGCGCAGAAGCAGCCGGCTCTGGTGCACGCCGAGCGCCAGCAACCCGATGCCGGCCAGCACCAGAAACGGCGCGAGGCGCCTGAGCTGCGCCCGCTGACGGATCTCCCTGTCGCGATATTCCGGGAGTGTGGTGAGCTCTTCCAGTCGCTGGACCGGTTGGGCGTTTCGGGCCTGGGCTCCGGCATCCCTCATTTGCGCGAGCAGCTCGCGCCAGAGCGACCGGGGCAGGGCCTTGTCCTTCGGCGCGATGATGCCGCGCACTTTCTGCAGCAGATGCACGACGGCCAGTGATGCGACCACCCACGTCATCGGTCCGGTGCGCCACGCCGTCACGCCGACCCAGAAGAGCGCAACGCCCGCACCGAGCAGCAGCACGCCGACGACCGTGAAGACGTGGTTGCCGGCCTCCTGAACCTCGTTCGGCTTCTCCGGGATCACCCAGAGCGGCACCGTCGCGCCGGTCTCCTTGCCGCGCACGCTGCTCGATCCTTCCAGCGAGGTTGCCTCGAGGGTCTCGCCCGACGGCGAGACGTAGCGATACACCGAGTTCAGGCAGTCGCCGTTGCGGCGTACTCCAATCACCTCGCCTTGCACGCGCACCGCGTGCCGTCGCCAATAAATGGCGTTGCCGACCAGGAGCCCACCCAGGCCCCAGCAGACGAGCGCTCCCACAAAGGTGGCCACCTGGTTGAGAGCGGTGAGGGTGCTGAATACGAGATCAAACATGAGGAGTCGCCTCGGCCGGCCTGCCGGCTCGGGGCACTCTCGCGCCTAAGCCGGTGCTAATGCCGCGAACGGCTTCTCATTTGCACCGTCCCGGGGACGCGGGAACGCGAGTCTATGACCCGAGCGTGTTAGGGGAGCGAGCCACGAGCTTCTTGTGGGTGAGTACGGGGCTCGCTCAGCGCGCGCTGAACACCCGGAGGCGAAAGCCGCTGGCGCGCAGATAATCCACTTCCAGCTGCAGATCCGCCGAGCTGAGCGGGTGGGTATCGAGCCACCCCGCAGGAAAGCGCACTTCGAGCGAGCGCGGAGTGGCCGACAGCTCGATCGGCGGCAGCGCGGTGCTGCTGCGGCCGCGATGCAGCAGCACCGCGAGGCGCAGCAGCACGATCAGGTAAAGCGCGTTGCGATCCCAGGGCGGCACGAGCTCCTCCACCCCCTGGAGGCTGAGCTTCCGCCGATGCGCTCCCACGAGGCGCGCCAGCAGCCGCTGCTCCTCGCGCGGGAAGCCCGGCATATCGCCGTTCTCGAGCAGGTACGCGCCGTGGCGGTGATAGCCGCTGTGGGAGACGTCGAGCCCGATCTCGTGCAGTCGCGCGGCCCACTCGAGCGCCAGGTGCGCCAGCGGCTCATCGAGTCGCCACGCCTCGCGCGTCTGCTCGAGGAAGTTGCGCACGGTCGATTCGACGCGCTCGGCCTGCTCGAGGTCGACGTGATAGCGCTGCTGCATCGCGCGTACCGTGAGCTCGCGCGCATCTTCGCGCTGGTAGCGGCCGAGCATGTCGTACAGCAGGCCTTCGCGCATCGCGCCTTCGGCGATCCGCATGTCCTTGATGTCGAGCACGCTGAACACTTCGGCGAGAATCGCAAGTCCCCCGGGGAACACGGGGCGGCGATCCTCGGTGATCGGCTCGAGCTTGAGCTCGCGCGTGTGGCCGGCATCGATCGAGTACTCGATGGCGCGGTTGATTCCGGCGGGCGTGATGGAGAGCGCCTGAGGATCGAGCGCGCGGATCGAGTCGCCGATCGCGCGCACCGTGCCGGAGCTGCCCGCGCAGGCGTCCCAGCCGCGGCGGCGGAATGCCGCCTGCACCGGCTCGAGCTCGAGACGCGCCGCGAGGCGCGCGCGCTCCATGCGCTTGGCGGAGATCTTGCCGTCGCGGAAGAAGCGCTCGCTCAAGGCGACGCATCCCATCTGCAGGCTCTCCATGTCGAGCGGCGTCAGCCCCTCGCCGATGATGAGCTCGGTGCTGCCCCCGCCGATGTCCACCACCAGGCGCTTCCCGGGCTCGCTAGGCATGGTGTGCGCGACGCCCGAGTAGACGAGCCGCGCCTCCTCCATGCCGGCGATGATCTCGATCGGATGCCCGAGCGCCTCGCGGGCACGCTCGAGGAAGGCCTGCTTGCGGTGCGCGAGGCGCAGCGCGTTCGTCCCCACGGCGCGCACGCTGTCGGCGCGCATGTCGCGCAGCCGCTGGCCGAAGCGCTCGAGACAGGCGAGCGCCCGCGCCGCGACTTCCTTATCGATGCGGCCGTTCTCGGCTACCCCGGCCGCGAGCCGCACCATCTCGCGCAGCCGATCGATGATGGTCAGCTGGCCGTGCGAGTGACGGGCCACCACCATGTGAAAGCTGTTGGAACCTAAGTCCACCGCCGCGAGCACCTCGGGGACGGGGCGGAGGGCGGCGCGTACGAAGTCTCGGGCTTCAGCGAGTCTTGCGGTCAGGCCCGAAGCCACGCTTCAAGGCCGTTGCGTCAGGCGGAGAAGGACGAGCCGCAGCCACAGGTGGTGGCTGCGTTCGGATTGCGGATCACGAACTGTGCGCCGTCGAGCCCCTCGCGGTAGTCGATCTCGGCGCCGGTGAGGTACTGAACGCTCATGGGGTCGACCAGCAGCTTGACCCCCAGGTTCTCGATGCAGGTATCGCCGTCCTGGATCTGCTCGTCGAACTCGAAGCCGTACTGCAGCCCCGAGCAGCCGCCGCCCTGCACGAATACCCGCAGCATGAGCTTCGGGTTTCCCTCGCCACGGATGAGGTCCCCGACCTTGCGGGCCGCCGCGTCGGTGAAACTGAGCGCAGGAGCCTCCTGCAATGCCTCGATCGTGCTCATAATCTCCTCACAGGATGGCAGTCTAGAAGCCGTCCCGGGCGCGGTCAAAGCCGGGGTTCACACCTTGGGCGCCAACCGCACCAGCTTTCCCATGATCTGGGCGCCCAGGGTCATTTCAATGACCCCATAGTACACGTTGCCCTCGACGCGCGCGGTCGGGCCCAGGACCACGCGCTCCGTGGCGTGGATGTCGCCTTTGACCGTGCCCTCGAGGACCACGTTCGCCACCTCCACCGGGCCCTCGATGGAGCCGGTCGCGCTCACCGAGAGCGTGGCGTCGGGCGCCTCGACGGCGCGCACCCCGCCGGAGATATGACCGTCGAGGTGCAGCCCGCCCTGGAACTCGATATCGCCGTGCACGCGCGCGGCCTTGCCGATCAGGGTGTCGATGCGCGGCGCTTTGGAATCGCGGGTGAACATCAGTCCTCCGATCGGGCCCTTTGAGCCTCGCGGCGCTCAGGGAGACGCCTCGACACTCCACACGAAAGTCTGCGACAGCGGCGCCACATCGCGCCGGCCGGAGCTGACTTCGACGTTGAGCCGCTCGGGCTTGAAGGTCGGCGGCACGGTGAGCTGCTGGTCGAAGGTCTGGAGGTAGCGGAAGTTGTAGCGCAGCTCGCGCTGCCGTCCGGCGGTGAGCGCCGCCAGATCGAGGGTGCGTGCGCCCTCGGCCGCCGACCCGTCGAGGCTCAACTGCACGGTCCCGGTCGCCGGCGCATCTGCGCGCCCCGACCGCACGAGCGACATGTGCACGACATAGGTCCCGGGCGGCTGACCGGCGGTGATGCGCAGCTGCTCGATCTTGACGCCGAGGCTCGCGGCGCCCTGCGCCACGACGCCCCGGTAGAACGCCAGCTCCTGCGACTGGCGCGCCACCTGCGCCTGAAGATCGCCGATGGTGCGCGCCGTCTCCGCCTGCTCGCGCGCGCGGCCGGCGCCGACGGTGTCCGATTCCGCGAGGCGGGTGCGCAGCTCGCGGTTGGCCCTCTCCAGGTGCTCGATGCGCACCTCGAGCTCGGTGCGCTGCTGCGCCACGGCCTGACGGTCGTAGCCTGCGTTGTAGCGGCCGAGCTCGTACACGACGTAGAGGGCAAACACGCCGAGCAGCACCCCGGCGACGATGAGCGCCGCACGCACTGCGGATCGGGCCGAGCGCACGATGCGTGGCGCTCCGCTCTCCCTGCCGAGCATGCCGGCGAGGCGCCCCAAGTCGCTCCCTCAGTGCGCCGGCGCCGGGGCGGTGCGGTGGCCACGGCGGGCGGTCACCTCCCTCCACCAGGGAGGTAAGGCGGGCGGCCCCTGCGGGAAGGCGAGGGAGCTAAGCTCCTCGAGCGCGCGCGCGTATACGGGCCGCTTGAAGTAGATGACTTCGCGCACCGGCTCCCAGTACGGCGCCCAGCGCCACTGGTCGAATTCCGGCTCGCTGGTGCGGCCGAAATCGAACGTGAGGTCGCCCCGTTTCGGGCGCAGCAGGAACCAGCGCTGCTTCTGACCGATGCACACCGGGCGCTGATTGCGGCGGATGTAGCGCGGCGGCAGGCGGTACCGCAACCACCCGGCCGTCTGGCCGATGAGCTCGAGGCTCGAGCCGGCGACCCCGATCTCCTCATCGAGCTCGCGGTAGAGGGCCTGCTCGGGCGTCTCCCCGACTCGCACCCCGCCCTGCGGGAACTGCCAACCGCGCCCGCCGGTGCGGCGCCCGAGAAAGACCTCGTCGGCGCGCATCAGCACGACGGCCACATTGGTGCGAAAACCATCCGAATCGATGAGGTCGCTCATGGAGGAGGTGAGAGTCTGCCACACCGGAGCGTGCCGCCGTGAGCTTCGCGCCGCGCGGCCGTCCCGGGATGCCAACGCGCCGCGGAAGGGTGGCGTTTTCCAACAAATTCCAGGACGCTAACACCCCCGTGAGTCAGGACCGGTGTGAGGCGCGACGGCAGACCTATGAAGAGCGCTGAACGGGCGTCCCTGCGCAGTCTCCTGGTCCTCGCCGCGCTCGCCGCGGTGGTATTTCTCGCCGCGCTTCTCATCGGCAGCTCAGGCATCGGCGTGCGCCGGGCGCTCGAGGCGCTCGGCGGCTCGGGCGATGCGGCGACCCGCAGTGTCCTCCTGGGCGTGCGCCTGCCGCGCGTGCTCGCGGCTTTCGGCGTCGGGAGTCTGCTGGCGCTCTCCGGGGTGCTGCTGCAGGCCCTGTTCCGCAATCCCCTCGCCGACCCTTATGTGCTGGGGGTCTCGGGTGGCGCCGCCGTCGGCGCGCTCCTCGCCATGATCGCCGGTGCTGCGGCGCTCCTCGTGCAGTCGGCCGCGGTCGCGGGAGCCCTCGCCGCCGTCGGCACGGTGTACGTGCTCGCGCGCGGCGGCGGCACACCGCGCCTGCTGCTCACCGGCGTGGTGCTCGCCAGCGCCTGCGGCGCGCTGGTGAGCGTGCTGCTCGCGCTCGCGGACACCTCGAGAGTGCGCGGCATGGTGTTCTGGCTCGCGGGGGACCTCGAGTGGGCGGTGAGCCCCGCCCTCAGCGCCGGCGCCGCGGCTCTCGCCGTGGCGCTTGCGGTCGTCGTCGCCCGTCCCCTCAACGTGCTCGCAGCCGGCGAGCTGCGCGCGCGCACCGTGGGGCTCGCGCTCGAAGCCTGGCGGACGCTGCTGTTCGTCGCCTGCGCGACGCTCACCGCGCTCGCCGTGGTGAGCGCCGGCACCGTCGGCTTCGTGGGACTCATCACCCCGCATGCCGTGCGCCTCACGTTCCGCACCAGCGATCACCGCATCGTTGCGCCCGCCGCGGCGCTGGCCGGCGGGATGCTGCTCGCGGCGGCGGATCTCGTGGCGCGCACCATTGCGAGCCCGCGCCAGCTGCCGGTGGGCGCGATCATGGCGCTGGTGGGAGCCCCGCTCTTCGTGGCGCTGCTGCGGAGCCGCGGCCGATAAGGCGAGAGCGAGCTGGCCCCCCGGCCGTGTGCGGCCGCGCCGCTGGACTCAAGTCAGCGGCACTCCGATGACTCGCCCGTGGAGCGCGAAGATCAGCACGTAGACCGCGATGGCGATGGCGCCTCGCACGAGGCCGATCTCGCGCAGCGCCGGGCCCAGTCGGTTTCGCCCGGCGGCAATCGCGGCGAACGGCACGTTCGAGGTGCTCGCGGCGAATGCCTGCCAGCGCTCGCCCAGGCGGCGGCGGAGCTTCGCATCGATCACCGTGGTGCCGGCGAGTGCGAGCAGCAGCAGTGAGCCGAAGAGAACGAGCGATGCGAGATCCCCGTTCACGGTGATATGCACGAGCGCCCAGAGACTCACGCCCCAGAGGAAGGGGTGGCGCGTGATGCGCGTGATGCCGCGTACGCCCTCGGCTCCCCGCGCGAGCCGCCCCTCCATGCCGACGCTCGTCGGGTTGGCCGAGGCGAGCCCCACCACGACGAGGAGGACGCCGACAAATACCACCGTAAAAGCCACGGGGCGGAGGCGTGGGAGCTTGCCCCACAGCTCGATGACCGGTGCGTGCGAATAGGCGCGGATCATCCACAGGAGGCCGACGAGGGAGGCCAGCGAGAACACGCCACGGTAGGGTCCCTCGCCGAAGCGCGCCACCAGCGCGTCCCGCAGCCGCGTCCCCGAGACGCCGAAATGGATCAGGAGAAAGAAAGCGCAGGCGAGGAGCAGCGCGATCACGTGAATCAGTCCTACGTGACCACGTTCGGCGACGTCGCGATGCGGTTGCGCCCGGCGCTCTTCGCCCGGTAGAGCGCCGCGTCGGCCTCCGCCATCAGCCGTTCCGCCAGCACCTTGTAATCGCGCATGCCCGGCCCGGGCGCCGCGGCCGCCACCCCGATCGACAGCGTCACGGTCTCCGTTGCCGACTTGCCGATCGCGACGGGCACGCTGCGCACCGCCTGCAGCACACGCCCCGCCACCTTCTCGCCGTCGGTGATCGCCGCCTCGGTGAGCACGAGGGCGAACTCGTCGCCGCCGAAGCGCGCGCCGGTGTCGCTGATGCGCATCTCGGCGTCGATCCGCTGCGCCACCTCGCGCAGCACCGCATCCCCGGCGAGATGCCCGTACTGGTCGTTGATGCGCTTGAAGTGATCGACGTCGATCATCAGGCACACCAGCGAATGCCGGGCGCGCTGCGCGCGCGCCAGCTCCTCGCGCAGCCGCGCGTGCAGGTAGCGTCGGTTGTGAAAGCCGGTGAGAAAATCGGTGAGGCCGCTGCGCAGCAGCCGCGCGCGGTTGACCGCGTTCTCGATGCAGAGCGCCGCGACGAGCCCGAGGTGCGCCAGGAAATCGCTCGCCAGCTCCTGCGTGAAACGGAACGGGTCGGCGCTCGAGAACACCAGGACCCCGTCGAGCTGCTCGTTACGCCGCAGCGGGATCAGCGCCAGACTGCCGGGGCTCGCGGTGCCGGGCAGCAGCAGCTCGTGGTCGGCCTTGTGGAAGGGCCCGAGCCACGGGCGCTCCAGGTTGACGAGCTGCGGAGCGACCGTCGTGAGCGCATCGACGAAGCTCACGCCCTGCAGCTCCGCGGGCGCCAGGTCGTCCCCGGCGATCAGGTGCCGGATCTCGTGCTGCGGGTCGTGCAGGATCAGCCCGACCTCATCGAGCTGATAGGACGTGCGCAGGCCGACGATGAGGCGCTCGAAGAGCTGCGCGAGCGATCCGGCTCGCAGCAGCTCGAGCTCGCGCTCCTGGGTCTTGCGAAGCAGCGAGTCGTTGCGGCTCACCTGCTCGGTGAGCGCGGCGAGCCGCGCCTGGAGTACGCGAATTTCCTGTTCCACCGCCTCGGGGCGCTGGGCGGCGCGCGCGTCATCGGCCAGCGGCCCGGGGTGCAGTCGGCGCATGGGGCGAAAATCCTTCAGGGTCCTCAAGCGCGGCGTTCTGCCTGACTGCGCCGGTCGTCGAGATAATCGCGCCCGCGACGCATCAAAGCAACGAATGCTTCGTGGTCCTGGGACAACACCGCGGCCCGCAGCCGCTCGACCGCCTGGGAGAGGGCCTCGAGGGACTCTGCGCCGTAGTCGTTGAGGCTCTGTATTTCATAATACAGCTCCGGACTCTCCTGGGCGACGCGGCTCGCGACGTCGAGCTGCGCATCGAAAGTGGTGCTTGACATCTGCGCCAGCTTTGGGGCGGCCTCGCCGCTCTCGGCGAGCGCGGTGAAGAAGGCGATGTTGAGCGCGTGCGAGAGGCCGAGCACGTAGGCGATCAGCCGGTCGTGGTCGTCGAGACTCATCACCACCTGCTCGGCCATGGTGGGTGCGAACAGCTCGCGCGCGGCGGCGAGCGCGGGGGCGTTGCCCAGGTCCACGAACACCACGTGCCGGCCGGAGAGCAACTCCGTGTCGGGCCCGAACATCGGGTGCACCGAGGTCACCTTGCAGCCGTGCGATCTCAGCGCCATGAGCCCGGCGCGCAGCGGCGACTTCAGCGATCCCACGTCGAAGATGACCCCCGGGGGCCGGCGCAGCGCGAGGTCCCGGAGGATCGCGTCGGTGATGCCGAGCGGGGTGGCGAGCAGGATGTAGTCGTGCTTGAGATCGGTACTGCGCCAGTCCGCGACCCGGGCCACCCCCTCCGGGGCCGCGGCGGGGTCCGCCACCTCGACCGTGAACCCTTGCGAGGCGAGAAAGCTCACGAACCAGCTGCCCATCTTGCCGGCGCCGCCGATGACGAGCGCACGGCGACCGCTGCCCGTGCCGCGCGCGATCACGCTCGCCTGCTCCTGCGTGGTGAGTGAGGAGCGGATGAGGAGGCGCAGCAGCTCCTCGGCCAGCGCCGGCGACACGCCGCGCTCGGCGGCCGCCTCGCGTGCGCCGAGGATCACCTCGCGCTCGCGCCCGTAGTCGCGCGTCGGCTTACCCGTGGCGCGCTTGACGCGCGCCACTTCCTCGCTCACCGCCTTGCGCTCGGCGACGAGCGCGATCAGCTGGCGGTCGATGTCGGTCAGGCGCCGGCGCAGGTCCTCCAGCGTCACGTTCTCGGCTTCGGGCGTCATGGCGGCGTCGGCTCCTCGAGGAATCTGATTCCTTTCTATCGGGGCGCAGCGGGGGGTGCAAGGGGACGATGTCGCCGCGACCAACATTCGCTCGGGCCGATCGCCGGGGATCAGCCGGCGGATTGGGCTTGCCAGATACGAATGCTGAAGCGCCTGCCGGCTGGCTGCCGCCCCATTGTCTGAATGCGCAACTCACCGCTTTTCGCGTCCCAAAGGAACGACCGGCCGTCACCCGGATGCGTCGACCACTCGGGGTGGCGCGCCAGGAATGCCGGCATGCGCGCGGGCTCGATTCCCTGCCGGCGTATCTCGTAGCTCAGCCGGACCAGACGCTGCAGGGCGGCGCCATCCCAGGCGCGCGGCGCGTAGCCCGTGAGACCCTGCGCTGGAATGGCTGCGAGGATCTTGCCGATCGGGTTGTAACTCAGCCACACCGTCCAGGGGTGCTCGCTCACCAGCGGCGACCCCAGGGGCTGCCGGCCGTTCGCGGTGAAGGCCGCGGGATCTGCGGCGGCGGAGCCGATTAGCCGGGCGGCCTGTCTGGCGAACTGATTCTCGGTCGCATGGAGCTTGAAAAAATGAGCGCCTGCGATGCTCTCAGCCCGGTTCCACGCCTGCAGCAGAAGGTCGCCGGTGTATCGTTCCGGTAGCCGGAGGCCTGTCGCCGATGCCCGCTGCAGCTGCTCCAGCGTGGCCACCTCGGCACGGAACTCTTCCGCGAACACGCTGCGGATGTTCCAGTCGCCGGGAGCGAACAGCGGCACCACCCCGTCCGCGTCGGCTGCGCCCAGAGGCACGGGTGCCTGCGAATCCGCAATCATGTCGGCGAGCACGAGGTAGTCGCCCTCGAGATAAGCGACGGCAATCATCTTCGAGATGAGCGCGCCTCGGCCCGTGAGCACCGCGCGCCACAAGCGCACGTCATCAGTGAGGTCGGCGAGCGCCGCGCGCTCCACGCGAGGCTCGCCGGTCCGGAGTCTCAGCGCCGCATCGGCCAGGAACAGTTTGCGAACCGGCATCGCCGGCAGGAATACCGGCGGCGCAGTCATGCCCGGACGCGCGGTCTCGTGGAAGCCTCGCCGGCGATGCAAGCCGACATAGCGCTGGTACAGCTCCGCATTGTCGGCAAGCAACTTCGCGATGTCCGTCTTGTGCGCCGGAGCATCGCTCCACACCGATCGGTCGAGTGGCTCGCAGAAGCTGACGTCACCCCTGAACTCGAGGCGCGGGTCCGGATCCTGCGTGGCGACTCCGCCGAGGGTCTCGGGCCGCGCTTCCCGCGACGCTAGGTCGGTCTGCCGGTTGAAGCGCCCGATCCTCGCCAACCCCACCACGGTAACCGACTCGCCCGGCGGTGCATCGAATCCCGCGAGGGCGAAGTAGATGTTGTCCTCGGGCGCGTAGGGGTTGGGTGGGGGGACGAGAAGCGCCTGCGCCTCTGGTGTCAGCGGCTCGTCGCGGAGGTTCATGATCCAGGCAACGACGAACAGCCCCAGCGCGACGAGGACGAGGCACCCAAGCACGCGGCTGCCCCAGTTGAGAAGCAACCTGATCGTCGGCCAGATCTCAGTCAACCCATCGCCTCCGCTTCGAGCGGACGAGCACCGAGGCTTCGATCCACACAGCCATTCTAGCCGCGCGCGCGACAGTCGCAGCGGAAGGCTCTACCATTGCCCGCCATGCCCGAGCACCGCGAGCTCCTCCCCGATCCCCTGCCGCCCGAGCCGCTCGAGGTGGTCGCGCGCTGGCTCGACGAGGCCTGGGCGGCGCGGGTGCAGCCGAATGCGAACTCCATGGTGCTCGCGACGAGCCGCCGCGACGGCCGCCCTTCCGCGCGTGTCGTGCTCTGCAAGGAGATCGCGCCGAAGCCGGGCTACGTCGTGTTCTACACGAACTACCTTTCGAGCAAGGGGCGGCAGCTGCAGGACAATCCGCGCGCCGCGGCGGTCATGCACTGGGACGCGCTGCACCGCCAGGTGCGCATCGAGGGCGAGATCGTGCCGGCGCCCGCCTCCGACAGCGATGCCTACTTCGCTTCCCGCCCCTGGCAGAGTCGCGTGGCCGCCTGGGCGAGCGAGCAGAGCGAGCCGATCGCCTCCCGCGCGGCGCTCCTCGAGGCGGTGAGCGGCGAGGCGAAGCGCTTCGGCGTGCCCGTGCCTGGCAGCCCCGGCGCCCCTGACAGCGTGCGCGCCAACATCCCCAGGCCGCTCCACTGGGGCGGCTATCGGCTGTGGGCCGATGCGGTGGAGCTGTGGGTGGAGGGCGAGGCGCGCGTTCACGACCGCGCCCTCTGGAGACGCAGCCTCATGCCGCTGCCGGGCGGATCGTTCAGGCCGGGAACCTGGTCGGCCACGCGCCTGCAGCCTTAAGACCGGCGCGCTTACCCCGTGGGCACTGCCGCCACGAGCTGACAGCCCCATGTGGAAGAACATCCGCATCCTCTTCCTGCTGCTGGTGCTCGCCGGCGTCGCGATTCACGCCTGGCTCGACCGCGTCGCGACGCAGAGCTGGAAGGAAACGCTCTGGGTAGGCCTCTACCCTCTCAACGGCGACGGCACGCCGAGCGCGCAACGTTACATCGACGGACTCACGGTGAAGGACTTCGCCGGCATCGAGGGTTTCTTCGCGCGCGAGGCCCACCGCTACGCGGTGAGCATGGAGCAACCGGTGCACGTGGAGCTTTACCCGCAGGGCTCGGAGCTGCCGCCGGCGCTGGCGCCGGCGGCGGGACCCTTCGGGGTCGCGTGGTGGAGCCTGAAGCTCCGCTGGTTCGCGGCCCACGCCACCAAGGTGCCGGGACGCGCGCCGCCGCGCATCCGCATCTTCGTGCTCTATCACGACCCCTCGACCCTCGATACGGTCCCGGACTCGCACGGCCTGCAGAAGGGCCTGGTCGGCGTGGTGCACGCGTTCGCGCAACCGGCCATGGCCGGCAGCAACAACATCGTGATCGCGCACGAGCTGATGCACACCCTCGGCGCGAGCGACAAGTACGCGCCGGGCTCGGGCGAGCCACTCTATCCCGCAGGCTTCGCAGATCCCGAGCGTCAGCCGCTCTACCCTCAGACTCAGGCGGAGATCATGGCCGGCCGCCGTGCGCTGTCGGCGCAGGAGTTCGAGATGCCGCAGGGGTTGCGCGACGTCGTCGTGGGACCCTCGACCGCGCTCGAGATCCATTGGACTCGCCCGTGAACGCGGCGCTCGACTCCACGGCCGTTCCGGGACTCGCAGCGGCGCGCCTCACGGTGCGCGCTGGCGCGCGCGAGCTGGTGAGCGAGCTGAGCGTGCGGTTCGCTCCGGGCGAGGTGGTGGCGATCCTCGGCCGCAACGGCTCGGGCAAGACCCTCACCCTGCACACGCTCGCGGGTCTGCGCCACGCGGACGGCGGTGAGGTGCGGCTCGATGGCGCGCCGCTCGGTGAATTCAGGCGGCGCTCGGTGGCGCTGCGCCTCGGGCTCCTGCCACAGGACCTCGAGGATATGTTCGTCACCACCGCGATCGAGACCGTGCTGATCGGCCGCCATCCGCACCTCAAGCTCTGGCAGTGGGAGACGGCCGAGGATGAGCGCGTGGCGCGGGCGGCGCTCGCGGCCGTCGACCTCGGGAATTTCGCCCCACGGCGCACCGACACTCTCTCGGGCGGTGAGCAGCGCCGCCTCGCGGTCGCGGCGCTCCTCGCCCAGGAGCCCGGAGTCTTCCTCCTCGATGAGCCGACCAACCACCTCGATCCGCACCATCAGCTCGCGGTGCTCGGCCTCTTCCGCCGGCTCGCCGACGAGGGACGCACGGTGATCACCACGCTCCATGATCCCACTCTCGCGGCGCGCTTCGCCGACCGCGCGCTGCTGCTCTTCGGCGATGGCCGCTGGGCGCTCGGTCCGGTGGGGTCGGCGCTCACCGAGGCGAGCTTGAGCGAGCTCTATCTGGCGCCGATGATCGAGCTCGGCCGGGATGGCCGGCGGGTGTTCGTCAGCGCCTGAGCCTTCGCCGGAGCGGTCAGGGTTCCGCGCCGCGTGGCAGGCGTCGCATCACCGCTGAGCTTCAGCGCACGAGCGCCTCCAGCACGGCCGCGTGCAGCTGGCCGTTGGTGGCGAGCACGCTCGTGGTGTCGAGTCCGACCGCGGCGCCCTCGAGGTCGGTGAAGGTGCCGCCCGCCTCGCGCACGATCACCGTGACGGCTCCGATGTCGAGAATGTTGAGGTCCGACTCGATCACCACATCGAGCGCGCCCCGCGCGAGCATGTGGTAGTGCGCAAAATCGCCGTAGCCACGGCTGTAGTGAACGCGGGCGACGAGCTCGCCATAACGCTGCCAGCGCGGCGAGCGCGCCACGCTCTTGAGATTCCCGCTCGAGATGGCGGCCGCCCCGAGATCGGCGATCGCGCTCACGTGCACCCGGCGCTCGTTGAGCCAGGCACCCGCCCCCTCTTCCGCCCACGCGAGCTCGCCGAAAGCGGGGGCGTTGGAGACTCCCAGCACCAGGCGGCCGCCGCGCATGAGCGCGATCTGCGTGGAGAAGAAGGGACTCTCGCGCACGAACGACTTCGTGCCGTCGATCGGATCGACCAGCCAGATGCTCTCGGCCTGCATGGCGTGCTGTCCGGTCTCTTCCCCATAGAAGCCGTAAGAGGGGAAGTGCCGGCTCAAGGTGGCGCGGATCAGCTCCTCCGCGCGCACGTCGGCTTCGGTGACCGGCGATTGGTCGGGCTTGGTGCGCACGGCGGGATTCCGGCCGAAGAGCGAGCGGATCACCTCCTCGGCAGCCCGGGCCGCCTCGAGGGCGGCGGCGAGTTCTTTCGATGGCATATTCGAATAGGATACGGCCATGGGTAACCGTCTGAGCAAGATCTACACCCGCACCGGGGATGACGGCACCACGGGTCTTGGCGACGGCAGCCGTGTTCGCAAGGACAGCGCCCGGGTGGAGGCCTACGGAACCGTCGACGAGTTGAACAGCGCCGTCGGCGTGCTGCTCGCCGTGCCGGCTCTCCCTGAGGCGGTCAACGCCTGCCTGACGGAGGTGCAGCATGAGCTCTTCGACATGGGCGGCGAGCTCAGCATCCCGGGCCATCGCATGATCGGGGCTGCCCAGGTCACACGGCTCGAGCAGGCACTCGATGGCTTCAACGACGCCCTGCCGCCCCTCAAGGAGTTCATCCTCCCGGGAGGGGGCCCCGCGGCAGCCGCCTGCCACGTCGCACGCGCCATTGCCCGGCGCGCCGAGCGGCGCGTGTGGGCGCTCGCCCGCTCGGAAGAGGTGAGCCCCGAGCTCCTCAAGTACCTCAATCGCCTCTCGGACCTCTTATTCGTGCTGGCGCGGGTCCTGGCCCGGCACGAGCGCGGCGCCGAGGTGCTGTGGCGGCACGATCGGGGCGGGGGGAAATAGTCACCGAGAGGCGCAATTCCGTCCTACAGGAACCGCCATTTCAGAAATATTGCCGCGATGGTCGGTACCGCGAAAATGAGCAGGAAGATCGGGAGCTCCTCGCTCAGGGTATATCCGGCCTTCACGACGCCGACCCACAGGTTGGCGCTTGAAATCCCCAGCCACAGAATGACGAAAGTCACGGTTGCTGCGTAGGTTGCGCCCGGATAGTTGCTGGAGAAGAGCCTCCCCAACAGCATGCAGGCGCCCAGAAGCAAGAACCCGACGAGGAGGAACAGAGGCGTGCGCACATTAGGCGCCTTTAGACTTCGCCACGGTGATGCCCCGGCAAGCGAACTTCGCTATAACGCATTCGAGAAAGATCGCCAAAGGACTCCAAACGACCAGCCGCGACCAGTTCCCTGACCCGCTGAGCATAGTAGACATCCGGAAGCCCGGCTGCTGAGCCTCGCGCTTCACCCAACGCGGCGGCGACAACCGTAGCCACTTTACGCCATCTGGGCGAGGCACTGGCGACAAGAGACGCGTCTATGCGAGACACGACGGTTTTGGAGAGCGTCCGCACACGCGCCTCCTGCTCAGCGGTGAGTGGCGGATCCGGGTCGAGGTCGCGAGGGTCAGCCGGCATACTTGGAAACCAATGCCTCCAGGTCTTCGCGGTGCTCGAGGAAAGCCGCATCTTCCTCGCTGAATGCGTCGCTGTCAGGTGAAACCCGGTCAAGAAGTAACCTCTGACGTGCGAAGTGGTCTTCTGGCGGTAGTCCGCCCGGAAACTTGGCGGCGGCGCGGCGGACAATCGAAGCTGTGTGGTGCGCTCCGATCGCGCTCAGCGCCTCGATGGTCTCGCGAGTTCTGTCGCCCGCTGAGTTGAAGAAGAACTGCTCGAAGCCCCCGTTATTTACCTCGGCTTGCAGTGCCTCAACGAGTGTGCGCGCGAGCGCGGCGTCCACAGGAGTCTCCTTGCCGGCTAACGATGAAGTTAAGCGGCCGCCCACTGGAGCCGGAAAAGCGCCGCCGGCGCATATTGTCTTCCGGCGCCCGCGGCGCGAAACCACCCGCCCATCACGGCCCCCTCCAACGATTGTTAGCTTTCGGACGCAAGTTCCTCGCGCACGATGCGTCGCACTAGCTCCGGAGTCATCGGCTCACCACCGAGGCCCAGATGGGCGTTCAGCGCCTCGTTGATGAGGGTCTGGTACCCCTTTCCCGTACTCTGGGACAGAACTCTAAATTGTCTCAGGACGGCATCGTCGAGAAAGATCGTAATTCGGGTCTTTCCCTTGTTCTGAACGATTGCACCGCGCTTCCCCTTTGAAAAATCATATTCCTTTTTCATAAGTTCGCCGCTCTCGTGGTGTCGCTTTTCGTACAGAGATCAATCTAGGTTCGCCGTCGCGATCCGTGAAAACGACGACCATTAATGTCCCAAGTGAGTTAAGGCCAACAGTTACAAACCGCTGCTCTCCTTCAGCGGAGTCGTCCTCAATCGTGAGAGCCAATGGATCACTAAGTACACCGTCACCGTCCGCCAAAGAAACGCCATGCTTCCGACGATTCTCTGCGTCCTTGGCAGGATCGAACGTCGGGCTAATATGTATAGTGTATGTATATTATGCAGACACGTCAAGCCCGGCACTGAGCTAAAGGACGAAAGCTAACGGTGAAGTTGAGGGGCCGGACGACTACGCCTGATCAGCGCCGCGGGCGCACACTGTCCGCAGGCGCCTGCGGCGCTTACCCACCCACGCATCACGGACCCCTCCAACGATTGTTAGAGCGCATGAGAGCACGTTGCATCAGTGAAGAATGTCACTAAGTTCCCAAACGACTTCCTAAAGCGCGCCTCAATGGCGGCGGCGGCGGCCTTGACGAGACCAACAACATGCTCATCGTAATTCGTCGCCGAAAAGACAATACACCCGGGCCGGGACCCCGGGTTGATGTTCGCTGCGGCCGCCAGGACACCCGCTTTGTAGGAAGCGCGCCAGTATCGGTCTCGGGTTGAATAGCGATGGAACCCTAGCGGTTCAAGAGCCTCGTCGGCGTGGACAATGATGGCGACCCTTATGAGAACGTCACTGCTGTTCACGACCGTTGCGTAAACGTGGGAATACTCCACCCAGCGGTCTGAGCCCTCCTCAGC
>MNCZ01000027.1 GCA_001914695.1 Gammaproteobacteria bacterium 13_2_20CM_66_19 | reverse complement strand
TTGGAGAGCGCCTTGAGCGGGGAGACGTACACCACCAGCGTCTCGTCCGGCAGAGCGCCGGCGGTGACGCCAGTGCGCACCAGCTCGTCGATCGCCGCGAGGAATGCGGCGAGCGTCTTGCCCGAGCCCGTCGGGGCGGCGATCAGCACGTGTCGCTGCGCCGCAATCACCGGCCAGGCCGCGCGCTGGGCCGGCGTAGGAGCCGCGAAGGTGCGCGCGAACCACCGGGCGACGGCAGGATGAAACTCGGCGGACATGAGGGCATTGAAGCACAGTCGCGCCGTCACGAGGAGTCGGCAACGCGTGATTCATGCGCCGTACAGTCAGCGACATTCGGCGTGACTGTATGGCCGGCGGGCCGGCGGGCCTCGACCGGGAAAGGGGAGTAAAGTGCTCGACTCGTCTTAGCGGCCCCAGGGTATCGATTGATGTGGGAATCCGAGGATCTGGAAGCGGGCGCGCGCCGCAAGGTCGTGATGCTGATCGCAGTAGTGGCCGCGGCCGCGCTCGGCTTCGGGCTCTGGTACTGGTACGTCGCACATCACCGTCCCGCCGCACCGCCGCCCCCGGTGAGCGCCACGCCGCCGCCGCCGGCGAGCACCGAGCCCGAAATCGCAAACCCGCTGCCGGCGGCGAACGAGGCCGCCGCCGCCGCGCTGCCGGCGCTCAACGACAGCGACACGCTGGCGCGCGATTCGATCGCCGGCGTGCTTGGCCGCGGTGCGGTCGAGCGCCTTCTCATGCCGCAGAACATCGTGCGGCACATCGTCGCGACGGTCGACAACCTGCCGCGCAAGAAGGTGGCGGTGGAGCTGCGACCGGTGAGGCCGACACCGGGGGCGACCGCGATCGCGACGCAGGGCGAGATCACGGCGCTCAGCGACGCCAACTTCGAGCGCTACGCGCCGCTCGTGAAGGCGGTGCAGGGGACGGACGTCAAGGCGCTGGCGCTCGTCTACCGGCGGCTCTATCCGCTCTTCCAGCAGTCCTACGAGGACCTCGGCTACCCCGGCAAATACTTCAACGACCGCCTGGTCGAGGTGATCGATCATCTGCTGCAGGCGCCGGTGGTGCAGGCGCCGATCCCTCTGGTGCAGCCCCGGGTGATGTACGAGTACGCGGATGCGGATCTCGAGGGGCGCTCGGCCGGGCAGAAGCTGCTGATCCGCATGGGTCCAGCGAACGAGCGCGCCATCAAGGCGAAGCTGCGCGAGTTTCGGGCCGAGATCGTCAACAAGAAATAACATAACTCTTTCCTGTTCGGGATACCCGAGCATGACCGACCCTGCTGTGATGGACGAGAACGCCGCAAGACCGCTCGCGGATCTGCGCTCGGTGCTGATTCCCGGCGAGTCGCTCGAGGCCTGGGCGATCCAGCGGCGTCTCTTCGCGCTCACGCACCGGCGGCTGCTCGTCGCCGCCACCAGCGGCCGGCTCGTCGTGCTCGCGCGCAAGCTCCTCGGCGGCTTCGACGTCTCGACCATCCGCTGGCAGGATCTCGAGGAGGTGACTCTGCACGTCGGAGTGATCAGCGCGGATCTGGCGCTGCGCGCGGGCAAGGCCACCGATCTCGCCTCGCTCGGCCCGCAAGGGTCGCAGCGCGTCGAGTTCCAGGGACTGCTCAAGGAGCAGGCTCAGGCCGTGTACCGCATCTGCCAGGCCCAGGATCAGGCCTGGCGCGAGAAGCGCCGGGTGCGCGAGCTCGAGGAGCTGCGGGCGCGATCCGGGGGAATCCAGGTACTCTCGGCGGCAGCTGCGCCGGCGGCGGGCGCCGAGGGTGATGCGGTGCGCCGTCTGCGCGAAGCGAAGCAGCTGCTCGACGCGAAGCTCATCACCGATGCGGAGTACGAGGCGATCAAGGCGAAGATCGTGTCGCCGTGAAGCGACGCCTCGCGCTCGAGGACGCTCGAGGGCGGTCGAGGACGCTCGGGGGCTCGAAAACTCTCAGGCGCTCCCAGCGTATACACAAGTAATCCACAGGCGATCCACAGGACAGGTGCGTTAGGCTCCCCCGCATGGCCATCCGCTTCCGGCGCCGCCCCGACACTCAGAACGAAGTGCTCGGAACCTACAGCTTTCCGAGCCGCACGGTGCAGGTGCTGAAGACCCAGGACGACCGCATCCTCTGGACGTGCGACTGCGACAAGTTTCGCCGCCGGGAGAATGCGCGCGAGCCGCTGTGGTGCAAGCACATCGCCAAGGCGGCGGCGCGGCGCTCGCTCGAGCGGCTCACGCGGCGCGTGTCGGTCGCGCGCGGCCTCGAGCGCTAGCGCAACGCCTGCGGCGGGGTCGGGGCTCCGGGACTTTGCGGCACTACCCGGATCCGGTATAGCCTCGATGGGTTGTGAGAATCAGGGTGCTGGGGTCTGCTGCCGGCGGCGGCTTTCCCCAGTGGAACTGCAACTGCCGTAACTGCTCGGGCGTCCGCAACGGCACCCTGCGGGCGCGTCCGAGAACCCAGTCCTCGATTGCCGTGAGCGGCGGCGATGAGCGCCAGTGGGCGCTCGTCAACGCCTCACCCGACATCCTCGCGCAGCTCAAGGCGAATGCCGTGCTGCAGCCCGCGCGCGCTCCGCGCGACACGGCCATCGCCGGGATCGTTCTCGTCGACGGACAGCTCGATCACACCGTCGGTCTTCTCATGTTGCGCGAGTCCACGCGTGCGCTGCGGATCTGGTGCACCGATCCCGTGTACGCGGATCTGACGCGCGGCAATCCCATCTTCGAAATCCTCGCGCACTACTGCGGTGTCGAACGGCGCGAGATGCGCTCCGATGGCGCCGAGTTCGCCGTCGACGGCGTCGACGGGCTGCGGTGGCGGGCGCTGGCCGTGACGGGCAAGGCCGCCCCGTACTCGCCGCATCGCGAATCGCCGGTCGCGGGCGACAACGTCGCGCTCGTGCTGCGCGACGGCGCCAGCGGCCGGGCACTCGTGTACGCGCCCGGTCTCGTATCGATGGACGAGCCAATGTGGCGCGCCATGCAGGGCGCCGCCTGCGTCCTCCTCGACGGCACGTTCTGGAGCGACGACGAGATGATCCGTGTCGGCGCCTCAGCTAAGCGCGCGCGAGAGATCGGCCACCTGCCGCAGAGCGGCCCCGGCGGTATGCTCGAGTGGCTGGAGAAGCTCCCGGCCGGTTGCCGCAGGATCCTGATCCACGTGAACAACACCAACCCGATACTCGACGAGGGCTCGCCCGAGCACGCCGAGCTCGCACGCCGCGGCGTCGAGGTGGCCTGGGACGGTCTGGAGATCGAGCTGTGAGCGGTGCCGCCTGGAGCGATCAGGAATTCGAGCGGCAGCTGCGCGCGCGCGGCCGACGCTATCACATCCACCATCCGTTCAACGTGATGCTGAACTCGGGCGCGGCGACTCCGGCGCAGATCCGCGGCTGGGTCGCGAATCGCTTCTACTACCAGATCAACATTCCGAGGAAGGACGCCGCCATACTCGCCAACTGCGAGGATCGCGCCGTGCGCCGCGAGTGGGTGCGGCGGATTGTCGATCACGACGGTCATGGCGACGATCCCGGTGGGATCGAGTCCTGGCTGCGGCTCGCCGAGGCGGTGGGGCTGACGCGTCCGGACGTCGAGAGCCTCGCCCAGCTGCTCCCGGGGGTGCGCTTCGCCGTCGATGCCTACGTGAGCTTCGCGCGCCGCGCTCCCTGGCTCGAAGGCGTGTGCGCATCCTTGACCGAGCTCTTCGCACCCGAGATTCACCGCCAGCGCCTCGCCACGTGGCCGCAGCATTACCCGTGGATCGAGCCCGCGGGGCTGGCATACTTCCAGAGCCGCGTGAGCGGGGCGGGCCGCGACGTCGAGTACAGCCTGGCGCTGACGCTCGAGCGCTGCCGCACGCGCGCGGCACAGGAGCGCGCGATCGAAGTGCTCGAGTTCAAGCTCGATGTTCTCTGGCAGATGAACGACGCCATGGCGCTGGCCTACGGGTGACACGGTGAGCGACATTCCGGGCAGCGCCAGGCCAGCAATCGCCTTTGGGCTGCGCCTGCAGTGGGAGCCCGCGCAGGAGGCGCATGTGCTGCTCTATCCGGAGGGCATGGTCAAGTTGAACGGCAGCGCCGGCGCGATCATCAGCCGCTGCGATGGCGTGCGCACCGTGGCGGAGATCGTGGCGGACCTGGAGCGCACCTACGGTCTCACCGGGCTGTCGGGGGACGTCATTGCCTTCGTGGCGCTGGCCTTGGACAAGCGCTGGCTGGAGTTGCGCGCATGAGCGCCACACCGCCCGTCGGCCATGGGCTCGGCGCCCCGAACGCCGCGGTGGGCGCGACGCCCGCGTCGCGCGGCGTCGGGCCGCCGCTCTGGCTGCTGCTCGAGCTGACTTACCGGTGCCCGCTGCATTGCGTGTACTGCTACAACCCGACGAACTTCGCCCATACCGGCCCGGAGCTGCCCACCGCCGACTGGATCCGCGTGCTGCGTGAGGCGCGCGCGCTCGGCGCGGTGCAGCTCGGGCTCTCGGGTGGGGAGCCGCTGGTGCGCGAGGACCTCGAGCCGCTCGTCACCGAAGCGCACGCGCTCGGCTTCTACATCAATCTCATCACCTCGGGGGTTGGCATGAGCGAAGCGCGCATGCGCGCGCTCAAGGCGGCCGGGCTCGATCACATCCAACTGTCATTCCAGGACAGCACGCGCGAGCTGAACGATTTCCTGAGCAGCACCCGCACCTTCGAGCTGAAGTCGCGCGTGGCGGCACTCATCCGCCAGCACGGCTATCCGATGGTGCTCAACGTGGTCCTGCACCGGCTCAACATCGATCACGTGGGCGAGATCCTCGAGCTGGCCGAAGCCATGGGCGCCGAGTACGTCGAGCTCGCCAACACCCAGTACTACGGCTGGGCGTGGCTCAATCGTGAGCACCTGCTGCCGAGCCGCGCGCAGCTCGAGCGCGCCGAGGGCGTCACGCAGCGTTTCCGTGAGCGCCTCGGCAACCGCATGCAGATCTATTTCGTGGTGCCGGACTACTTCGAGACCCGGCCCAAGGCCTGCATGAGCGGCCTGGGCTCGGTGTTTCTCGCGGTCGCGCCGGACGGCACGGCGATGCCGTGTCACGCGGCGCGGATGCTGCCGGGGCTCGATCTGCCGAATGTGCGCGACTCGGACATCCGCACCATCTGGTACGACTCGCCGGCCTTCAACCGCTTTCGCGGCGAAGCCTGGATGAAAGAGCCCTGTCGCAGCTGTCCGGAGAGGGGCCGCGACTTCGGCGGTTGTCGCTGCCAGGCGTATCTGCTGACCGGCGATCCCGACAACGCCGACCCGGTGTGTGATCTGTCGCCGCATCATGCTCTCGTGACCGCCGCCGTGGCGCGCGCCGAGCAGGCAGGCTCCGCGGCGCCGGCCGCCGCGCGGGAGCGGCCGCTGGTGTTTCGCGATCATCGCGTCTCGATCGCCGTGATCACCGGTGATCCCGCCCGGGGCGGCGCTCCGGCGCGGCGCGCCTGAGGGAGCCTCCGGCGATGGCGGTGCAGCGCGTGCTGAAGATGGGGGAGCCGCTGCTGCGGCAGGTGGCGAGTCCCGTGACGAGCTTTGACGCCGAGCTCGCCGCCCTGGTGAGTGACATGGACGACACCATGCGGGCGCTCACCGGCGCCGGCATCGCCGCTCCGCAGATCGGGGTGAGCGCGCGCGTGGTCATCTTCGAGCTCAAGGACAACCCGCGCTACCCGCACCTCGCCCCGGTTCCTTACACCGTGCTCGTGAACCCGGTGATCACGCCGCTCGGCGAGGAGCAGGAGGAGGGTTGGGAAGGGTGCCTGTCGGTGCCCGGGATGCGGGGCCTCGTGCCGCGGTTCCGCCGCCTGCGCTATCGGGGATTCGATGCGCAGCGAGCGCCGATCGACCGGACCGTGGAGGGTTTTCACGCCCGCGTCGTGCAGCATGAGGTCGATCACCTCGACGGCATCCTCTTTCCGCAACGGGTGCGGGATCTGCGCAACTTCGGGTTCGAAGATGCGCTCATAGATCAGCTGACGCCGATGCCCGACTGACGGGGCTTTCAGGAGACTGCCCATGAGCCACCGCGCGACCGGACCTTTCGAGGTGAAGGTGGTACCCCAGAAACCCGACACCCAGATCGCCCGCGCGGCGAATCTCGGCCGCCTCACCATCGACAAGCGCTTTCACGGCGAGCTCGAGGCGATCAGCAAAGGCGAGATGCTCGCCACCCACACCGAGGTGCAGGGCTCCGCCGCCTACGTCGCCCTCGAGCGCGTCACCGGGACGCTCAAGGGGCGCACCGGGAGCTTCGTGCTGCAGCACAGCGCGACCATGATCCGAGGCAAGCCCGCCGCCTCCGTCACGGTGGTGCCGGACTCGGGCACCGGCGAGCTCAAGGGCATCTCGGGCAAGATGAATCTCACGATCGCGCCGGACGGCGCGCATTCCTACGAGTTCGACTACCTCGTCGAGCCGGAGGAGTGATCCGCGCCAGTCGCGCTCAGCGCGGCGGCCCGCTCTCGCCGGGTGCGGCCGGGGCGCTGCGCAGGTCGCGTTCCATGCGTATGGCCGACTCGACACCCTGGTAATACCCGGGAACGCTTCCGAGCTCGCGGTAACCGAGCGAGGCGTAGAAGGCGCGCGCGGCAAGGTTGCCGGCACGCAGCTCGAGTCCGATGGTGAACGTCCCGGCCGTGAGCGCGGTCCCCTCGAGCCAGTTCATCAGCCGCCGGGCGATACCGCGGCGGCGATGGCCCGGCGCGACCGCGAGCAGGTTGAGGTGGGCGCTGTCGTCGCCGTAGCGCATGATGGCGAAGCCCGCGATGGCGGTCCCGGCGCGGGCCGCGAGCACCACGCTGTCGGGATGGCGGATGTGCCACGCGATGCGCGCCGCGTCCCAGGACGCCCTGAGTCCGCTCTCTACCTGCTCGCGCGCCATCGCGGCAAGGAGCCCCGCCTCCGGGGTGCGGGCCGGCTCGAGACGGTACGCGAAGACGGGACCGGGCATCGGGCGGCTCTCCGAGTGCAGATCCCAAGCGCTCAGGCGAGCGTGTGGAACACGTGCTGCACGTCGTCGTCCTGCTCCAGGCGGTCGATCAGGGTCAGAACCTCGGTCGCCTTGGCTTCGGCAAGCTCGGTCGGCACGGTGCAGATGTATTCGTGCTCGGCCGAGAGGGGCGTGAGACGGCGCGCCTCGAGGGCTTCCTGCAGGCGTCCGAAATCGGCGAAGGCGCAGCGGATCACGAGCTGCGGCTCGCCCTTCTCGCCGGTGCTCTCGCCCATCTCGTCCAGGCCATGGTCGATGAGGTAGAGCTCCAGATCGTCCTGGTCGATCCCCGCCGGGCTCAGCCGGAAGACGCCCATCTTGCGGAAGAGGAAGCTCACCGATCCGTTCGTGGCGAGATTGCCACCGCCCTTGGTGACGATGTTGCGCACCGCCGCGACCGTGCGGGTGGGGTTATCGGTCGCGGTCTCGACCAGCAGCGCCACGCCGTGCGGCGCATAAGCCTCGTAGAGCACTTGGCTGTAGCTGGTGGCGTCGCGCCCGGCCGCCCGCTTGATCGCCGCCTCGATCTTGTCCTTCGGCATGTTGACGGCGCGCGCGTTCTGGATGGTCCGCCGCAGCGTCGGATTCGACGCCGGGTCGGCGCCGCCGGCCTTCACCGCCATGGTGAGGTCCTTGGCGATGCGCGCGAACTGCTTCGCCATGCGGTTCCAGCGCGCGAACATCGTGGCCTTGCGGACTTCGAAGATGCGTCCCATGCCCGCATGGTGCACGAACGCTGGCGCGCGTGCCAAGGCACCCCGGGGGGGAGAGTCGACGGGTGGATGTGCCGAAGAAAGGGCCTTTGGCCCCGTGCGGCAGCGCTTAGGCGAGTTGCGCCTGCAGGATGCGCATGCGCCGCAGCTGCCGGCTCAGGCGGCGCTCGATCTCGCGCAATCGGGCCTGAAGCTGCAGCTGCTCCCAGTGCTCGCTCACGGCGCGCTTCTTCTCGCCGAGCCATTGATCCTTGACGCGGGACCAGTCCGCGAGCGCTGCGAGGAAGCTCTCGTACTCGTGCGCCACGCGCGCGCGCAGCTGCTCGAGGTGCGAGCGTCCGGCATGGCGGTTGCTCGCGAGGCGCTCGCGGGCGCGCGTGAACTGCATGGCGAGCAGGGCGCGCTGGATCTGGAAGACCGGCGTGCGCTTGAGACGGCGCGTGAGGCCCACCACCTGCAGCCCCGCGATGAGCCACTTGGTCGGATCCCACTGCCACCAGCGCACGCCGTTGCGGTAGTCGTGCGCGAAGATGTGGTGGAAGTTGTGATAGCCCTCGCCGTAGGTGACGACCGCGATGACCGGGTTGTCGCGCGCGGTGTTCTCGTCGGTGTACGGCCGGCTGCCCCACATGTGGGCGAGCGAGTTGATGAAGAAGGTGATGTGATGGCTCCACACGAGGCGCAGCACGCCCGCGAGGATCAGCATGCCCCAAACGTCGTGAGAGAGAATCCCGAGCAGGAGCGGCAGGCCGATGTTGAGGGCGACCGCGAGCGGCACGTAGTAGCGGTGCTGGAAGGCCAGCATGGGATCGCGCTTGAGGTCCGGGATGTTGGAGAAGTCGGGCCTGCCGCTCGCGTACTCGCGCAGCATCCAGCCGATGTGCGAGAACCAGAAGCCGCGCCGCGCCGAGTACGGGTCGCGATCCACGTCGTCGACGTGCAGGTGATGGGTGCGGTGACCGCTGCACCAGGCGAACACGCTGTTCTGCAGTGCCATGGTGCCGAAGAAGAGATACAGCAGCCGCAGGCTCCAGTGCGCGTCGTAGGTGCGATGCGCCCACAGCCGGTGGTAGCCGGCCGTGACCGCCATGCCGTTCGCGCCGGCGAGCAGCACGCATGCGGCCCAGGCCGCGGGCGAAAAGCCGTGCGTCAGCCCATACCAGGGGACCAGGATGAGCGCGCCGGCGAAGCTCAGCGCGAACATCAGCACGTTGGCCCAGACCAGGGGGGGCGGACTCTCCGCTGCCGCGGGCGCGGCGAGGGTCTGCTCGTTGCGAGGGGTGTCGGGCATGCGTTGCCAGAGGGTGTAGAGAGGGTGGGGTAACTTAACACGCCCGCGCGGGCGGGGTGGGACTGAAGTCGATTCCATGACCTGGTTCTCGCTGCCAGGGCGCGGGGGGCGGCTGGGCCTAGACTAGGTACAGCTACGCATGAACCTAGGGGTCGATCAGACGGTGGCGGATCGCGATCAGCGTGAGCTCGGCCTGGTTTGACGCGCCGAGTTTCTGCTTGACGTTGTAGAGATGCGTCCCGACCGTGGATGCCGACAACTTCAGCTGCTCGGCGATTCGCTGCACGGTGTGGCCGGCGGCGAGGCGCAGGAACACCTCGAACTCCCGCTCCGAGAGGCTCGCTACCCCGGACTTTTCTCCGCCGTCGACCTCCTGCAGCGCGAGCCGGTGCGCAAGGCTGACATCGAGGTAGCGCTGGCCTGCAGCGACTGTCGTGATCGCCTCGATCAGCGCTTCCGGGGCGCAGCGCTTCGACAGGAATCCGCGCGCCCCCTCGCGCAGCGCGCGGCGCGCGTGCTCGGCGTCTTCGTGCGCCGAGAGCGCCAGCACGCGGGCCTGGGGATTGTGGGCGCGGATGCGCCGCAGCGCCTCGAGTCCCCCCATGCCCGGCATGGCCAGATCCATGACCACCACGTCGGGCGTCAGCTCCAGATAGCGCTCGCAGGCGCTTTCTCCGGAGTCGGCCTCGCCGACGACCCTGGTCGCGGAGTGCGAGTGCAGCAGCAGGCGAAAGCCGGTGCGCACCAGGGCGTGGTCGTCGACCAGCAGTACGCGGATCATGCGTGCACCAGCGGAATCTCGGCCATCAGACTGACTCCGTGCGGCTCATGGTTGGCTACCCGGAGTCTCCCTCCCAGGTGTTCGACCCGCTCGGCGAGACCGCGCAGGCCGAAGTGACCGGGGCGACGCCACTCCACAGGCAGCCCCACTCCGTCGTCGGTGACCGAGACGACCATGCGCTGGCCGTTGGCTCTCAGGTCAATGCTCACGCGCTCCGCCTGGGCGTGACGCAGTACGTTCACCAGTCCCTCCTGCACGACGCGGTAGGCCGCGAGCGTGGCGCTCCCGCCGAGATCCGCGGGCAGTTGGTGCTGCAGCGAGAGCACGGGGACGGGATGGCGGCGCTGCCACTCGCGCACCAGGCTCTCGAGGCTCTCCGCCAGGCCGAGGGTATCGAGCGACGGGGGCGCGAGCCGCGGGATGAGGCCGTGCATCGCGTCATAGAGCCGCGCGGCTTCCTCGCAGATCAGCCGAGCGGGCTCGCTGGCCGCGGCCGCGGCGCTCTGTGTAGCGATCGCCATCGCGAGGCTCCGGATGGCGGTCACCGACTGCGCGAACTCGTCGTGCAGCTCGTGCGAGATCAGGCGGCGCTCCTCCTCCACGCTCTGCTCGATGAGCAGCGCCAGCTCGCGGCGCTCCTCGAGCCGCGTGCGCGCATCGCGTGCCTCGCGCTCCGCCTGCATCTTGTCCTCCACCGCCTGCGCCATGCGGTTGAATGCGGTGCCGATCGCGCCCGCCTCGGCGCCGGGCAGCGGCGGGAGTCGATACGCGAGCTCGCCGCCCTCGAGTCGCTCGAGGCCGTCCACGATCACCGGAAACGGCGCCAGCGCCCGGTCGACCTGCCAGAACGCGAGCCCCCCGATCAGGAGCAGCATGATCACGGCCACGGCCACCAGCCGCGTGAGATCGTCCCAGGCGTCGAGTATGGCGCGCGAGGGCTGCGCCTCGATGATGAGCTCGGCATCCCCGATTCTGAACACCTGCCGCGCGGGCGCCGGCGCCAGGAGCCGTGCAAACCACGCCGGCGCCTCGCGGCCGGCCTTGTAGACGGGCGGCGGAGCGCGGTACAGCACCTCGCCGGAGGCAGTGCGCAGGGTAATGTCGTTGGCCCGTACGTGGCCCAGCTTCTGCAACTGCTCCCGGACCGCTGCGAGTCCGTCGGCGCTCGAATCGGTGAGTGCCAGGCTCCCGAGCAGGTGGGCTGCGACGCGGTTCGCGGCCTCAATCTCCTCCCTGATCGATGAGCGCATGTCGTGCAGCTCGTCGACGATCAGCACCCCCACAGACACGGCGGTGAGGCCGATCAGTACCAGGTTGAGGCGGGTCCGTAGTTTCATCGGCGGGTCGGGTCAGGCGCGGTGGACCGTAGGGCGGCTTGCGCCGGGCCTCAAGAAAATCATGAGGCCACTTTCATGATGTTCCGCTTTCGGTGCTGCGAGCTGCGGGACAGCATACACCGGTGCCGGCAGCCGCCGGCTGGCCGACGAACCAGGAAGCAAAACTATGCGCTGGGAAACTCCGAAGGCGATTGATTTCCGGTTTGGCATGGAAATCACGATGTACATCGCCAATCGCTAGAAGTTGATCGGGCCGGGAGCCCGGCGGCGGGCTCCCCGGATCCGCAAGTCCGCACAAGCCGTACCCGAGCTCAAACGTCCCTCGTCCGGAGCGCCGCTGCCCCAGCGGCGAGAAGTGGCGTGCCCAATCTGACACGGCTGAGCCAGCTCTGTCATAGCTCAGCCGCGCGGCAGCGCCGGCGAGACCGCACCGCCCGATCCGATTCATAATGTGACGTGAACGAGCGCGCCGAGCCGGAGCCGGGTCGGCTTCCGCCGTGGCGTGCAGCCGGTTGCGTGGGGCAGCGATGAAGCTCGAAACCCTCAGCGAGCATCAGTCTTTCGGCGGGTTGCAGGGTTTCTACCGCCACCAATCGGCCGTCATTGGCCTGCCGATGCAATTCTCCGTCTATCAGCCGCCCCAGGCGCGGCAGCGGCAGGTGCCGGTCCTCTTCTATCTCGCAGGCCTCACCTGCACCGAAGAGACCTTCGCCATCAAGGCCGCCGCGCAGCGCGTCGCCGCGCAGCTCGGAGTCATGCTGGTGACTTGCGACACCAGCCCGCGTCGCACGGGTATTCCCGGTGAGGCCGAGGACTGGGAATTCGGGACCGGCGCGGGGTTTTACCTCAATGCAAGCCAAGCGCCCTGGTCGCAGTATTTCCGCATGTACGACTACGTGCTGGAGGAGCTGCGCGAGGCGGTACTGACGCAGTTTCCCGGCATCGCGCGACGCCTGGGGATTTTCGGTCATTCCATGGGAGGCCACGGTGCGCTGGTACTGGCGCTGAGGAATCCCGAGGTCTACAGATCGGTGTCGGCATTTGCGCCGATCTGTTCGCCGACGCGCTGCCCGTGGGGACAGAAGGCGCTGCCACGCTACCTCGGCAACGACCCTTCCGCCTGGGCGAGCTACGATGCCGTGGAGCTCCTCGCTGCACGCGGCTCGCAAGTTTTCCCGGAAATCCTCGTCGATCAGGGAATGGCCGACAAATTTCTGCCGCAAGGGCAGCTGTTGCCGGAGCTGCTGGAGCGAGCGTGCGCCGCGGCCGGGCAACCGCTACGGCTGCGGCGGCAGGTAGGCTACGGTCACGACTACTATTTCATCGCGACGTTTGTCGAAGATCACCTGCGCTTTCACATGGACGCATTGGCAGCAGTCGCGACCTAGTGATGACTCCGAACACACGGCGCGGGCTCCCCGCAGCCGCCGCGTGTGCGCTGCTCGCTGCCTGCATGCACACGCCACCCGCTGCTCCGCTGGAACCCGCGGCTACACTCGCCCGCTTCAACGCGCGCACGCTCCCGGGCCTCTCCGGTGGGCTGCCCGCGGCCTCGGCAGGCTGGGATCGCTCGCAATGGCTCAGCGCCGCGCTGCAGCTCAATCCGCAACTCGGCGAGCAGCGCGCCGCAGTGTTGGCGGCGGCGGCGGCCGAACGCAGCGCCGCGGAACATCCCAATCCGGGCGTGGAGCTGTTTGCGGAGTATCTGACCGCCTCTGCCCAGAGCACGGCGTGGCTCTATGGGGTGTCACTGGATTTCCTGTTACGCCGTCCCGCCGAGCGTGCGCGGGCGCGGCAACAGGCGGCCCTGCAGGCCGCACTTGCGCAGTCGGAGCTGGCGGAATCGATCTGGCAGGTGCGCGCGGCGCTGCGCCAGGCGCTGCTCGATGCCGTCTCGGCGCGCGACGAGACGACGCTGCTCGAGGCGCTGATCGCGGAGCGCCAGGCGCTGGTCGACTCGGATCGTGCACGCGTGCAGCTCGGCGATCTCGCGCGTACGCAGATGCTGGCCGATGAGCTGGAGCTGGCACGCGCACGACAGCGCCGGCAACAGTCGAGGACGCGCGCTGCAGACGCCGTGGCGCGGCTGGCCGCTGCCGTGGGGGTGCCGAGCACGGCACTCGCTTCGGCGTCCGTGCGCTGGGACGACTGGGCCGCGATCGGCGCCCTCCAGAGCGCCAGCTCGCAGCGCTGGCGGACGGAGGCTCTGATCGGGCGGCCCCAAATCACGCACGCGCTGCGTGAATACGACCTGTCGCAGCTCAGCCTGCAACGTGAAGTCGCCAGGCGCTGGCCGCAGCTTCACATCACCCCGGCCTATGCCTGGGGCGGCGATGGGATACGCGAAGACGCCCGGGGCGCCCTCGACACCGAGAGCGCGCTCGGGGTGTCGTTCGAGTTGCCGCTGTTCAATCGACACCAGGGTCCGATCGCCGAGGCCCTCGCGCGGCGCACGGCGGCGGGCGAGCATCTCAAGGCGGTCCAGGCACAGATTTTCGAACAGATCGAGCGCGCCGAGCAGGCGTGGCCGGCGGTGCGCGAGGCGTGGCAGGAGACCGGAGAGCTCGCGGCTCTCGCCGAACGGCGGAGTAACGCCGAAGAGCGCGCGCTGCGCGAAGGTGCCAGCGACCGCGCCGGTGTGCTGGCATCACGGATCGCGGCGACCGAGGCGCGGCTGGCGGTACTGGCGGCTGCCTACACGGCCGAGGTCGCATACGGGGCGCTCGAGGACGCCTATCACCGGCCACTCGAGGGGGATGAGGCGCAATGACGACGAGGGCGTTGGCTGCGTGGCTCGTGCTGTCGGCCGGCGGGTGGCCCGGTCCGCTGCTGGCGGGGGCGGACGCGGACGACTACGCCGAGCCGCTGCGGCGGGCGCCGGCGCAGCTTTCGCTGACATCCTCGCAGGAGCAGGCCGTGGGCATTCGCGTCGAGCAGCCGCTGGCGCTCCGCAGTGCGCCACAGATCGAGGCGTACGGCACGGTACTGGATCCGGTTGCGCTGGCGAACGACATGGGGCGCGTGGAGACGACGCGCGTCGCCGCGGCCGCGGCGCAGGCGGAGGCGACGCGACTCGAGCATCTCTATCGAGACGATGCTCAGGTATCCCTGAAGGCTTCGCAGGCGGCGCAGGCGCAATCGGCGGAAGCCTCCGCGCAGGCGCGGGCCGCGGCACTCGGCTTCAGCCTGCAGTGGGGACCGCTGGCGAGCTGGAGCGCCGGCCAGCGGCGCGCGCTGCTCGAGGCGCTCACCCACGGCCGGCAGCTCCTGGTGCGCGCCGATGTTCCCGCGCACCCCCTCGGCAGCACCGTCGACCGCCACGCCGTGGTGGTGATCGACGGCGTGAATGTCAGCGCGCGGGTTCTCGGGCCGCTGCGGCGCACCGATGGGCCCGCGCAGACGGCCGGCTGGCTGCTGCAGCTCGAGCGCACTCCGGGCGCGCTCGGGCCCGGCGCCCGCATCGAGGTGCGGCTGCAGGCCGCCGCGACGTCGGGGCTGCTGGTGCCGGCCGAGGCACTGGTCTATGCGGAAAAGGGCTCCTACGTCTATCGCCGTCACCGCACGAGTAGCGCCGCCGGCTTTCACTATGAGGCGGTGCCGGTGCGGCCGCTGTCGCGGGTGGGGAGTGCGTGGCTGGTCGAGGGACTCGCGCCCGACGATCAGGTCGTAGTGCAGGGCGCCGGTGTGCTGTGGTCGCTGCAGGGCGTCGGCAGCTTCTCCGCCGCGGAAGAGGAACACGACTGATGCACCCCGGGAAATCAAGCTTCACGCGCGGTGCGAGCGATAGCCGTGCAACAAGACGCTTGATTTCCCGGGGACCCCGCTAGCGGCCATGCTCGCCACGATTGTCCGCAGCTCGCTGGCCGCTCCAAGGATCGTGACGGCCCTGTCGCTGCTCGTCGCGCTGCTCGGTACGGGCGCACTGCTCGGCGCCCGACTCGACGTGTTCCCCGACTTCGCGCCGCCTCACGTACTCGTGCAGGTGGAGGCACCGGGCCTGGATGCCACGCAGGTGGAGTCGCTCGTGACCCGACCGCTCGAGGATGTGCTCGGCGGCGCGGAGAACGTCGAGGCGGTTCGCTCGACCTCGAGCCAGGGTCTGGCGGCGATTCAGGTGGTCTTCGGTCGCGGCAGCGATCCCTACCTGCAGCGGCAGGTCATCAGCGAGCGCCTCGGCGGCGGGAGCGCGCTGCTGCCTCCGGGCATCGGGCCGCCGCAGCTGTCGCCGCTGAGCTCCTCGATGGAGTATCTGCTGCACTTCGGCTTCACGAGTGACCGGCTGTCGCCGCTCGAGCTGCACGACCTGGTTCGCTGGACGCTGAAGCCGCAGATCCTGGCGGTGCCCGGCGTGGCGCAGGCGCAGATCTTCGGCGGCGAGTCGCGCGAGCGGCAGCTGTGGGTCGACCCGGTCAAGCTGAACGCCGCCGGAGTGACGCTCGAGGAACTGAGCGAGGCGGCGCGCCGCGCCACGCTCATTAGCGGCGGCGGCTATCTCGAGACCGCGGTGCAGCGCCTGGTGCTGCGGGCACAGGCCCCCGCGGAGTCACTCAGCGCGCTCGGCCAGGCGGTCGTGGCCACCCCTGCCGGCGTTCCCGTGCGGATCGGCGACATCGCGCAGGTACGCGACGGGGCCGCACCGCGCTTTGGCGACGCCATGATCGGCGGCCACCCCGGCATTCTGGTGGAAACCTCGACCCAATACGGCGCCAACACGCTCGAGGTCACGCGCGGGCTCGAGCATCGATTGGAGATTCTCGCCACGCAACTCGCCCCGCGCGGGGTACGCTACCATCCGGCGCTGCTGCGGCCGGCGAGCTTCATCGAAAGCGCCATCGCCAAGCTGCGCAATTCGCTCCTGGTCGGTGCGGCGCTCGTGGTGGTGGTGTTGCTGCTGACGCTGCGCGACTGGCGCGGCGCGCTCATATCCTTCGGCGCAATCCCGGTCTCACTGCTCGCTACGATCTGGATCCTGGGGCTGGGCGGGCTGTCGCTCAACACCATGAGCCTCGGCGGCCTGGTGGTGGCGCTCGGAGTGGTGGTCGACGACGCGGTCATCGACGTGGAGAACATCACGCGCCGCCGCCGCGCGGCCGGCGCGAGCGCCGACATGCGCTCGCTCCTGCTCGAGGCTTCGCTCGAAGTCCGCCGTCCGGTGTTTTACGCCACCGCGGCGGTGGCGGTGGCGTTTCTCCCGATCCTGATGCTGTCGGGCCTGCAGGGGGCATTCTTCCGGCCGCTGGCCACTGCGTTTCTGCTGGCGGTGGGACTGTCGCTGCTGGTGGCCATGAGCGCCACCCCGGCTCTGTGCGCTCTGCTGATGCGGCGTCACCAGCCACGCGCCGAGCCCGCCTGGCTGGGAAGCTGCAAGCGCTGGCAGCGCAGCGCCATCACGGGGCTCGAGCCTCGCGCGGCGCCGGTACTGGTCGGGGTAGTGTTGAGCGGGGTTGCCGGACTCGCGCTGCTGCCGGTCCTCGGCGCCCGGCTGTTGCCGGATTTCCGCGAGAACTACCTGATCGCGCATGCCTCGCTCCGCCCCGGGATCTCGCTGCTCGAGACTTCGCGGGTCGGGGAACGGATCGCCGCACGCCTGGCCGCGATTCCCGGCGTCAAGAGCGTGGCGGAGCAGATCGGCCGCGCGGAGAACGGCCAGGATCCGGATGCGCCGAACAAGAGCGAGTTCGAGATTCAACTCGAGCCGTCGGGCCGCGCCACGACCGGGCAGCTCGAGGCCAGGGTGCGAGAGGTCTTCGCGCAGTTCCCCAATCAGCTGGTCGAGATCTATTCGGTGCTCGCGGAGCGCATCGGCGAGACGCTGTCCGGGAATGTGGCTCCGTTTTCTGTCAGCGTCTTCGGACCCGATCTGGACGTCGACGACGAGGTGGCCGGCGAGAT
This sequence comes from Gammaproteobacteria bacterium 13_2_20CM_66_19, assembly GCA_001914695.1. GTDB lineage: Bacteria > Pseudomonadota > Gammaproteobacteria > Steroidobacterales > Steroidobacteraceae > 13-2-20CM-66-19. The sequence continues at coordinate 1,955 of MNCZ01000027.1, read as the reverse complement.
TGCCGCGCTGCTGCGCAAGTTGCCGCAGAGCGGCACGGTGCGTCTGCAGGTGCCGCCGCGTCAGCCCGAGCTCGAGATGCAACTGCGTCCGGAGCGACTCAGCCTCTACGGACTGCAGGCCGCGGAGGTACTCGGCGCCCTGAACGCCGCCTACCACGGCACGGCTGTGGCGCACCTCAATCAGTCCGACCGCAGCGTGCCGGTGGTCGTGCGCCTCGCCGCGGCCGGCGCGACGCCGGATGAGATCCGCAATCTCCGCCTGCGCGGCCGCGACGGCGCTCTGGTCCCGCTGTCGTCCGTGGCGACGCTCGAGGTGGTATCGGCTCGCAGTCTGATCGCGCACGAGGACGATTCCCGGCGTCAAGAGCGTGGCGGAGCAGATCGGCCGCGCGGAGAACGGCCAGGATCCGGATGCGCCGAACAAGAGCGAGTTCGAGATTCAACTCGAGCCGTCGGGCCGCGCCACGACCGGGCAGCTCGAGGCCAGGGTGCGAGAGGTCTTCGCGCAGTTCCCCAATCAGCTGGTCGAGATCTATTCGGTGCTCGCGGAGCGCATCGGCGAGACGCTGTCCGGGAATGTGGCTCCGTTTTCTGTCAGCGTCTTCGGACCCGATCTGGACGTCGACGACGAGGTGGCCGGCGAGATTGCCGCGCTGCTGCGCAAGTTGCCGCAGAGCGGCACGGTGCGTCTGCAGGTGCCGCCGCGTCAGCCCGAGCTCGAGATGCAACTGCGTCCGGAGCGACTCAGCCTCTACGGACTGCAGGCCGCGGAGGTACTCGGCGCCCTGAACGCCGCCTACCACGGCACGGCTGTGGCGCACCTCAATCAGTCCGACCGCAGCGTGCCGGTGGTCGTGCGCCTCGCCGCGGCCGGCGCGACGCCGGATGAGATCCGCAATCTCCGCCTGCGCGGCCGCGACGGCGCTCTGGTCCCGCTGTCGTCCGTGGCGACGCTCGAGGTGGTATCGGCTCGCAGTCTGATCGCGCACGAGGACGGACTGCGGCGTCAAGTGGTGATCGCCACGCCCACCGGGGCCGATCAGGCGGGCTTCGCGCGGCGCGCCCGGGAGCAGATCGCCGCTCGCGTGAAGCTCCCACCGGGCGTGTATCTGCGCTACGGGGGCACCGCGCCCGCACAGGCCGCAGCGGCGCGGGAGCTCCTGTGGCATGCGGGGGCGGCATTGGTGCTCATCGTGCTGCTGCTCGCACTGGCGTTCGGTCGCAGCCGCCACGTGTTGTTGGTGCTGGCGGCGCTCCCGAGCACGCTGATCGGCGGGGTGCTGGCGGTGGCACTGACCGGCGCCACGCTGTCACTGGGCGCGATGGTGGGATTTGTCGCCCTGTTCGGAATCGCCGCACGCAACACGATCCTGCTGATCTCGCATTACGAGCACCTGATTGCAATCGAGGGCCAGCCCTGGGGCCTCGCGACCGCGTTGCGGGGCGCCGAAGAGCGCCTCACCCCGGTGCTGCTGACGGCGTTGCTCACCGCGCTCGCATTGTTGCCGGTGGCCCTGCAGTCACATCAGCCCGGACACGAAATCGAAGGTCCCATGGCTACCGTGATTCTCGGCGGTCTCGTTTCCTCGACCCTCGTCAGCCTGGTCTTCGTGCCGCCTCTCGCCGCGCGCTGGTTGCACCGCAGCTGAGCCGCACGCTCCCGGCGTCGCAGCTGACGCTGCGGATCCGCAGTAAGTGGTGCATACCTGCAACACTCCTCGAGTCACACTGTGGCCTTTCTGACACAACAAACCGCCAAGCCGATTTACGCAACTAGATAAGTGCTTGTTGTATCATAGGCGCCGATGTTGTCCTTGAGCAACGGCGGCTGGCATGCACCTTGCTGCCGCCGCAGCGATGAAGGTCTGCGCCGACGCCTCCGCCGAACGGCAGGAGCGCCGCTGTCGCAGGGCAAGGCAGGAAACAACCTGTGGGGAGCAATTAAATGAAGAACG